>NZ_LLWH01000216.1 GCF_001411475.1 Pseudomonas endophytica | reverse complement strand
GCCAATGAGCTTGGCCCGTTGAATGTGCTGTTCAACTGCGCAGGCGTGGTCCACAGCGGCACTATCTTGGAGTGCAGTGAAAACGATTGGGCGTTCGCCCTCGACCTTAACGTGACCGCCATGTATCGCATGATCCGCGCCTTTTTACCGGGCATGCTGGACAACGGCGGCGGCTCGATCATCAACATGGCCTCCGTGGCATCCAGCATCAAAGGCGTGCCCAACCGCTTTGCCTACTGCGCCAGCAAAGGTGCCGTGTTGGGGCTGACCCGCTCAGTGGCGGCGGACTTTGTGAACCAGAACATCCGCTGCAACGCCATCTGCCCCGGTACTGTCGACTCCCCTTCCCTGCGCCAGCGCATCCGCGAGCAAGCGGCGCGAGAAGGCCGCAGCGTGGACGAGGTGTATGCCGCCTTCGCCGCGCGCCAGCCCATGGGCCGGATCGGCACCGCGCAAGAAATCGCGCAACTGGCCTTGTACTTGGGCTCAAGTGCCAGCGGCTTCACCACCGGCACCACGCAAATTATCGACGGCGGCTGGAGCAACTAACGGCAGTTCATCTGCATCGGCCTCAACTACGCCGATCACGCCGCCGAAACTGGTGCGGCGATCCCGGCAAAGCCGGTGGTCTTCAACAAGTGGACCAGCGCCATTGTCGGCCCAAACGACGCCATCGAAATCCCCCGCAACTCACGTAAAACCGACTGGGAAGTCGAGCTGGGCGTAGTCATCGGCAAAGGCGGTCGTTACATCAGCGAAAGCGATGCGCTGGAGCACGTGGCCGGTTATTGCGTGATCAACGATGTCTCCGAGCGCGAGTTTCAACTGGAACTGGGCGGCACCTGGGACAAAGGCAAAGGCTGCGACACCTTCGGCCCACTCGGCCCTTGGCTGGTGACTCGCGATGAAATCGCCGACCCACACCAACTCGATCTGTGGCTAGAGGTCGACGGCAAGCGCTACCAAAACGGCAACACCCGGACGATGATTTTCCAGATCCCGAAAATCGTCAGTTACCTCAGCCAGTTCATGAGCCTGCAACCTGGCGACGTGATTTCTACCGGCACCCCGCCCGGCGTGGGTCTGGGCATAAAACCCGAACCTGTATACCTGCGCGCTGGCCAGCACATCCGCTTAGGCATCAGCGGCCTAGGTGAACAAAACCAACGCACTGTCGACGCTGACTAAGCCGGAGAACGCCATGACCACGATTACTGCCGTACGCGTTGAAGACATTCGTTTTCCCACCTCCCTGTCACTGGACGGTTCGGATGCGATGAACCCGGATCCAGACTATTCCGCGGCCTATGTCATCCTCGAAACCGACACCCCCAACCTCGAAGGCCACGGCCTGACCTTCACCATCGGCCGGGGCAACGAAATCTGCTGCGCCTCGATCAAGGCGCTGGCCGGGTTAATGGTGGGTTTAAAGCTTGATTGGATCGCCGAAGACATGGGCCGCTTCTGGCGCTACGTGACCAGCGACAGCCAACTGCGCTGGATCGGCCCGGATAAGGGCGCCATCCACTTGGCCACCGGTGCGGTGGTGAACGCAGCTTGGGATTTGTGGGCCAAGGCCGAGGGCAAGCCGGTGTGGCGCTTGGTGGCGGACATGAGCCCCGAGCAACTGGTGCGCTGCATTGATTTTCGCTACATCACCGACTGCATCACCCCTGACGAAGCGCTGACCCTGCTACGCGAACGCGCCCACGGCAAGACCGAACGCTTGGCGTTGCTCGAAGCCGAGGGTTACCCGTGCTACACCACCTCGGCTGGCTGGCTCGGTTATGCCGATGAAAAACTGCGCAGGCTGTGCCAAGAAGCCGTCGACGCGGGCTTCTCTCATATCAAATTAAAAGTCGGCCACGACCTGCATGACGATATCCGCCGGGTACGCATCGCCCGCGAAGTGATCGGCCCGCACCGCCAGTTAATGATCGACGCCAACCAAGTCTGGGAAGTCGATACCGCCATTGACTGGGTGCGTGAGTTGTCGTTCGCCAACCCATGGTTCATTGAAGAACCGACCAGCCCCGACGACGTCGAAGGTCACCGCAAAATCCGTTTGGGGGTCAGCCCAGTCAAAGTCGCGACCGGCGAAATGTGCCAGAACCGTATTGTGTTCAAGCAACTGATCATGCGCGAAGCGATTGATGTGGTGCAGATTGATGCCTGCCGCTTGGGTGGCGTTAACGAGGTACTGGCGGTGTTGCTGATGGCGGCCAAGTACAACTTACCGGTCTGTCCGCATGCCGGGGGTGTGGGTTTATGCGAATACGTCCAGCACCTGTCGATGATCGACTACCTGTGCTTTGCCGCCACGTACGAAGGCCGTGTGGTGGAGTTTGTTGACCATCTGCACGAACACTTTGAAGACCCGTGTGTGATCCGCAATGCCGCGTACATGCCACCGCAGGCACCGGGTTTCTCGATCCAGATGAAAGCCGCGTCCCGCGAGCAATACCGCTATCGGGGTTAACTCAGACTGTTGAACGGGCGGAGTACAAGAATAATGTCGTCCACACACCCATTACGGCTAGATGCGCACCAGCACTTCTGGCGCTATGACGCTGCGTCCTATCCTTGGATTGAGCGTGAGATGGCTTGCTTGCGCCGGGATTTTCAGCCCGATGACTTGCGGCCCTTGCTCGATCAGGCCGGGCTGGATGGCTGCATTGCCGTGCAGGCCCAAGCCAGCGAACACGAGACTGACCGGTTATTGCTGCTGGCCAAACGTTACCCGTGGATCTACGCCGTGGTGGGCTGGGTCGACTTGTGCGCCGCCGACCTTGAACAGTCGCTGGAACGTTGGCACCAAGCGTCGGCGTTGAGCGGTTTTCGTCATCAGCTACAAGACGAGCCCTCGCCTGCCGCGTTTATGCAAACCCCCAAGTTCAATCGGGGGCTGGCGACCTTGCAGCGTCACGGCAAAGTCTACGAAGTGCTGATCAAAGCCTGCGACCTGAGCGCGGCAACGCAACTGTGCCAGCGACACGACCAGCATCACATGGTGCTTGATCACCTCGCCAAACCCGATGTACAGGCCAACGCCCTGTCTGCGTGGGCCGAGCAATTGGCGCCATTGGCAGCCTTGGAGCATGTCAGTTGCAAGTTGTCGGGGCTGATAACCCAAGCGCACTGGCAACACTGGCGCAGCGATCAACTGACGCCATATCTGCACACCGCCCTAGAGCTGTTTGGGCCTGAACGCTTGATGTTCGGCTCAGACTGGCCTGTATGCCTGCTGGCCAGCGACTACCCCACCACCCACACCCTCATTGACAGCGTCGTGCGCACCCTCAGCGCCACACAACAATCAGCGATTTGGGGCGGCAACGCCTGCTCGATCTACGGGATTAAAGGAGTGAGCGCATGAATCTTTATCTGCAAGACAAGGTCTTTATCGTCACCGGCGGCGGGTCCGGGATTGGTGCGGCCATTTCTCTGGCGCTGGCCGATGAAGGTGCGATCCCGGTTATTTTTGGTCACAGCCCGTTGTCGGATGAACTGGCCTGCCAGTTGGATCAACGCGCCTCACACAGTCTGTTTATCCAAGTTGAATTGCGCGACGAAGACGCCTGTCGCGCCGCGGTGGCCAGTGTGCTGCAACGCTTTGGGCGTATCGACGGGTTGGTCAACAACGCGGGCGTGAATGACGGGGTGGGCTTGGAAGCAGGACGTTCAGCGTTCATCGCGTCGCTGGAAAAAAACCTGATCCATTACTACCTCATGACCCACTTGTGCGTCGACGCGCTCAAGGCCACACGCGGTTCCATCGTTAATATCAGCTCCAAAACGGCCCTCACCGGCCAAGGCGGCACCAGCGGCTATACCGCGGCCAAAGGCGCGCAATTGTCACTGACCCGCGAATGGGCCACCTCCTTGCTGCCCGACGGTATCCGTGTAAACGCAGTGATCCCGGCCGAAGTCATGACCCCGTTATACGAGCGTTGGATCAACACCTTCCCTGACCCTTCAGCCAAGTTGGCGAGCATCGTCGAGAAAATCCCGTTGGGTCAGCGCATGACCACCTGCCAAGAAATCGCCGACAGCGTGTTGTTTCTGTTGTCATCGCGCTCCTCGCACACCACCGGCCAATGGTGGGTGGTCGACGGTGGTTATACCCACTTGGACCGGGCGCTGACATGAGCCGCCAATGCTTGGCACTGGACCTCATCGACGACCCGGCGCTGATTGCCGAGTACGAGCGCTTGCACCAACACATCTGGCCGCAGATCAGTGACCACCTGCGCCCGCACGGGGTACTCGACATGCAGATTTGGCGCTTGGGCACGCGGCTGTTCATGGTCATGGACACCACCCCGGATTTCGACGCCAAGGCGTTTGCACAGGCCAGCGCCAGCGATGCCCGCGTGCAGGAATGGGAAGCGCTGATGTGGCGTTTTCAACAACCAACGCCGTGGACCCAAGCCGACGAAAAGTGGGCACCCATGACGCAAATATTCAGCCTGCCCCCGTAGGAGCTGCCGCAGGCTGCGATCTTTTGATCTTTAAACACAAAAGATCGCAGCTTGCGCCAGCGCCTACCGATGGATTCATGCAAGTCGCTGACAACAATAAAAAGGAGATGCGTCATGTCACTTAAGCACTCGAACGTTGTAGCGCCGTCCCTTGCAAAGACGGTGACGTCCTATCGCTGGGCACTGATTCTGGTGACCTGCCTGTTCTTTCTCTGGGGCCTGTCTTATGGCTTGCTGGATGTGCTGAATAAGCATTTCCAAGAGACGCTGCACGTCAGCAAGGCCCAGTCCGGCTTGCTACAAAGCGCCTACTTCGGTGCGTATTTTCTGATCGCCCTGCCCGCCGGGTTTCTGATGGACAAGTACGGCTACAAGGCTGGCATTCTGCTCGGTCTTTGCCTGTACGCGACTGGCGCGCTGCTGTTTATGCCGGCTGCCGCCGCACAAAGCTTTCAGTTCTTTTTATTCGCCCTGTTCGTGATTGCCTGCGGCCTAGGCTGCCTCGAAACCGCCGCCAACCCGTATGCCACCGTGCTGGGTTCACCTGCCGGTGCTGAGCGACGCTTGAATCTGGCGCAGTCGTTCAACGGTCTTGGGCAGTTTTTTGGCCCGCTGATTGGCGGCGCGCTGTTCTTCAGTGGCGCCAACAGCACCGACACCACGCAGTCGCTGCAAATGACATACCTCGTGATCGCGGCCATGGTGCTGCTGGTGGCTGTGCTTATCGCCCGCACTCCGCTGCCAGACCTGCGCGAGCAAGAAACCAAAGCCCAACACCTCAGCGACAAAAGCCTGTGGCAGCACCGCGAGTTCGTCACCGGGGTGATCACACAGTTCTTTTACGTCGGCGCGCAAGTCGGGGTTGGGGCATTTTTTATCAACTACGTCACCGAACATTGGGCCCACATGAGCAGCCAGCAAGCAGCGTATCTGCTCTCGGTCGCCATGCTCAGCTTCATGTTTGGGCGCTTTTTCAGCACTTGGTTAATGGGCCGTATCAACGCCCAGCGCCTGCTGCTGATTTACGCGCTGATCAACGTGGCCCTGTGTGCTGTGGTCGTAATGGGCGTTGAAGGCGTATCAGTGGTGGCGCTGATAGCGACGTTCTTTTTTATGTCGATCATGTTCCCGACGCTGTTCGCCATGGGCGTTAAAAACCTCGGCCCCCATACCAAGCGCGGCAGCTCATTCATGATCATGGCCATTGTCGGCGGCGCCCTGTTGCCCTATGTGATGGGCATGCTCGCCGACCACGCCTCGACCGCGATGGCTTATCTGTTGCCGATGGGCTGTTTTGTCATCGTGGCGGCCTATGCCCGCGCGGCCTTGAAAACACGTTAATCGCTGTACCCTTGTTGCTGTACTCCACAAAAAAAAATAATCGGAGCTACTCATGTCTAACTCTGTGTTGAATCAGGCGCTCAGCAAGATTCGTTGGCGCATCCTGCCCTTTGTCGCCTTGATGTTCGCGATGGCAATTATTGACCGATCGAACATTGGCTTTGCCAAACATGCCTTACAAGCTGACACCGGCCTGAGTAACGCCGCGTTTGCCTTGGGCGCGGGTATTTTCTTTATCGGCTATGCCGTCTTTGAAGTGCCCAGCAACCTGATGCTGCACAAAATTGGCGCGCGCATCTGGCTGAGCCGGATCATGATCACTTGGGGGCTGGTGTCGGCGGCAATGATGTTTGCCCACAACGAAACCAGCTTCTACATCCTGCGGTTCTTGCTCGGCGTGGCCGAAGCAGGCCTGTCGCCGGGCGTGGTGCTGTACCTCACCTACTGGTTCCCGCAGAACAAGCGCGGCGCGGCCTACGGCATTTACTACTTCGGGGTGCCAGTGTCATTAATGATCGGAGGCCCGGTGTCGGGCTGGCTGCTGGAAAGCGCGCAGTTTGGCCTGACCGGCTGGCAATGGATGTTCGTTACCGAAGGTCTCGCCGCCTCGGTGATCGGCGTGTTTGCGCTGTTCTACCTCACTGACAAACCGCGCACGGCCAAATGGCTGAGCAACGAAGAAAAAGCTGCCGTCGAGCACGAACTGGAAAAGGAACACCTGCTCAAGACCGACAAAGGCCCGTCATCGTGGCGTGCTGCGCTGATCAACCCGACGGTGCTGTACTTCACCCTGATCTACTTCACGATCCAGGTCAGCGTATACGGCGTGTTGTTTTACCTGCCGACGCGAATTGCCGAGTTGCTCGGCACCGGCATTGGTCTGGAGGTTGGCCTGTTGACGTCCATCCCGTGGATTGCCACCGTCACCGTGCTGTATGCCGTGACCCGCTACGCCGACCGCAAAGGCCAACAAACCCGGTTCGCCGCACTCATGCTGGCGTTGGCGGCGGTGGGCATGGTCGGTTCGACCTTGAGCGCCAGCCTGCCGTTGGTGATCCTGGCGTTCTGCCTGGCGGCAGCCGGATTCATCACCGTACAACCGTTGTTCTGGACCTTACCGACCCGCTTCCTCAGTGGCGCCGCCGCGGCCAGCGGCATCGCCGTGATTGGCGCGCTGGGCAACCTCGGCGGCTTTCTCGCGCCGACGGTCAAAACCTGGGCCGAACAACAGTTCGACAGTGCTCATGCCGGGATGTACTTCCTGGCGGGTACAGCACTGGTGGGGACATTGATGTTGTTGCGCTCGGCCAGAAAAGCAAGCGCGCCGGGCAAACAGACCAACGCAACTCAAGTGGCGCGATCAGCCTGACGGCTTTAAGTGGGAGCGGGCTTGCTGGCCCTAGCCGTGACGACACCGCGGCTTGGACTGGCACACCGTTTCTCCTGCACTGATCGCGAAACGTCGAAACACCCGTTCCAAAGCACGTCGCCAATCTGCGGCACGACAGGTTCGCGCACCATCATCCCACTCAATAAAACCCACAAAAATCAGCCTGCATTAAGTCTAAAAACTATAAAAAACTGTAACTTCTAACAGTAGTAATTAATACGCATCCCTCCACACTCAACCTGTCTAGTGCACCCTCATCGACAGGACGACTCATGACCTCATCCTCGCCAAGTGTTTCTGACATCACAGAAATCACTCATCTACAGTTGATCATCAAATACGGGAAATCCACGCTTCTCGCTAAAGCCCTCGGAGATGCAAAGGCGGCTGCAAGAGCGGAGGGACTCCGGTTTCCTCATAGCAACTTCCAACCCACAGGGCGATACGCCAAGAAAGGAACCCCCCTTACGATTACTGTGTCACCCTCCATCAGTGGCCTGGAAGTTGTAATCGGGCAATATGGAGTCTATGCAAACCTGAACAATGGAGTTTCAACCCAACCCATTTCCCATAGCTTGAATGCTGGTGCCAATAGGATAGTCGCCCCAATAGATGGCATGGTCTACATTCAAAATCGGCGATCCAGTGGTGATGCCTTCGTCGAAATTGAAGGAGGATACCCCATCCCTACTTTCATTAAGGGTGTGACGACCCGAGACGAATTCAACTTACAAATTTTGCAGTGGAACCTAGCCCCTTTCATTGAACTTATTGGTGAATATATTCACGCCAATTTTCAATATGCGAAGGCTGTGATTGACCTGATAGCTCAACCAACCAATCTTGACCGAAGAATCGCCATGATGGACGAAGTGGTCGCCTACACCAATGCGCACTTCGGGCTGTCCAGATACGCACTTGATTGCGCTCATAAATCATCTCACTACATGTACATCGCTAATCCCGATGAGGGGGCCGGCTATGCATCAGCCACTTCTTACCGCATCACATTTCAAATATCGACTGGCGCTGGCACCACAATTCTCGTTGGCTCAGAAAATGATCAATTTGGCCTTTATCACGAAGTTGGCCATACGTATCAAATGAATGAAAACAGATGGAGTGGTTTGGGTTAAATCACCAACAATGTCTCTTCGTTAACGGTACAAGAAGCGCAGGGCTACCCCAACTACCTTGACGTAGACTCGGTCCGCGAAGATGTTGCGATATTTCGGAAAACTCCGATTGCCCAACGAGACTTTGAAGATATTGGAAGCAATGACAGGCTCAAGGTTTTAATGTTTGATCAACTGCGCCGTGGCTTCGGAAATAACTTTTATGCCCATTTGTCTCAGCAGTTTCGTATTGAGAATGCGAAGGGCATCCCCGAACCCGTCAACGACTTTGCTGTTCGGCAGCACTTTATGGTGACAGCAGCAAACGTCACGGGGCGAAATTTAACACCATTCTTTGAGGAGTGGGGGATGCAGATGGATGACGCGACCCGTAGCGAACTCGCCAAGTTTCCTGACCTCAAGGAAAAAATCTGGAACAACTTCGATCGGAAAACCGACAAACTTGAGCGCAACCTTCCACCACTCGAGGTTCCCTGCACGCTAACAAGCCCTGTGCAGGGGGCGATTTTTGGTGTGGGGCACATGCCAAAATACAGGGGCAAAGGCGCTCCCGGTGCCACGATCACCGTTGAGCAGGGCCTGCGCTCTGGCGGATGGGAAGAGGTAGGCACCGCCACCGTCGATAGCTCAGGGGACTGGTCCTTATTAGGCGCTGGCCTGACGGCTGGTGAACGTGAAGCGCGGGCAACACAAACTAACGGAGGGTCTGGCTTCGCAAGAAACACCTTCACCGTCATGGATAAAATGCCCCGTTATCCTGTCACATTGACGTCTCCCGCCGGGGGCGCATCGTTTGATGTTAATCACGAGCCTGTCTATCGCGGCAGAGGGACCCCCGGTACGGCTGTGACCATTGAACAGGGCCCGCTCACGGGTGCGTGGTATAACGTTGGAACGGCCTATGTCAATATCAACGGTGACTGGTCCCTCTCAGGAGAGAAACTCACTGCCGGCAAACGCGAAGTGCGAGTGACACAACAATATGGCGGCGATTGCTTCGCATCCAACAGCTTTACAGTCACTGAACGGATTGAGCACCCGGTGACATTAACTTCACCTGCAGAGGGTGCTGTTATTGATCCGGATCATTTTCCCAGATACAGCGGCAGTGCAACGCCTGGCGCCATCATCACTGTTCATCAAGGCGAGATTACTGGCGGCTGGTCCTATGTGGGAACAATCACCGTCGATAGCTCTGGGGAATGGTCCTTGATCGGCCAGAATCTCCCGGCTGGCGAGCGCGAAGCGCGAGCGATACAGGAGAGTAATGGGAGTAGTTCCCATTACAATCCCTTCACAGTGAAGCACGTGGTTAAGGTTCCTATCACCTTAACGACGCCTGCCGCCGGGGCTTCTTTTGATGAAAGCCACCTCCCCGTATACAGCGGTAAGGGAACTCCCAATGCCACAATCACTGTTGAGCAGGGCCTGCGCACTGGCAATTGGTTCACAGTGGGAGCAACCATCGTCAATCCTTCGGGGAACTGGTCTTTGACTGGCCACCAGCTTGCATTTGGTCAGCGCGAAGTACGGGCGACACAGAACTACGATTCTTCCGATTTTGTGCGGCGCGACTTCACAGTCACCAGGGAGGTGGCCCCAGTGACCTTAACCTCGCCTGAAGAGAGTGCGGTGTTTGAAGAAAACTCCCTCCCTCTCTATGCCGGCAGGGGGACGCCAGGCGCCTTGGTCATCATTGAGGACGGACCAAAAGGGGGGAGTTGGAATTCAGTCGGCACCACTTGGGTTGATCACTCCGGTGACTGGTCCCTCACCGGCCATAGACTTGGCGTAGGAGAAAAAGTCATCCGGGCGACCCAGTACATCGGCGGTGAAAGCAGCTCTGACAAAGTCTACTTCTCCGTAAAGGATCAAGGTCCTCTAGAGTTCCCGACGCCCCCTCGGAACCTGCGTTATGAATGGACGTCAGCGACAACATGTCGGTTAAGTTGGGACTCTTCTACCGGAGACAGCAATGAAGACAAAATGACGTACTACATCACTCTACGGTCCTCGATATGGCATCCAACAAAGGATACTGCCTACAATTTCACAGGGGCTATTCTACCCAGCTATACGGCTCATGTTTACGCGACCCAACTAAGCCCCGAAGGAGTCAAGCGATCCGAGGAAATAACCGTGGTTGTGAAGCGTTAAAGAAACAATCCCACTTAAACCTGCCGGTGCTGCAGTGTTGAAAGGAAGCGTTCAACACTGCATCGGTCGAGGTCTGCGACTCAATTTTTATAGATCAAAATATCGCGAGGCAAGCTCGCTCAGAGTCTTTAGGCAGTAGCAGGCGCCCTCCCCATCCGCGATACCGGCGCCGCAGGCTCTTTAAGCAGTGCAAAGTAGGCAAACGCCGAGCACACGGCAACCACCGCACTGATCACAAACGCTGAAGAAAACGAGCCCGTCTGTTGCACGCTGAAGCCCGTGAGGATGGGGGCAATCGAGCCTGCCAAGTAGCCACCAAAATTTTGGATCGAACCAAACGAGGCCACTCGCTCAGACGGCACGATGGTGTTGACGATCATCCACGCGGTGGCGCTGGAGATGTTGATGAAGAACATGGTCAGGCACAGCAGTACGACGCACGCGACCACGTTGGTGGTGAAGGCCACGATCAAGGTAAACAACGCCCCGCCGAGCAAGCCCAAGATCACCATCAGTTTGCGGCTGGCAAGTACGCGCATGCCGCGCGCCACCAGTTTGTCGCAGCAGCGCCCAGCAACGATGGTGCCCAATGCACCAAACAAGTAAGCCAGTGACACCACCCAAGCGGTGCGATACAGGTCTAGGCCATGTTCGCGCTCAAAGTAACCCGGCAACCAGGTCAAGTTAAGCCAGATCATGTAGATCACGCCCATAAAACCAAGAAACGCGCCCCAGGTGTTGCGGTCTTTAAACAGTGAGGTCCAGCGCATTTTTGGCGCTGCTTTGTGTTGCACCGCCACCGGTTCTGCACGGCCGGTGGCGGCCATGTATTCGGCTTTGCTTTTGTAGAATTTGAACCAGCACACCGCCAGTACCAAGCCGATTACGCCGGTCAGGATAAACATCCCACGCCAGCCCAGATGCACCATAAACAAGGTGAGCAAAGGCGGCGCCAAGCAGGGGCCAATGCAGGTCGACGACCAGACCCAGCCGGTGGCCGTACCGCGTTCTTGGGTGTCGAACCACTCGGACAATGCCTTGGCCGCTGACGGGAACACCGGCGCTTCGCCAATGCCCAGTAACACCCGCAACCCCACCAAATGCCCGTAACTGCTGAACAAGCCAAAGGCTGCTTGTGCCACCGACCACACCACCAGCGAGCCGCCCAAGGCGAGCTTGCTACCGAGCTTGTCGATCAGCGCGCCAAGGGGCAGTTGCGAAAAGGCGTAGGCGATGGAAAAGGCCGAGAGCATGACGCCCATTTGCATCGGACTGATGGCCAAGTCTTTTTGGATGGTGGTGTTCGCGATGGAGAGCGCACTGCGATCGAGGTAGTTAACGACACCAATCAAGAACAGAAAAAAGATAGTCAGCGTTTTGTAGCTTTTTATTGTTTTCATACGCGCCTCTTGTGAGCGATGGCGCCCTACTCAACAGCGCCTACAGGGCCGCGTTCGAGTGGGCGACTGGCACTTTAGATGCCCGCATGCGCGCTGCCCAATCACAAGATCCCATCAGTTAATAACCTCGAGTTATCAAGGTGTCTGCTGAGCGCCTCGCAGGGCATCTGAGCCGTTTAACAAGGCGTCGATAAAGGCTTGCATCGCCCAACTGGGCGGCTCGTTGCGGCGGGTGATGATGCCGTAGTCGGCCAACACCAACGGAAACGGCAGCGCCAAGCGGGTCAAGCGCCCGGCCTGAACTTCTGGCTCGGCCATGGACTCAGCCAACATCGCGACCATCGGGGCGGTTTGCAACAATTGCATGGTGGTTTGCAGTGACACGGTTTCGACGGTGTTTTCTGGGGTTTGCATGCCTGCCTCGACAAAGGCCCGTTCCAGTCGGGCGCGCATCGGCGTGCCGGTTGGGTAGACCACCCACGGCCAACTGCCGAGGTCAGTCAGAGGGATTTCACTGGCACCCGCCAAGGGATGCTGACTGCCCGTCACCAAGCACAGCGGCTCTGGGGCCAAGGCCTGAAAATCGAATAACTCACGATGGCGGTCTAGGGTGAAGCGCGCCACCACTAAGTCCAGCTCCTTGTGTTCGAGCATGGTCAGCATATTGGCGCTGGTGCCTTCTAGCACTTCGATGGAGAGTAGAGGCCATTGCTGCTTGACCTCAACAATGGCGGTGGGCACCGCAATCGCCGTGGCCGCGTAGATGGTGCCGACTTTTAAGAAACCATGCCCGCCTTGGCGCAGATGGTTGATCTGACCGACGAACTGTTGGGTGTCGTTGAGGGCTATTTGCGCAAAGCGCGCGACGTGGCTCCCCAGATCGGTGAGCGACATGCTGCGTGGCAAACGCTGGAACACATCAAAACCCAATTGATGCTCTATCTCGCGCAGCATCTTGCTGACCGCCGGCTGGCTGATGTTCATTTCTTGCGCCGTGGCGTGCATGTTTTGGGTACGAGCCAAGGTGTCGATCAACACTAAGTGGCGGAATCGTAACCAGTTGCACAGTTGATTGAACGCGACATCCGCCATCCGATAACCTCCCGTTATTGAGGCTTGAGAATATCTCATTGGCGATTATCGCAGCGCAACATTAGTGTGGGCCGCATAAGAACCCATAAAAACAATGGATCTGCACTCATGAACCTCGCCAACAAACGCGTTTTAATCACCGCGGCAGCAAACGGCATTGGTCGCGCGACGGTACTGGCCCTGCGTGATGCAGGTGCCTCGGTGATCGCCACCGACTTGAATATAGAAACGCTGCAAGACATCCCCGGCATTCAAGCCCTGCAACTGGACGTCACCCAAGCCTCTGCCATTGACACAATCAGCCAGCAGGTCGGCACCCTCGACGTGCTGTTCAACTGCGCAGGTTACGTGCACAGCGGCGCCTTGCTGGAGTGCGACGAACAGGCCTGGCAGTTTTCTTTCGACCTCAATGTCACGGCCATGTACCGCATGATCCGCGCCTTTTTGCCGGGCATGCTGGCGGCAGGCGCAGGCAGCATCATCAACATGGCGTCGGTGGCCTCCAGTGTCAAAGGCGTGCCCAACCGTTTTGCCTACACCGCCAGCAAAGCGGCGGTTATTGGCTTGACCAAATCGGTGGCCAGCGATTACATCAGTCAAGGGATTCGCTGTAACGCTATTTGTCCGGGCACTGTGGACTCGCCGTCGCTGCGTCAACGTATTGCTGAACAGGCCCGTGAACAAGGGCGCACGGAGGCTGAGGTGTATCAAGCCTTTGTCGCCCGCCAACCCATGGGCCGCATCGGTAACGCTGACGAAATCGCCCAGTTGGTGCTGTACCTGGCCAGCGACGCTAGCAGCTACACCACCGGCACTACCCAGATCATTGATGGCGGCATGAGCAATTAACGAACCATGCAGGAGCGAGCTTTTAAAAAGATCGCGAGCAAGCTCGCTCCTACACCGAATCAGTTTTCAACTTTGAACAGGAGCTTTTATGAAACTGCTGCGCTACGGCGAAAAAGGTCAGGAAAAACCCGGTCTGCTGGATGACCAAGGCAATATCCGCGATCTTTCAGCGCATATCAGCGATGTGGCCGGAAAGGCACTTGAGCCTGCAAGCCTCGAAGCGCTGCGTAAGATCGACCCGGCCAGCCTGCCGCTGGTTAGCGGTTCACCGCGCATCGGCGCCTGCGTAGGCCAAGTCGGTAAATTCATCTGTATCGGCCTTAACTACGCCGACCACGCCGCCGAGTCGGGGCTGGCAGTGCCGTCTGAGCCGGTGATTTTCAACAAGTGGACCAGCGCCATTAGCGGCCCCAACGATGATGTGCAAATCCCCCGTGACTCGGTCAAAACCGACTGGGAAGTCGAACTGGGCGTGGTGATTGGTAAAGGCGGTCGTTACATCGACGAAAGCAACGCCCTAGACCACGTGGCCGGTTACTGCGTGATCAACGATGTGTCTGAGCGTGAATGGCAACTGGAGCGCGGCGGCACGTGGGACAAAGGCAAGGGTTTTGACACCTTCGGCCCGATTGGCCCGTGGCTGGTGACCCGCGATGAAATCAGTGATCCACACCAACTTAACCTTTGGCTTGAGGTCGACGGACAGCGCTACCAGAACGGCAATACCAACACCATGGTGTTCCAGATCCCGGCGCTGATTGCTTACTTGAGCCGCTGCATGTCACTGCAACCCGGCGATGTGATTTCCACCGGCACGCCACCGGGTGTGGGGCTTGGGATTAAACCTGAGCCGGTGTTTCTGCGCGCGGGTCAGCAGATGCGCTTAGGCATTCAGGGCCTTGGCGAGCAAAGCCAGCGCACCGTACAAGCCGACTGATCCAACTCCCGGTTCTCCACCACAGAACAACTATAAGAAGCAGGAACAACACATGCGCATTCTGATCACTGGCGGCACTGGTTTTATCGGCAAGCAATTGGCTCAAAAACTGCTGGATTTGAACACGTTGACCTTGGAAGGCGAAGCGCCGCGCAGCATTGAGCGCATCGTGCTATTTGACGCCTTTGCGGGCGAGGACGTGCCCAGCGATCCACGCATTGAACTGGTCACCGGCGATGTGGCTGACCCTGAGGTGATCGCCCGCGTGACCGATGGTGTTGATTTGGTATGGCATTTGGCGGCAGTGGTCAGCTCAGCGGCTGAGGCCGATTTTGATCTGGGCATGCAGGTGAACTTGCACGGCCTGATGCTGTTGCTCGAAACCCTGCGCAAACAAGGCACCGCGCCGCGTCTGGTGTACGCCAGCGGCTTTGCCGTGTTTGGCGGCAAGCTGCCAGACGTGGTCGATGACGACACCGTACTCACCCCGCAATCGTCTTATGGCATGCAAAAAGCCGTGGGCGAATTGCTGGTGGCCGACTATGCCCGCAAAGGTTTTGTTGATGGTCGCGTATTGCGCCTGCCGACCGTGGCTGTGCGCCCCGGCAAACCGAATAAAGCGGCCTCGACCTTCTTCAGTTCAATTATTCGTGAGCCGCTGGTGGGCTTGCCCGCCGTGTGCCCTGTGCGCCCAGACACCCGTGTGTACCTGACCTCGCCACGACGCATTGTCGAGTCGATGTTGCTGGGTATGACGCTGTCACCACAGACTTTAGGCGGCGAGCGCATCATTCCATTGCCGGGCGTGACCACCACCGTGGCCGACATGGTCGCAGCGCTGCAACGCGTGGCCGGTGAGCAAGCGACTCAACTGATTCGTTGGGAGCCGGACGCGACTATTCAGCGCATTGTTGAAAGTTGGCCGAGCAAGGTTCAAGCGCCGAGTGCTCGTGCGTTGGGCTTTAACGCCGACCCGGACTTCGACGCCATCGTGCGTGCGCACATAGAAGACACTGCTAACTGATTCCCCTTGTAGAAACGAGCATGCTCGGGATCTTTTAAGCATAAAAAGATCGTGAGCACGCTCGCTCTTACAGGAAGAAAAACAACAATAAAAATTGAGGCTGTGCGATATGACCACACCACTTGCAGATGTCTCTGACATCGAACAACAAACGATCAAACGCGTTACCAAACGCATGATCCCCTTTTTGATTCTGTTGTTTGTGGTCGCCTTCCTGGACCGGAACAACGTGGGCTTCGCCGCGCTGCGGATGAACGATGACATCGGTATCAGCCAGACCTTGTATGGCCTGGGTGCAGGGATTTTCTTCCTCGGCTACTTCATTTTCGAAGTGCCAAGTAACGTGTTGCTGCACCGCTACGGCGCTCGCGTGTGGATCGCCCGGATCATGGTGACCTGGGGCATCATCGCCGGCGCGATGGGCTTTTTGCAGACGCCGGTGCATTTTGTCTCGCTGCGTTTTCTACTGGGTATCGCTGAAGCCGGTTTCTTTCCGGGGGTGATTTACCTGCTGTCGCTGTGGTTCCCGAGCCGCTATCGCGCCCGCATGATCGCCACCTTTTACCTCGGCGTACCTATCGCTCAAGTGATCGGCGCACCGCTGTCTGTGGGTCTGATGGAAATGGGCGACGCGCTGGGCTTCGTCGGCTGGCGCCTGATGTACATCGTCGAAGCCATCCCGGCGGTGATTCTCGGCGTGGTCTGCTACTTCTACCTCACCGACCACCCGCACCAAGCGCATTGGCTGACCGACCAGCAACGCAACTGGCTGATCAACACCCTAGAACATGAAGAGCGCAATAAGCCGCTGGTGGTGGGCATTCAACCGACCAAATGGCAGATGATCCGCAAGGCGCTGTCCAGCCGTCAGGTGTGGCTGTTGGCGCTGGTGTACTTCGGGATCACTTCGGGCTCCAACGCCATGAACTTCTTTATGCCAACGGTGCTGGCGTCTTTCCGTGGTTCGTTCGGGCTGGAAATCGGCCTGATGCAAAACGGCTTGATCACCGCCATTCCTTACGCCGTCGCTGCCGTTGCCATGATCTGGTGGAGCCGCCGCTCGGACCGTCTGCAAGAGCGCCACTGGCATGCGGGCGGTGCTGCGATGCTGGCCGCCGTGGCTATCGCCGTGGCCCTGTGGCTCAACCAGCCGTGGATCATCGTCATCGGTTTCATCTTGTTGGCGGTGGGCGTTTACAGCGCGATCAACGTGTTCTGGGCTGTACCGGGGCAAGTGCTGACCGGCCTTGGGGCCGCCGCAGGGATTGGCCTGATCAACTCCATCGGTAACCTCAGCGGCTTTATTGGCCCTTACCTCACGGGCTACCTGTTCAACCTGACCGGCAGCTACACCCCGGGTTTCTTGGTGATTGCTGCGCTGGTCGGCGCCGGTGGCTTGGGCATGGTCTTTATGCCGCGCAACAAAGTGACGCTGGGTAATGCGTCGAGCCCAGCGACATCAACCGTGGGAGGCAAGGCATGAGCCTGCAAACTGTAGCGTTTATTGGCACCGGGATCATGGGCCAGCCCATGGCCCGCAACCTGTTGCACGCGGGCTATCCGGTTCGGGTCTGGAACCGTTCTGCGGCCAAGGCTCAGGAGTTGTCTGCACAAGGCGCCGAGGTGTTTAACACCCCGGCCCAGGCCGCCGAAGGCGCTGACGTGCTGATCTGTATGCTCAGCGATGGCCCAACTTGCGATGAGGTGCTGTTTGCTGAAAACGGCGCCGCCCAGGCCTTGGCCACGGGTGCGCTGGTGGTGGTGATGAGTTCGATCCCGGTCGACACCGCCGTCGCGCAAGCCCGTCTCAGCGCTGAGCTGGGGTTGGGTTACCTCGACGCTCCGGTATCGGGCGGCGAGCGCGGGGCTCGCGAAGCCAGCTTGGCGATTATGGTCGGCGGCGAAACCGCCGCCTTCGAGCAAGGTCGCCAGGTATTGGCGGCCATGGGCCGGCCGGTGCACGTCGGCCCAGCGGGAACTGGCGAGCTGTCGAAGCTGGTCAATCAGCTGATCGTCGCCAGCACCATTGCCACCGTCGCCGAAGGTCTGCTGCTGGCCGAACGCGGCGGTGCCGACCCCTCCAAGGTGCACGAAGCCTTGATGGGCGGTTTTATCGACTCACCGATCTGGCGGCAACACGGTCAGCGCATGCTGAGCAACGACTTCACCCCCGGTGGCCCCGCCAAATGGCAACTCAAAGACACCCGCACAGCCTTGGCCCAAGCGCAGAAGCTAGGCTTGTCGCTGCCAGTGGCAAGCTTGGTCGACGGTCTGTTTGCTGCGATGGTCGAGGCCGGTGACGGCGAACTCGATCATGCCGGGCTGATCCGCCAGATACGCCGCAACAACACATTGCCTGAATAAAAATATTTTGCTGGAGCCTGCCATGACCCAATCTTCCCCACGCCGCCTGCGCAGCCAGTTATGGTTCGATGACCCCAGCCATGCTGACCTT
The DNA here is from genome assembly GCF_001411475.1 of Pseudomonas endophytica. Lineage (GTDB taxonomy): Bacteria > Pseudomonadota > Gammaproteobacteria > Pseudomonadales > Pseudomonadaceae > Aquipseudomonas > Aquipseudomonas endophytica. The sequence goes on along the minus strand of NZ_LLWH01000216.1, from coordinate 2,459 downwards.
ACCGCGCTGTACGTTGAACGCTACATGAACCAAGGGCTGACCCGCGCCGAACTGCAATCGGGGCGGCCTATTATCGGTATCGCGCAAACCGGCAGCGACCTGACGCCCTGCAACCGGCATCACATTGAATTGGCCAAGCGAGTCAAGGACGGGATCCGTGACGCAGGCGGGATCCCGATGGAGTTTCCGGTCCATCCGATTGCTGAACAATCGCGTCGCCCGACCGCCGCGCTGGACCGCAACTTGGCGTATCTGGGGCTGGTCGAAGTGCTGCATGGCTATCCGCTGGATGGCGTGGTGCTGACTACCGGCTGTGACAAAACCACCCCCGCGTGCCTGATGGCAGCGGCCACCACCGACCTGCCGTCCATCGTGCTGTCGGGCGGCCCCATGCTCGACGGTTGGCATAAAGGCCAGCGCATCGGCTCCGGCACCGTGCTGTGGCATGCGCGTAATTTGCTCAGTGCAGGAGAAATCGACTACGAGGGGTTTATGACCCTGACCACCGCTTCATCGCCGTCGGTGGGCCACTGCAACACCATGGGCACCGCGCTGTCGATGAACGCGCTGGCCGAAGCATTGGGCATGTCATTGCCCGGCTGTGCAAGTATTCCGGCGCCCTACCGCGAGCGCGGGCAAATGGCTTACGCCACCGGCATGCGCATCGTTGATCTGGTGCGCGAAGACGTACGTCCGTCGCAGATCATGACTCACGCGGCCTTTGAAAACGCTATCGCCGTGGCCTCGGCACTCGGCGCGTCTACCAACTGCCCGCCGCACCTGATTGCTATTGCCCGACACAGCGGCATCGACCTGTCACTGGATGACTGGCAGCGCGTGGGTGAAGACGTCCCGTTGCTGGTTAACTGCATGCCCGCCGGTGAATACCTGGGTGAAAGCTTCCACCGTGCCGGTGGTGTGCCAGCGGTGATGCACGAGCTGGACAAAGTGGGCCGCCTGCACCGCGACTGCCTGACAGTGAGCGGGCGCAACATGGGCGACGTGGTGGCCGATTGCGTGACCGGCGACCGCGACGTGATCCGCTCCTACGAAGACCCCTTGATGCACCGCGCGGGCTTTATCGTGCTCAGCGGCAACTTCTTCGACAGCGCGATCATGAAGATGTCGGTGGTCGGCGAAGCCTTTCGCAGCACCTACCTCAGCGATCCGGAACGGCCCAACAGTTTTGAAGCGCGCGCCATCGTCTTCGAAGGGCCGGAGGACTATCAGGCCCGCATCAACGACCCGTCGCTGGAGATTGATGAGCGCTGCATTCTGGTGATTCGTGGCTGCGGCACCGTGGGTTTCCCTGGCAGTGGCGAGGTGGTGAACATGACCCCGCCGTCCGCCATGATTAAGGCAGGCATCGACTCCTTACCGTGCATGGGCGACGGTCGTCAAAGCGGCACCTCGGCCAGCCCGTCCATCCTTAACATGTCCCCAGAGTCGGCGGTGGGCGGTGGTTTATCGTTGCTGCGCACCGGCGATCGCCTGCGCGTCGACCTCAACGCCCGCAGTGTGAACCTGCTGGTCGATGAAGCCGAACTCGACGAGCGCCGCCAAGAGCCGTTGCCACCGCTGGCCCCGTCGCAAACCCCGTGGCAGGAACTGTACCGCCAACTGGTCGGCCAATTATCCACCGGCGGCTGCCTAGAACCGGCGACCTTGTACTGGCGCGTGATCCCAGAAAACGGCCCGCCCCGCCACTCTCACTAATGACACGACCTCCCTTGTAGGCGCTGCGACAGCGCCTACAGGACGGATTCGCCCAAAATTTAAGGAATACGCCCATGACAACCTTGCAGCTGACGATTGAAAACTCCCTGCCACACGACTGGCAACGGGCAACATTGGTGGGTCGCGTATGGCTCCCCGGCGAGCGTGGCGGCCCGGCGGTGGTGGTGATTCGTGACGGCGAAGTGCTCGACTGCAGCGCCCACTTCCCGACCCTGAGCCTGCTGCTCGATACCGAAAAACCGTTGCATCGCGTGCGTGAAATCAATGGCACTTCACTGGGCTCGGTTCACGACCTGCTGGCCAACAGCGGTGAACAGCGCGACCTAGCAAAACCTTATCTGCTGGCCCCGACTGACCTGCAAGTGATCAAGGCTGCGGGGGTAACGTTTGCCTCAAGCATGATCGAACGAGTGATCGAAGAAAAAGCCGGTGGCGACGCCCTGCGCGCCGAAGAGATTCGCGCTTTGGTGCAAACCGCCATCGGCGACAACCTGCGCAACCTGAAACCCGGCTCCCCCCAAGCGATGAGCCTCAAGAAGGTGCTGATCGAGCAAAAAATGTGGTCGCAATACCTTGAAGTCGGAATTGGCCCGGACGCTGAAATCTTCACCAAGGCGCCGATATTGGCCGCCATAGGTAGCGGCAACGCAATTGGCATCCACCCCGGCTCCAGTTGGAACAACCCCGAGCCAGAAGTGGTGTTGGCGGTCGACAGTCGCGGC
>NZ_LLWH01000215.1 GCF_001411475.1 Pseudomonas endophytica | reverse complement strand
TTAAAGGGGCGGCGGGCCACGCGGTGGACGGCTTTGGCATGTTTGTGACCCTGCTGGGCTTGGTCACCAACCTGGGGATTGGCGCGATGCAAGTGTCGTCGGGGCTTGAGAACCTGTTCGGCATGCAGCACAGCAACACTAACCTGCTGATCGTGATTATCGTGATGAGCACCGTTGCCACCATCGCGGCGGTGTCGGGTGTTGAAAACGGTATTCGTCGCCTGTCCAACCTGAACATCGTGTTGTTCAGCGGCTTGTTGATTTTCGTATTGCTGTTTGGGCCGACCTTGCACCTGCTCAACGGCTTTGTGCAGAACGTGGGTGACTACCTCAACGGCCTGATCTTGAAAACCTTCGACTTGTACGTGTACGCAGGCGACGGTCAAAAAACTGAAGGCTGGCTGGGCCTGTGGACCCTGTTCTACTGGGCGTGGTGGATCTCTTGGGCGCCATTTGTCGGCATGTTCATCGCCCGTATTTCCCGGGGTCGCAGCGTGCGTGAGCTGGTCGCGGGCGTGCTGTTGATTCCGTTGGGCTTCACCTTGGCTTGGCTGTCTATTTTCGGTAACTCGGCACTGGATTTGGTGGTTAACCACGGTGCCGTAGAGCTGGGTAAAACAGCGCTCGAACAACCGTCGATGGCAATCTATCAACTGCTTGAGTACTACCCTGCGTCGAAAATCGTGATTGGCGTGTCGATCTTTGTGGGTTTTGTGTTGTTCCTGACGCCGGCGGACTCGGGTGCGGTGATGATGGCCAACCTGTCCTGCAAAGGCGGCGACGTGGACGAGGATGCGCCGCATTGGCTGCGGATTTTCTGGTCGGTGGTGATCACGCTGGTGACCATTGGCCTGTTGTTCGCCGGTAACTTTGCGGCGATGCAAACCATGGTGGTGCTGGCGGGCCTGCCGTTCTCGGTGGTGCTGGTGCTGTTTATGTTCGGCCTGCACAAAGCCATGCGCCAAGACACCTTGGTTGAGCAGGAGCAAGCGGAGCTGGCGGCCCGTGGTCGTCGCGGTTTCAGCGAGCGTCTGACCACCCAAGACCTGCAACCGACCCAAGCGGTGGTGCAGCGCTTTATGGACAAACACGTGACCCCAGCGCTGGAAGAAGCCGCCACCCAGTTGCGCAACCAAGGGCTGCAGGTCCAAACCTTGCTGGGCGCCGCCAAGCGTTGCATGGGCGTGCGGGTGGACATGGAAGAAGGCAACCCGTTTGTCTACGAAGTCAGCTTGGACGGCTATCAGGCCGCGCCGAGTGAGACCGACCAAGACGGCTTGCGCAGTCGTTTCTACCGGGCCGAGGTGTACCTGCACAACGGCAACCAAGAGTACGACTTGATGGGTTTTACGCAAGAGCAAATCAGCCGTGACGTGCTCGACCAGTTTGAAAGCCATCGCCAGCTCCTTGGGCGGGTGTATAGCTAAACCCACACCCCCGTAGGAGCGAGCTTTTGATGTTAAAGATCAAAAGATCGCAGCCTGCGGCAGCTCCTACCGTTTTTTCAGTGTTTTTGGACACTTTTGTAGGAGCTGCCGAGGCACGAAGGCTGCGATCTTTTGAGCTAGCCTAAGTTCTTGCCTAGCAGCGCGTGATACAGCTCGGTATCGCCCAATATCCCTACCACTTTCTGGTTGTCGTGCAGCACCAGTTTGTTACCGGTTTGGTAGCGAATCTGTAGCGCATCACGCATGCCGATACCGGCATCTACCAACGTTGGCCTGCGGCCTAACGTGTCCACCGATTGCCCGCTTTGCCAATGCTGAAAGTCCACCGCACCTGCACCATTACGCACACCTTTGATGGTGTTGCCTTCGGCCAGATCAATCCACGAGTCATCCCCCGGATCGATGCACACCGAGCCGTTAATGCGTTTGCAGTTGTCCAGCGTGCGCATCAGGCTGCGCCCACACAACACGTTCAGCGGGTTGGTATGCGCCACAAAGGTGCGCACGTATTCATCCGCCGGGTTAAGGACGATTTCTTCAGGTTTGCTGTATTGAATGATCTTGCCGTCTTTCATGATGGCGATGCGGCTGCCCAGTTTCAGTGCCTCATCTAGGTCGTGGCTGACAAACACAATGGTCTTGCTCAGCTTGCGTTGCAGTTCTAGCAACTCGTCTTGCAAGCCTTGGCGAATTAGCGGATCAAGCGCTGAAAACGGCTCGTCCATCAGCAAAATATCGGCGTCCATTGCCAACGCCCGTGCTAAGCCGACGCGTTGCTGCATACCGCCGCTCAACTCGTCGGGCTTTTTATTGCGCCATTGAGTCAGCCCCACCAGCTCAAGCTTTTCATCCACCAGCGTCTTGCGTTCTTTTTCGGGGCGGCCCTGCATTTCCAAACCAAAGCTGATGTTTTCACGCACGGTGAGCCACGGCATGAGGGCAAACTTTTGAAACACCATCGCAATGCGCTTGGTGCGCATCATTTTCAGTTCGGCGGGGCTGCAAGAGGCAATGTCGATTTGCTTGCCTTCATGCTCCACAAATAACTGACCACGGCTCACGGTGTTCAGCCCGTTGATGCAGCGCAGCAGGCTGGACTTGCCCGAGCCGGACAACCCCATGAGTACGCAAATCTCGCCTTTGTCGATGTCCAGGCTGGCTTTTTCAACGCCGACAATCTGCCCGGTTTTTTTCAGAATTTGATCCCGCGAAAGACCTTCGTCTAGCAACCTCAACGCCTCCCGCGGTTTTTTGGCGAAGATAACGTCAACCTTATCGAAGCGAATAATGCTCATGCGTCAGTTCCTTTCTTGGCGTCCGGCTGTTTGCAGATCCGATCAAGCATGATCGCCAGCAACACAATCGCCAGCCCGGCTTCAAAACCCAACGCAATGTCGGCGGTGTTCAAGGCGTTAACTACCGGTTTGCCCAAGCCATCAGCGCCCACCAAGGCGGCAATGACCACCATCGACAGCGACAGCATGATGCATTGGGTAATCCCCGCCGCGATGCTCGGCATGGCGTGTGGCAGCTCAATACGGGTCAGTAACTGGCGACGCGAACAACCAAAAGCCTTGCCGGCATCCAGCAGTTCATGGGGCACGTCACGAATACCTAGATAGGTCAGGCGGATCGGCGCGGCAATCGCAAACACCACCGTCGAGATCAGCCCCGGCACCACGCCCAAGCCAAACAGGGTCAGGGTCGGGATCAAATACACAAACGTTGGCACGGTCTGCATCAAGTCCAGTACCGGGCGCATGCAGGTATAAACCGCTGGTTTGTGCGCGGCCACAATGCCCAACGGCACGCCGATGATCACGCACACAAACGTGGCAAATACCACCTGCGCAAGGGTTTCCATGGTTTCTTGCCAATACCCCAGATTCAGGATCAGTAAAAACGACAGCGCGACAAATACCGTGAGCCCCCACTTGCGTTGAATCATGTGCGCAAACAGGGCAACCAATCCGATAAACGCGAAGGGGTTGAACCATGTCAGCGCAAACGTCACGCCGTGAATCATCGCTTCGAGTGTGCTCGCAATGGCATCGAAGGTATTGGCGCCATGTTGGGTCAGCCAATCGACGAAGTGTGCGATGTACTCGCCTAAAGGGATTTTTTGATCTATCAGCATGGTAGTGAACGTCCGCATGCAAGTGGAGTTAAAACGGCGCCAAAAGGAGCGCCTGCGATTACTTCGCCAAGCTAGCTTTGACCGCCTCCAGCCCCGGCTTGCCATCCATCGTGGTAACCCCCGCCAGCCAGGTTTCGAGTACCTGCGGGTTCTGTTTAAGCCAGGCTTTAGCGGCTACATTGGGCTTGATCTTGTCGTCCAGAACGTTGCCCATCAGCGTGCTTTCCATGTCCAGGGTGAACACCAGATTTTTCAGCAACTGACCGACGTTCGGGCATTGCTCGGTGTAGCCCTTACGGGTGTTGGTATAAATGGTGGCCTGGCCATAATTAGGGCCGAAAAACGCATCACCGCCGGTGAGGTACTGCATCTTGAAACGGGTGTTCATTGGGTGCGGTTCCCAACCTAAAAACACCATGTCGGTGCCACGTCTTTGCGCGCGGTCGACTTGCGACAACATCCCGGCTTCGCTTGACTCCACCACTTTGAAACCCGCGTCCTTCAGGCCAAAGGCGTTCTGGTCGATCATGCTTTGAATCGTCCGGTTGCCATCGTTGCCAGGTTCGATCCCGTAGATCTTGCCACCCAGTTCTTTCTTGAATTTAGGCAGGTCCGAAAAGTCCTTTAACCCTTTGTCATAGAGCGCTTGCGGGACGGCGAGGGTGTATTTGGCGTTTTCCAGATTGGCGCGTACGGTTTCCACTGTTCCCGCTTCGCGGTAGGGCTTTATGTCGTTCTCCATGGTGGGCATCCAGTTGCCCAAAAACACGTCCATGTTCTTGCCTTCAGCCAAGGATTTGTAAGTCACTGGCACCGAAATCATGGTGGTTTTGGTCTTGTAACCCAGCGCATCCAAGATCGTGCTGGTGACCGCTGTGGTGACCGAAATATCGGTCCAGCCCACATCCGAAAAGTTGACGGTACTGCACTGTGCGGGTTCGGCTGCGTGGGTGATGACTGGCAGACTCAGCAAGGCAGCCAACAGCAGGGGGGAGGAATGTTTCATTGAACGACTCCTGGGTGTCTGGGGGTAATGCTATTCACGTGTAGGAGCGAGCTTGCTCGCGATCTTTCTTTAGGTCGTGCACCCTTCTTAAATGAAAACCACTAGATGTCTGGGGGCAGTTTTCGATCTAGTTGCCGCTGGGTTATGCCGCCTGGCATTTGGCAATCGAGTCGAGACTGATCATGTAACAGCCAAAATCAAACGCCTACAGGGGGCGTCGCATCCAGTACAGGCAGGGTCGTATCTGACACCTGCAAGGTCGTATCTAGACTTTTTCCACCTCAAAACCGAGCGTTCAAGCCCTCTGCACCGGTTAAAACGGCGACGGCGCTGGCAGGCAATAGCAAGTCGTTGCTGGACGTTTTTCACTCACCTAAACCGTCGATGATGCGCGTACTCACTTCGAGGCTCGTACTCATGGCTATCAGCGTGTTTGACCTGTTCAAAATTGGTATTGGCCCTTCCAGTTCGCACACGGTGGGTCCCATGCGGGCCGCCGCGCTGTTTGTGCAGGGGCTGCGTGAGCGCGACCAACTGCAACAGGTGCGACGCATTGAAGTGCAGCTCTATGGCTCGTTGTCGGCGACGGGGGTTGGCCACGGTAGCGACACGGCGGTCATCATGGGCCTGATGGGGGAGTGGCCAGACGCCATCGACCCGGCGCAGATAGCCCCGCGCATTGCGGCCCTGCGCGACAGCCAGACGCTGCTACTGGATGGCAAACGGCCGATCCCGTTCGTGTGGTCGCGCGACATGCGCCTGCTCGACGAAAACCTGCCGTTCCATCCCAACGCCATGACCCTAGTGGCCGAAACTGAGCAAGGCGAGTTGCACCGTGACACCTATTACTCGGTGGGCGGTGGTTTTGTCGTGGATGCAGCGCAAGCGGCCAGCGGGGTGTTGGACATGGACCGCAGCCAACTGCCGTATGACTTTGGCAGTGCGGTCGAACTGCTCAACCTGTGCCGCGAGCATCACCTGAGCGTTGCTGCCTTGATGATGGCCAACGAGCGGGTGTGGCGCAGCGAAGATGAAATCCGCTGCGGCCTGATGACGCTCTGGCGCGCCATGCAAGACTGCGTCGAACACGGCTTAAAACACGAAGGCATCTTGCCCGGTGGCTTAAACGTGCGTCGGCGTGCGGCGCGCCTGCACCGCAGCTTGCAAGAGTTGGGTAAGCCCAACGTCATCGGCTCCACCTTAAGCGCCATGGAGTGGGTCAACCTGTTTGCCTTGGCGGTCAACGAAGAAAACGCCGCAGGCGGGCGCATGGTCACCGCGCCCACCAACGGCGCGGCGGGCATCATCCCGGCGGTGCTGCATTACTTTATGAAATTCAGCGACGAAGTCAGCGAAGCCAATGTGGTCGACTACTTATTAAGCGCGGCGGCGATAGGTATTTTGTGTAAAAAGAACGCCTCGATTTCGGGCGCCGAAGTGGGTTGCCAAGGCGAAGTCGGCTCGGCCTGCGCCATGGCCGCTGCGGGGCTGGCGCAAATCCTCGGCGCCACGCCTGAGCAACTGTGCAACGCCGCGGAGATTGGCCTAGAACACAATCTGGGCCTCACCTGCGACCCGGTAGGTGGGCTGGTGCAAGTGCCGTGCATCGAACGCAACGCTATTGCGGCGGTCAAGGCCATTAATGCCGCGCAAATGGCCTTGCGTGGTGATGGCCAGCACTTTATCTCGCTCGACCGGGTGATCCGTACCATGCGCGACACCGGTGCCGACATGCACGACAAATACAAAGAAACCTCACGCGGCGGCTTGGCGGTGAGTGCGGTGGAATGCTAATTCAGCGGCAACACACCTTGCTCGCGATCTTTTGATCGGCTCTTACCTATCAGAACTGCTAGTAGGCAGTGGGTCGGGCTAGGCGCAAAGTAAGGGCAGTCACCCTCCTTTGGATCTGATATGCCTCGCACGCCCATCGACTACCGCTACGATCCACTGGGTCGTTTAATAAGCGTTGCAGGCAGCCAGCGCTTCTACAACAAAGCCCGATTGGCGACCGAGATCCAGGGCGCGGTACAACACAGTGTGTTTCAACAGGGCGACCAGTTATTGGCTGAGCGTCGACTTGAAGCCGCAACCGGCCACAGTACCCTGTTGGCCACAGACCTACAGCGTTCAGTTCTGCAAAGGGTGAGTACCACGGGTCAACAGTCCCTCGCCTATAACGTTTATGGCCATCGTCCATCTGAAAGTGGGTTATCCAGTTTGCTGGGCTTTAACGGCGAGCGGGCTGATTCGATGACGGGGCATTATTTATTGGGCAATGGGTACCGGGCGTTTAATCCGGTACTGATGCGCTTTAATAGCCCGGACAGTTGGAGTCCGTTTGGGCGTGGCGGGATAAACAGTTATGGATATGCAGGGGGCGACTCGGTTAATCGGGTTGATCCCAGCGGGCATTTTTGGCGTGCCTTTGGGCGTGCCTTTAAGAGTTGGATTTTTAAAAATGGCCAAAAATCATCGCTGAGCCATGCAGCGTATAAACGCGGTAGTATGTCGGCAGATTATGAAAACTTAAAGGAACTAAGACTGCTCTCTGAAGACGCTTATACTGCGCTTCAACAAGACACAGAGGGAAAGTTTACGACGTTAGTGGTTATGGCGCATGGCGCACTGACTAAGTCAGATGGTGGTCATAAAATGGCGTTATTAAAGTCTGGAAATGGATTTATGACTGCGCATGAAGTAGCTCGCTCATTAACTGATCGCGGATACCTAGAAGGGGTGAGAGAAATACATTTAGCTATGTGTTACTCGGGGAACTTTGCAGAAAAATCTTTTGCAAGCATAGTTGCGAAGGAAACTAATTTAATGACGAAAGGATACCTTGGGGAAGTGTATGGCATGGCTCCAGAGAAAATATTAGCCAGCATTGAAAAACATCCTGATTACACGGTAATGGGTGAGTTCCGGACTCAGCGAGTAGTGCGTGATAGAGCGGCTCTTATTAGAGAGGGGCATCCTAGTTATCTATTTAATCCAGTGAGATTTTCGCCTTGATAGAAACGTGCTACTCACGATTCCACGTTATTAACGCGCCTGCTTACACTCAGGCGCGTGCCGCTTTAGTGCGAAATTAAACTGTCCAGCGATTTATCGACATACGCCTTGGCCAGCTCCGCCAAGTGCACAATCGACAACACTACATCGCGCTGCTTCCCGCATAAGCCATTGCCCGCCTCACTCGCCGAAGCAACCATACAGCGCAACAAGTCTGACGCTTGGGCCAAAGATGCTTCTAAATTGAGATTGTCCGGTATGGCATACGTGGCCAGACCTACCTGCCGGGGAGGCTTATGGTCTTGCAGGTAGTAATCAAGCGCGCGATTGGCCGCGGCACGGTCCAATAACGCTGAAGAACACTCAGCGACATCGGGGGGTAAGGCAAGTGGATCGGGGATTGTTTTTTTCATTGTTAGAACTCCGAACATATTTAAAGGAGCTATCCCCCTGCGCACGGTCACCCTAAACGTAGGCCGTAAAAAACGCCTCGCAGAGGTGGCGCTTTGCGCCGAACCTATAACCGAATGACTAAACTCGACGGCTGTTTTTGCAGCGACGGTCGAGACTATTCCCCGAATTGAGCAGGCGCAAGCGAACAGGGTTTTCTCGGAAGTGTCTTGGGATTGAAACGGAAGAGTCGTACGAAAAGGCTGATATGCAAATGATCAGAAAACCAATGGTGCCAGCCGGGACTGACTCTTTTAAAGATGTCACTACTGCTCAGCGATGTAAGCCGGGTATGGAAGTTGATTTTAATTATGCCCCAGTGACTTATAGCTAAGCCTGCCCGATTACAGCGCACACCGCCTCCTTTCAGCGCACATTCCCTCATCTGTGCTTTTGGTGACACGGGGTGCTACGGCGTACTTCCCACAAGTGCTACGGATTTGCTCAACGGCGTTGCCCGCCTGGCGTCGCATGCGATTAGGCGGCGTTAAATAAGCCGTGCGCCACGACCCACCTAGACGCATTGCGACGTCGTTTTCAGACATTGTTGAATAGCCATTCAAGTTTAGGCGCGGCATTTGCATTGAGAGGGTAAAGCCCCTGTAGACCACGGGCCATAACAAGAGCCTGCGCCTGGGGCCATCACCCGCTTTGTGTGAGGAGATACTGTATGACGTCGTTCAACTCCGGGGCCCAACCCCAGAACCGTGCGCCTCAATCCATTGGCCTTTTGCTACTGGATAATTTCACACTCATTTCATTGGCGTCTGCGATAGAGCCATTGCGCATGGCCAATCAGTTGTCGGGCCGAGAGTTGTATCGCTGGAGTACTTTAAGCGCTGACGGTAGCCAAGTGTGGGCCAGTGATGGCTTGCAAATTACCCCCGATGCCAGCATGCACAAGGCCCCGGCGTTGGACATGGTGATTGTCTGTGGTGGTATCGGCATTCAACGCACCGTGACCCGTGAACACGTTTCATGGTTGCAAAGCCAAGCGCGCCAATCGCGTCGCTTAGGTGCCGTGTGTACCGGCAGTTGGGCGCTGGCCTACGCAGGGCTGCTGGATGGCTTTGATTGCAGCGTGCACTGGGAATGCTTGGCTTCGATGCAAGAAGCCTTCCCGCGGGTGTCTATGAGTACCCGGTTGTTTACCCTTGACCGTAACCGCTTTACCAGCTCTGGCGGCACGGCGCCGATGGACATGATGCTGCATTTGATCAGCCGCGATCATGGCCGCGAACTGTCGGCGGCGATTTCTGAAATGTTTGTGTACGAGCGTATTCGTAACGAGCAAGACCATCAGCGCGTGCCGCTCAAGCACATGCTGGGCACCAACCAGCCGAAGTTGCAAGAAATCGTTGCGCTGATGGAAGCCAATCTTGAGGAGCCTATCGACCTCGATGAACTGGCGGTGTATGTGAGTGTTTCTCGTCGTCAGCTGGAACGTTTGTTCCAGAAATATCTGCACTGCTCGCCGTCGCGTTACTACCTCAAACTGCGCTTAGTGCGGGCGCGGCAGTTACTTAAACAAACGCCTATGTCGATTATCGAAGTGGCGGCGGTGTGTGGGTTCGTGTCGACGCCACATTTCTCTAAGTGTTACCGCGAGTACTTTGGTATTCCGCCACGTGATGAGCGTGTGGGCTCTAACACGGCGCAACACACCACCTTGGTGCCGATTCCAGAGTCGCTGTTGCTCAATCCGTTGGCTGGGCCGATGGCGGCGCTGCATCAGGCGCGTCATGAGTCGACTTTTGCCAGCGTGAGGGTGTAACCCGATAACCCCTGTAGGAACCGCCGCAGGCTGCGATCTTTAGATGTTTAAGGTCAAAAGATCGCAGCCTCCGGCAGCTCCTACGCGTGTTGGCTGGCGCGTCATGAGTCGACTTTTGCCAGCGTGAGGGTGTAACCCGATAACCCCAGTAGGAGCTGCCGCAGGCTGCGATCTTTAGATGTTTAAGGTCAAAAGATCGCAGCCTGCGACAGCTCCTACGCGTGTTGTCTGGCGCGTCGTGAGTCGGGAGGGTACGGTTAAGCTTGGCTCTGTTTGAATTGCGCCAACCCCGGCAGCAATTGCTGATCAATGGCCTGACGTACCGCAGGCAAGATGGTTGCGGGGCCAGTGTAGAGTTTTTCAACCAAGCCCTTGAGCGCGCGCGCATTGCTTTCGTTGAGGCCGCACACCGCCGCGGAGCAGGCTTGTTCGGCGCTACCTGAGACTTCAAAGCCCAGCGATCGCAGTTGGCTCAGCAGGTCCTGCTCATCAATCAAATCTGCGTGCATCATGCTTTTTATCCTTTCACAGAGAGGTGACCAAAGCTTGATTCTGGTAGGGCATCCACAAAGGGGCAAGCAGGCTGTGACGGGATGTCTTGCATGCTTAAGAACAGGTCGTTTTTGGCTAAGTACCTGCACATGGGGTCGGGCACACTGGGTTCAGTAACACTGCCTAAGGTTTGGTCACCGTCACGGCATCTCACACCATTGGCCCCGGAGCTATCACGGCAGCTTCGGGGCTTTTTTGTGTATGCGGTTTAACCCTTGAGCAGCGCCGCGCAGGCGGCTTTGTAGGCTTCGTGCTGATATTTGTTTAGCGAGGCAGGTAGCCCGAACGCGTGCTTTTTGAACTGTGCGTTGAGGGTTTGCGGGGATAACAACTGCACCTCGCAGCCGTCGAGTAACTGGAGGATGCCTTCGATTTTAAAGGTGGTGGGGCCGCCCGCGAACTCACCCTTTTTGCTGCGTTTTTTGATCGCAATGCGGGTGATGGCGTTGGCCTTCACAAAGGCGGCAATTTGGGTGGCGAAGGCTTTGACGTTGATCGCTTCTTCATCATCGTCGAGGGCCATCTTTTTAGTGGCGGTCACCACGTGTTCGAGGCCGTGATCCCCTTGGGTGGCCAGGGCGAAAATGGCTTCACTGCCTTTGATTTCGATACCGCAAATAGTCATAAGTGGCCTGAATTTAATAAAAACGTGTGTCAGTGATCAGAACTGTTATTTCTACCAGTATTCAAATGCCCAACGTGCGCGCATAAGTGATCTTGCTCAGAGCATGGACTACCGCCATGACTTTGTTGTTCAGTGATGCATTTAACTGCCATAACCACAGGATGTATGAATATGAGCACTACGAAGAAAGCACTGCAGCCGCCAACAGTTCAAGGCCCTCTCGGTACAGAGCTCAAAGAAATTTCTATCAAGAATCATCAAGAAGTATTTGTTGTCATTACGGGGCTGGCAAATGGCAAGGAAGCGACTGCCTATTTCAAGATTGATAAGCATGAACGGCATGGTAAGGGTACTGCTGCTGACGGAAAGCCGATTGCAATCCCTTTAACACGAGATTGGTACAACAACTTTGAGAATAAAACGGCAACGGTTACCTATGTTGCCGACGGTGAGACCTCCCCACCGCTAGAGATTAAGGTTGTTGCGTAACACCCCCTCGCCCGACGAAGCCTTTGCGCGGTTGCAAAGGCTTTTCGCTTGACGCATTTACTCCTGCCCGATTGATTCCAAAAACTCCGAGCGGTCATCGCTCACCGCGGCAATGCAGTCGTTTTGCGCAATGTTGAACGCTTCGGTGCCCGCCTTGGCCGGGAATACCACAATCGCACAATCGGCTTCACGCTGGTGTAACCACAGCGCCTGAGCCGTTTTGACTTTACTGGTGATGTTGTTGAGCAGGGTTGGGTTGCTGCCGTACAGCAAGGTGATGCGCGCTTGCAAGGCTTCAAAGTTTTCGGCCAACAATTGCTCTGCGGACTGCCTGCTGAACACCGAACAGGCCAGCGTTTGCTGGTCGTTCTCAACGGCATCGCACGGGTTGTGGTCGGGGTCATCGGCGGCAAACACGCCACTGGAGATCAACGCCAAGGCCAGGAGAATCGATTTCATTGCGGCTTCCTAATCCATAGTTGAGGCGGATTCTGGCTGATGCGCCGCGCAAATGACAGCCACGGTTCATCTGCGAAGCTTTAGACCAAGAGCGCTTTGTCGTGGATTGACGCTTTCTGCAATTGCGCTGTCGCTTTTGCACCCGGCTGTTTTTAACCCCAAGCCTATGCTGGGCCCAAAGCGCCGGCAGACGATTCGGCGCAGCAATCGCCTATAAGGGGACGCCTGATGAGCCCAGCCGAGTTGCACGCAGACAGCATCGTTATCGACGGGCTGATCATTGCCAAATGGAACCGCGAGTTATTCGAAGACATGCGTAAAGGCGGCCTGACCGCTGCCAACTGTACGGTGTCGGTATGGGAAGGTTTTCAGGCGACGATCAATAACATTGTCGCCAGCCAAACCCTGATCCGCGACAACAGCGACTTGGTGATTGCGGTCAAAACCACGGCCGATATCCGTCGCGCCAAAGAGCAGGGCAAAACCGGGATCATCTTTGGCTTCCAGAATGCCCATGCCTTTGAAGACCAATTGGGCTATGTCGAGATCTTCAAACAGCTCGGCGTGGGCGTGGTGCAGATGTGCTACAACACGCAAAACCTGGTGGGCACCGGTTGCTATGAACGCGACGGCGGGCTCTCGGGTTTTGGCCGTGAAGTGGTAGGCGAAATGAACCGAGTGGGCATTATGTGCGACCTGTCGCACGTAGGTTCCAAGACCTCTGAAGAGGTGATCTTGGAATCGAAAAAACCGGTCTGCTACTCGCATTGCCTGCCGTCCGGCCTCAAAGAACACCCGCGTAATAAGTCTGATGCGGAACTCAAATTCATTGCCGACCACGGTGGCTTTGTTGGCGTGACCATGTTCGCGCCGTTCTTGGCCAAGGGTATCGACTCAACGGTCGACGATTACGCCGAAGCCATCGAATACACAATGAATATCGTGGGCGAAGACGCGATTGGCATTGGCACCGACTTCACCCAAGGCCACGGACAAGACTTTTTCGAAATGCTGACCCACGACAAAGGCTATGCCCGGCGTCTGACCAGCTTCGGCAAGATCATCAACCCGCTGGGCATCCGCACCGTGGGCGAGTTCCCGAACCTCACCGAAACCTTACTCAAGCGCGGCCACAGCGAACGCGTGGTGCGCAAGATCATGGGCGAAAACTGGGTCAACGTCCTCAAGGACGTCTGGGGCGAATAATCCCGTAGGTGCTGCAGCAGGCTGTGAAGGGTTGCGCAGCGACCTCATGAATCGAGTCAATACATCGAATTTTTGGAGTTTTATTCCATGGCTAAAATCGCCCCGCAATTGCCTATCGAAGTCGACAGCGAGACTGGCGTCTGGACCTCCGACGCGCTGCCGATGCTCTACGTGCCGCGGCATTTTTTCGTCAACAACCACCGCGGTATCGAAGACGTGCTGGGCGCTGACGCCTACGCCGAAATTCTCTACAAAGCCGGTTACAAGTCAGCCTGGCACTGGTGTGAAAAAGAAGCAGAGTGCCACGGCCTAGAAGGCGTCGCGGTGTTCGAGCACTACATGAAACGCCTGTCGCAACGCGGCTGGGGGCTGTTCAAGATCCAAGACATCGACCTCGATAAAGGCACCGCCACGGTCAAGCTCGAACACTCCTGCTTCGTCTATGTGTACGGCAAGGTCGGGCGCAAGGTCGACTACATGTTTACCGGCTGGTTTGCTGGGGCCATGGACCAGATTCTGCAAGCACGCGGCAGCCAATTGCGCACCGTCGCTGAGCAGGTCTACAGCGGGTCGGAAGAAGGCCACGACGACGGCCTGTTTATCGTCAAGCCGTTGTAAGTCGAGGATCGGGATATGGCGTTCGAAGCAATGTTTGAGCCGATTCAAATCGGCAAACTGACCATTCGCAACCGCGTACTGAGCACCGCACACGCGGAGGTCTACGCCACCGATGGCGGCATGACCACTGAGCGTTACGTGCAGTACTACGAAGAGAAAGCCAAGGGCGGCATTGGCTTGGCGATTTGTGGCGGCTCATCGGTGGTGGCCATCGACAGCCCGCAGGAGTGGTGGAGTTCGGTCAACCTGAGCACCGACCGCATCATCCCGCATTTTCAAAACCTGGCCGACGCCATGCACAAGCACGGCGCCAAAATCATGATCCAGATTACCCACATGGGCCGCCGCTCGCGTTGGGACGGCTTTAACTGGCCGACCTTAATGTCGCCTTCAGGCGTGCGTGAACCGGTGCACCGTGCCACCTGTAAAACCATTGAGCCGGAAGAGATTTGGCGCATCATCGGCAACTATGCCAGTGCCGCGGGGCGCGCCAAAAAAGGTGGGCTTGATGGCGTAGAGCTGTCGGCGGTGCACCAGCACATGATCGACCAGTTCTGGAGCCCACGGGTTAACAAGCGAACCGATGAGTGGGGCGGCAGCTTTGAAAACCGCATGCGCTTTGGGCTGGAAGTGCTCAAGGCGGTGCGCGCTGAAGTCGGCCCGGATTTCTGCGTGGGCATTCGCTTGTGCGGCGACGAGTTCCACCCCGATGGCTTGAGCCACGAGGACATGAAACAAATTGCCAAGTATTACGACGACACCGGCATGCTCGACTTTATCGGCGTAGTCGGCTCGGGCTGTGATACCCACAACACCTTGGCCAACGTCATCCCGAACATGAGCTACCCGCCGGAGCCGTTTCTGCATTTGGCCGCCGGGATCAAAGAAGTGGTCAAGGCGCCGGTGCTGCACGCGCAAAACATCAAAGACCCGAACCAAGCCACACGAATTCTGGAAGGCGGCTATGTCGACATGGTCGGCATGACCCGCGCCCACATCGCCGACCCGCACTTGATCGCCAAAATCAAAATGGGCCAGGTCGATCAGATCAAACAATGCGTGGGCGCCAACTATTGCATCGACCGCCAGTACCAAGGGTTGGACGTGCTGTGCATCCAGAACGCTGCTACCTCCCGTGAATACATGGGCGTGCCGCACATCATTCAGAAAAGTACCGGGCCGAAACGCAAAGTGGTGGTGGTCGGTGCAGGCCCCGCCGGGATGGAAGCCGCGCGGGTAGCGGCTGAACGGGGGCATGACGTGACCCTGTTTGAGAAAAGAGACGCGATTGGCGGGCAAATCAGCCTTGCCGCCAAAGCTCCGCAACGTGACCAGATGGCCGGTATTACCCGTTGGTTTCAGTTAGAACTGGCGCGCCTGAACGTCGACCTGCGCTTGGGCACCGCCGCCGATGTGGCGACTATTCTCGACCTGCGTCCAGACATCGTGGTGCTGGCGGTGGGTGGGCATCCGTTTGTGGAGCAGAACGAACACTGGGGCGCTGCCGAAGGGTTGGTGGTCAGCAGTTGGGACGTACTGGACGGTAACGTTGCGCCGGGTAAAAACGTGCTGGTGTACGACACCATCTGCGAATTCACCGGCATGTCGGTGGCCGACTTTATGGCCGACAAAGGGGCTCAGGTCGAGATCGTCACCGACGACACCAAGCCTGGCGTGGCGGTGGGCGGTACCTCGGTCCCCACCTACTATCGCAGCCTGTACCCCAAAGAAGTGATCATGACCGGCGACATGATGCTGGAGAAGGTGTACCGCGAAGGCGACAAGGTAATTGCCGTGCTGGAGAACGAATACACCGGCGCCAAAGAAGAGCGTGTTGTCGACCAAGTGGTTATCGAAAACGGCGTGCGGCCTGATGAAACGCTGTATTACGCGCTCAAGCCCGACTCGCGCAACAAGGGCCAGATCGACGTCGAAGCGTTGTATGCGATCCAGCCGCAGCCGTGCCTAAGTGAAGCGCAAGACGGCTACTTACTGTTTCGCATTGGCGACTGTGTGGCACAGCGCAACGTTCATGCCGCCATCTATGACGCGCTGCGGTTGTGCAAGGATTTTTGACTAGCAAAAAGCCCACGTAGGCGCTGCCGAAGGCTGCGATCTGTTGATCTTTAACATCAAAAGATCGCAGCCTTCGGCAGCGCCTACACGGTGTGGTCTTTGGGAGCTTCATCATGTTGAATGTTCTTCTTCCCATCCTGTTATTCGCCGCTCTCGCGCTGGCCGTTCTCGGCGCGGTGCGGCGGATGGCCCTGTGGCGCCGTGGTCGCCCGTCCAAGGTCGATCTACTCGGCGGCCTGTTGGCCATGCCGCGCCGCTACATGGTCGACCTGCACCACGTGGTGGCCCGCGATAAATACATGGCCAACACCCACGTCGCCACCGCAGGCGGCTTTGTGTTGGCCGCCGTGTTGGCGATTCTGGTGCATGGTTTTGGCCTGCACAACCGCCTCCTCGGTTACGCCCTACTGGTGGCCACGGTAGTGATGTTTATCGGGGCGCTGTTTGTCTTTAAACGCCGACTGAACCCACCGAGCCGCCTGTCCAAAGGCCCGTGGATGCGCCTACCGAAAGGCCTGCTGGTGTTTTCGCTGAGCTTTTTTATCCTCACCTTGCCGGTCGCTGGGTTATTGCCAGCCAGTGCTGGCGGCTGGGTCTTGGCAGCCTTGTTGGCGATTGGCGTGGCATGGGGCGTGTCGGAACTATTCTTGGGCATGACGTGGGGCGGGCCGATGAAACACGCCTTTGCCGGGGCGCTGCACTTGGCTTGGCACCGGCGTGCCGAACGCTTTGGCGGTGGCCGCTCGACCGGTTTGAAAGCCCTCAACCTAGACGACCGCAGCGCGCCATTGGGGGTAGAAAAACCCAAAGATTTCACCTGGAACCAACTGCTCGGTTTTGACGCCTGCGTGCAGTGCGGCAAGTGCGAAGCGGCGTGCCCGGCCTTCGCCGCAGGCCAACCGCTAAACCCGAAAAAACTCATTCAAGACATGGTCGTCGGGCTCGCGGGGGGCACTGACGCCCACTTCGCCGGTAGCCCATACCCTGGCAAACCGATTGGCGAGCATGCGGGTAATCCACATCAACCGATCGTCAACGGCTTGGTCGACGCTGACACCCTATGGTCGTGCACCACCTGCCGTGCCTGCGTTGAAGAGTGCCCGATGATGATCGAACACGTCGACGCCATCGTCGACATGCGCCGCTTTCTGACACTGGAAAAAGGCGCGACCCCGAACAACGGAGCTCAGGTACTCGACAACCTGATTGCGACCGATAACCCCGGCGGGTTTGCACCCGGTGGGCGGATGAACTGGGCTGCCGATTTGAACCTCGACGTGATGCGCGACAAGCCTTCGGTAGACGTGCTGTTCTGGGTCGGTGACGGTGCTTTCGATATGCGCAACCAGCGCACCTTGCGCGCCTTTGTCAAAGTCCTCAAAGCGGCCAAGATCAACTTTGCCGTGTTGGGACTTGAAGAGCGTGACAGCGGCGACGTGGCCCGCCGATTAGGCGACGAAGCGACGTTTCAGGCATTGGCCAAACGCAACATCCAAACATTGGCCAGCTACCAGTTCCAACGCATCGTGACCTGCGATCCACACAGCTTTCATGTGCTTAAAAACGAGTACTCGGCGTTGGGCGGCAATTACCACGTGCAGCATCACAGCACTTACTTGGCCGAGTTACTGACGGCTGGGCAGGTCAACGTGAGTGCCGACACCGGCGGCAGCGTGACCTATCACGACCCGTGCTACCTGGGCCGCTACAACGGCGAATACGAGGCGCCGCGTGCGGTATTGCGTGCGTTGGGCCTTGAAGTCAAAGAGATGCAGCGCTCGGGCTTTCGTTCGCGTTGTTGCGGCGGCGGCGGTGGCGCGCCGATTACAGACATCCCCGGTAAGCAGCGGATCCCCGACATGCGCATGGACGACATTCGCGAAACCGGTGCTGAGCGCGTGGCGGTGGGTTGCCCGCAATGCACGGCGATGCTGGAGGGCGTGGTGGAACCTCGGCCATTGGTCAAAGACATCGCTGAACTGGTGGCCGATGCGTTGATTGAACCGGCGGCGCCGGTCAAAACCCCGCAGCGTGCGGCTCTGGAGGTGACAGCATGAGTGACATTATCCGCCGCGATCCGCGGGCCGAGTGGATCGCCCGCAACCGTCTGCACCCTTTGCACGCGGCCATGCAGCCCAGCCAACAGAGCTGGATGGGGCCGAACGGCGTGTTGCGTAAAAACGTTCATGGCGTTGGTTTTATTGGCCTCAACGGCCTTAAACGGATTGACCGCAGTGGCGTGCAGCAAGGCGCTGGGAGCAAGCGCTCCGCGAGCGTTGAGGTGCAATTGCCATTGCATCAGGTGGCGGCGCCTGCGTTCTACATCGCGGTGGTGCCCGACATGGTCGGTGGCCGCTTGAGCAGCCATGACCGCGACCTCTTGGGCCTCGCTCATCAACTGGCTGGCGCCGACGGCGCGGTGTTGGCGGTGGTGTTCGGCGAGCCCAAAGAAACCGGTTTTGCCACGGCAGGCGTTGATCGCCTGTTAAGGCTCGATGGCCAAGGTTATGCACCGGAGCAACAGGTGCTGGGCCTGCGTGCTGTGGATAACCAATTCACGCCGCGTCATTGGTTGTTACCCGACAGTCGTACCGGAGGGGGAGAGCTGGGGCGGCGTTTGGCGGCCAGCATAGGTGAGCGCCCGGCAACCCGGGTCTGGCAAGTCAAAGACGGGCAGTGTGTGGGCCGCGCCGGGGCTGGGCTGCAAGACGTGGTGCAACCGGCCCCGCGCTTGATGCTGGCAGCGGTGGAATGCGCCGAACCGGTGAGTGAAACCCGGCATGAAGCACTCGAAGTGCAGTTATCCACAGCCGTGGTGCCGTGCTTACCGAGAATCGAAGATTTGGGCGCGGTGGACGTTGACCCCGCTGCCATCCCCATGGCCGAGGCGGAGTTTATCCTCAGTGGTGGCAATGGGATTAAGGACTGGGGGCTTTTCCACAAGGCCGCCACGGCCTTGGGCGCAACAGAAGGCGCGTCACGGGTGGCGGTGGACGACGGCTTCATGGGTCGCGAGCGGCAAGTGGGCGCCAGTGGGACGTGGGTCACCGCACGGGTCTATGTGGCGGTCGGGATCAGCGGTGCGATCCAGCACTTACAAGGCATTGGCGCCTGCGACAAAGTGGTGGCGATCAATCTGGACCCGGCCTGCGACATGATTAAACGTGCGGACCTGTCGGTGATTGGTGATGGCACGGCGGTACTCCACGCGTTGATCGTGGCTGTTGATAACTGGCGCCAAGGCGCGAAACAAAGCGCCGCCTAAGCGCCTGTAGGAGATATGTGTATGAGCATTGCCACCGTCGCACTGGTTTCAATCGGCGCTCACCCGGCTTCGGGCCGTGCCCGCCGTGCTGAGCATGACGCTCGCGCCGTAGAACTGGGCTTGCAACTGGCTGGGGATAACCTGCATGTGCTGCACGCTGGCAACCCCCACGAACCGGCCTTGCGCGCTTATTTGGGCATGGGGCTGGACGAACTGCATGTCTTGGAACAGCCCGAAGGCAGCGACGCGGTGCCTATGTTGCGCGATTATTTGCGCGAGTCCGGCGTACAACTGGTCCTCGCCGGTAGCCAAGCTGAAACGGGCGAAGGCTCGGGCATGCTCCCGTATCTGCTGGCTGAGCAACTGGGCTGGCCGCTGTTGGTGGGCGTGGCGCAGATCGAAACTATCCACAACGGTATCGCCACCGTGCTGCAAGCGTTACCTCGCGGCCAGCGTCGTCGCTTAAAAGTGCGCCTGCCGTTTATGGCCACTGTGGATAACGCCGCCCCTAAACCCCGTCAAAGCGCGTATGGCCCGGCAACACGCGGGCAGATCGGCGCACAAGAGGTTGAAGTGCTGGAGGATGACTTATCCACACGGGGCCTTTTCCAAACCGCCAAACCCCGGCCCAAGCGCTTAAAAGTGATCAAAGCCAAAAGTGGCGCCGACCGCATGAAAGCGGCCACGGCCAAGGCGGCCGGTGGCTCGGGCCAAGTGCTCAAAGGTGTCAGCGCAGAAGACGGCGCGCAGGCCATTTTGAAGTTATTAATCGAAGAAGGCGTAGTGCGCTGAGTTGCCCACAAAGTCTGTTAGCGCTTGTGTGGATAAGTTGTTTGCTATCGGCTAAGCGCTATATGGAGCGTGCCTTTCAGGCTTCTGATCAAAAAACAGTCAAATAGCCTGTTTATCCACTGATAGCCCCTTAAACCCTTGAATAACGGCAGGTTCACGGGGTTTTCCACAGTGGAGTAGGGCAGTGCATAAGTTGCGCACATTCTCTGTTGGCGGATATGTGGATAACGTGTTCGCGATTGTCTACAGGACGCGCTGTATAAGGCTTACAGTGAATTGATCAAAAATTAACCAATTGTGCTTTTCGGGATAACTTACTCACTTCCCCACAATTGCTGTGGGTGTGACTGTGGATAAGATGTTGGTGAAGGTCTGCACGCCTTTGATTACACAGCATCAAAAAACAACCTGCCCTTGTAGGAGCGAGCTTGCTCGCGATCTTTTAAAGATCAAAAGATCGCAGCCTTCGGCAGCTCCTACGAGGCTGCGTTGGTGTATGCACGAAGACGAAGGCTGCGATCTTTTAAAGGTCAAAAGATCGCGAGCAAGCAGGGGGGAGTTACTGCGCGGCCATGCCTTTGAGGTACGGCGCCGGCGCTGCGCCGAGGTTGTTCAGCAGGCGTTCGCTGTACCAGTCCACAAAGTTGACCACCCCAAACTCATAAGTCTTGGAGTACGGCCCCGGCTGGTAGGCGGTGGAGTTGATACCGCGTTGGTTCTCTTCGGCCAGACGACGATCTTGGTCGTTAGTGGCGTCCCACACCTTACGCATGCGTTCTACGTCGTAGTCCACGCCTTCGACTGCGTCTTTGTGGACCAGCCATTTGGTGGTGACCACGGTTTCTTGAGCGCTGATCGGCCACACCGTAAAGACGATGATGTGATCGCCCATGCAGTGGTTCCAAGAGTGCGGCAGGTGCAGGATACGCATCGAGCCTAAGTCCGGGTTTTTGA
>NZ_LLWH01000214.1 GCF_001411475.1 Pseudomonas endophytica | reverse complement strand
TTTGAAGATCTAAAGCTCGCAGCCTTCGTACCTCGGCAGCTCCTACGCGGTTGTGATCTGCGCCTCAAAAGTGGCGAATGGGCGCAGAGCTTTCGCTGACTTGTGTGGGATGCGGCTTGCTCGTGTCGCCCCCCATTGTGATGCCCGTTACACGCTGCCTATAGTGCGCTCCATCGCTGAAGCATCAGCGGTCAGGCGTGCAAGCCTGTGTTCGGTGATATCAACTTTTCATTTCGCTTGGTAGGCTCTGCGCCTCAATCAGCGTTATGGCGGTTGTGCGTGGGAGATCTTCGGGTCTGCCGTTTATCGGACACGGTCTTGCACACCTGCGCACAGCTGCCACCCTCCATCTGCGTGCAAGCTGATTGAAAGTGGCTCCTTCTCATTAGGAGTTAGATATATGTCCGATTTTTTACCCCAAACCGACAACCCTGTCGGGTCTGACGTTTTATTAATTGATACCCGCGCCTCTGTTGCTGCGCTGCTCACGTGTGCTGAACATCGCATTCAGGCGGCCAAGAATTTATTGCGCTGTTTGTCCCATATGAACACCTACAGCAGTGACCCACACGATTTGAGCGCGGTGTGTGAAGCCTCGTCATTGTTGTTGCAGGAAGGCTGCGATGTGCTGGGGGTGTTGGTCATGCGCGAGATGTAACACCACCCATAAAAAACCCCGAAGGGCTCACGCCTTTCGGGGTTGTGGATCTTTCATGGGTTACAACTTGGCGATGGACACTTCGGTGGATTTTACGAAGGCGATGACTTCGCTGCCGACCACCAATTCCAGCTCTTTGACCGAGCGGGTGGTGATGACGGAGGTCACGATGCCGGACGCGGTTTGTACGTCGATTTCTGAGAGTACGTCGCCCAGTACGATTTCTTTGATGTGGCCTTTGAATTGGTTACGAACGTTGATGGCTTTGATAGTCATGGTGTCGATTCCTGTTTTGAATGAAATTGTAGGTTTAGAGCGCCCAACGCAGTTGCGTAGGCAGCGGTGCAACAGGGTCTGGATCGGGTGGCGAACCAGGTAAAGCAAGAACTCGGTGCAGCACTTGTGTTTCCAGTGCCGCTAGGCGATGTGAACCCCGTACCCGAGGGCGCGGCAGTTCAACTGTCAGGTCAAGCCCGACCTCACCGTCTTCGATGAGGATAACTCGGTCAGCAATCGCTACCGATTCGCTGACGTCGTGGGTGACCAGTAATACCGTGAATCCGTGTTGGCGCCATAGGCGTTCGATCAGTTGTTGCATTTCGATACGTGTCAGCGCATCCAATGCACCCAAGGGTTCATCTAAAAGCAGCAGCCGCGGTTGGTGAATTAGGGCGCGAGCCAGCGCCACCCGCTGCTTTTGCCCGCCCGATAAAGCAGCGGGCCATTCATTAGCACGCTCGGCCAGCCCTACTTCTTCCAACGCCTTAAGGGCTTTAGGGCGCCAGTCACCTTTGAGGCCAAGGCCCACGTTGTCGATGACTTTTTTCCAGGGCAGCAAACGTGCTTCTTGGAACATCAGTCGCGTGTCTTCACGCGCGTCTTGCAGCGGCGCGCTACCCGCCAACAATTGGCCACCCGTCGGCTGATCCAGCCCCGCCAACAGGCGCATCAAGGTGCTTTTGCCACAGCCGCTGCGGCCCACAACGGCGACAAATTGCCCTGCCGGAATGTGCAGGTTGATGTCACGCAGCACCAGTCGATCACCAAAGGCTTTTTGCAGACCTTTGACCACCACCGGGATGCCCTGACGTAAATGCGGAAGTTGTTGAGCCGTCATGCTGCACCGCCTTTAGGGACTTGATAGGCCGGATGCCAGCGTAGCCAGACACGCTCCAAACCTCGGGCAAAACTGTCGGCCAACTTTCCAAGAATCGCGTACATCACAATGGCTAACACCACCACGTCCGTTTGCAAGAACTCCCGCGCATTCATCGCCAAGTAGCCAATGCCGGAACTGGAAGAGATGGTTTCGGCCACGATCAGCGTTAACCACATAAAGCCCAGAGCAAAGCGCACGCCGACCAAGATCGAAGGCAGAGCGCCCGGCAGGATCACTTGCCAAAACAGGCTGAGGCCAGACAAGCCGTAGCTACGCGCCATTTCAACCAACGCGGGATCAACGTTGCGGATGCCGTGATAGGTGTTGAGGTAGATCGGGAACAAAGTGCCCAAGGCCACCAGAAAAATCTTTGCTGACTCATCAATGCCAAACCACAGGATGACCAGTGGAATAAGCGCCAAGTGGGGCACGTTACGGATCATTTGTACCGAGCTGTCGAGTAGGCGTTCGCCCCACTTAGACAAGCCCGTGATAAAGCCCAGAGCGAGGCCGATGCTGCCACCAATCACGAAGCCCACGGCGGCACGCCAACTGCTGATGGCCAGATGCTTCCAGATCTCGCCACTGCGCACCAGTTCCACGCCCGCCTCAATCACCGCCAACGGTGAAGGCAGGATCCGCGTCGACAACCAACCCGCCGATACTGATAGCTGCCACACCGCCAACAGCAACACGGGGAGCGCCCAAGGGGCAAACGTGTGGCCCAGACCTTTGAGGCTTAACGCCTTCACCTTACTCATGCTGGCCTCAGCTCTGCGACGCAGCTTTAGGGAGGATGTCATTGGCGACCATTTCACCAAACGGGCTCACGTAGCCTGCGCTTTTGGGCAGTTCCGGGCGCTCGATATCCAAGTGCGGGAACAGCAACTCCGCCACGCGATACGACTCTTCTAGGTGTGGATAACCCGAGAATATAAAGGTGTCGATGCCCAGCTCGGCATACTCATTGACCCGCGCAGCAACTGTTGGGCCATCACCGACCAATGCCGTGCCCGCCCCGCCGCGAACCAAGCCAACACCTGCCCAGAGGTTAGGGCTGACTTCAAGGTTGTCGCGGCTACCACCGTGCAGGGCGGCCATGCGCTGTTGGCCAACCGAGTCAAACCTTGACAGCGACGCCTGAGCGCGGGCGATGGTGGCGTCGTCCAAGTGTGAGATCAACTTGTCGGCGGCTTTCCAAGCCTCTTCATTGGTTTCACGCACGATCACGTGCAGGCGAATACCGAAGCGCACGGTGCGACCCAGCTTGGCCGCCTTGTCACGTACTTGCTGGATTTTTTCCGCGACCGCGGCCGGTGGCTCGCCCCAGGTCAGGACCATTTCAACTTGTTCGGCGGCCAAGTCTTGCGCCGCTTCAGACGAGCCACCGAAGTACAGCGGCGGACGTGGCTGTTGAATCGGCGGATACAGCAACTTAGCGCCTTTAACTGTGATGTGCTGACCGTCGTAATCAACAGTTTCACCTTCCAGTACGCGACGCCAAATACGCGTGAATTCCACCGAGGCTTGATAGCGCTCTTCGTGGCTTAGGAACAAGCCATCACCGGCCAATTCATCCGGGTCACCGCCGGTCACTAAGTTGAACAGCGCACGCCCACCGGATAACCGATCAAGGGTCGCCGCTTGGCGGGCCGCTACCGTTGGCGAAACGATGCCAGGGCGCAGCGCCACTAAGAATTTCAAGCGCTGAGTCACCGGGATCAGTGAAGCGGCCACCAGCCAAGAGTCTTCGCATGAACGACCGGTAGGGATCAACACGCCACCGAAACCAAGACGGTCTGCGGCTTGCGCCACTTGTTGCAGGTACCCGTGATCCACGGCGCGAGCGCCTTCGCAGGTGCCAAGGTAATGGCCGTCACCGTGGGTCGGTAGGAACCAAAAAATATTGAGGCTCATGGAGTGGTCTCCTAAAGGGATGCAGCACGCATTAAGGGGCTTTGGCGGCTGTGACAGGACCCGCAGCAGGTGGTGTCCAGATCACGTCTTTAATCGTCAACGGCTTGGGAATGAGCTTGAGTTGGTAGAAGCTGTCGGCAATCTTTTGCTGTGCGTTGACCACTTCCGGGGTGAGGAAATGTGCACCGTAGCCTTGGCGTTTCACCGAGGTTTCAGTGATATCTGTCGGCAAGCCCAATAACGGCGCAACCTGTTGGGTCACTTCTTCAGGGTTCGCCTTGGCCCACTCGCCCACGTTGCGCACTTCTTCGATGAGGGTTTCGATCACCTTGGGGTGCTTTTCAGCATACGGTTTGGTGGCGAGGTAAAACTGGTGGTTATCGGCAATGCCGGTGGCATCACGCAGCGTACGCGCCTGCAGTTGTTTCTCGGCGGCCGCTTGGTAGGGATCCCAAATCACCCAGGCATCGACACTGCCACGCTCGAAGGCAGCACGGGCATCGGACGGCGGTAAGAATACAGTTTGGATATCGGAGTACTTCAGTCCAGCATCTTCTAGGGCGCGTACCAGCAAGTAGTGCACGTTGGAGCCTTTGTTGAGCGCGACCTTTTTGCCTTTGAGGTCTTTGACCGAGGTGATCGTCGAGTCTTTGGGCACCAGAATCGCTTCGCTGGTCGGCGCAGGCGGCTCATAAGCGACGTATAGCAGATCCGCCCCGGCAGCTTGGGCAAATACAGGCGGGGTCTCGCCGGTAACGCCAAAGTCGATCGACCCCACATTCAAGCCTTCAAGCAATTGTGGGCCGCCAGGGAATTCAGTCCATTGCACATCCACGCCTTGCTCGGCCAAATGCTTTTCCAGCGTACCTTTGGCCTTAAGCAGCACCAGCGTGCCGTACTTTTGGTAACCAATACGCAATGTCTCGGCCTGAACCTGTAGAGCAACGCCTAAAGACACCGCTGCAGCAAGCAGTGCGGCCAAACTACGACGCAAAATCACAGGGTGCATGACGCTCTCCTTAGTTATTCGATATTCGTATGGGTAAAGCGGGTGGCGTGTGTGTAACTTCAAATACTCCAGCGAGCCGTGCGCAGGCGCTCGTTGAGTATGTTGGGGTCCAGCGGTTTAGGGCGACGAGCCAAGGCGCTGTAGAAGTGCTCCAAAGATTCGTTCAAACGTTGTTCGAGCACCGGCACTAGCTGGGCCGGCGTACTACCTTGGGCGTAAGTAATCTGGCTGTCTTCAGCAAAAATGCCGTGCAGCATTTCTTGCGCTTTCAGGGCTGATAAAACCGGCTTGAGTGCATAGTCCACCGCCAACATGTGAGCGATGCTGCCGCCTGTGGCAATTGGCAACACCACTTTGTGACTGAGGGCACGCTCAGGCAGCAAATCGAGTACGGTTTTGAGTGCGCCGCTAAAAGAGGCTTTGTACACAGGGGTCGCAATTACCAACCCGTCAGCCCGTTCAATTTGTTGCAGCAGGTCGATGACTTTTGGGCTGTCGAAGCGCGCATGCAGTAAGTCTTCAGCCGGAAAATCACGTACCTGATAACTCACCACTTCCACGCCTTGCTGGTTAAGCCAGTATTTGGCGCGGTCCAACAACACCCCGGAGCGGGATCGTTGGCTTGGGCTTCCTCCGAGTGTCACAACCAGCATCTAGAGATTTCCTTGCATGAATGTGTGCAAACCGCTGTCAGCGTTTTCGCTTGAGTGAAGAGACGATAACAGGGGATTTTTATATCTATAAATCATATTTATTCATTTGTTTATGCCTTAAAAGAATAAAGAACTAAGAGGCTCTGCGCCAAAAGGCAGCCCACTGGTCGACGGACTTTCCTGTGACCGATAAGGCCGAAATAACTATATGTACCACCTGCTCGCAAGCAGCTCGACCTAACGTCCTTGCCTGATAAGGCCCTCATTTCCCCCCCTTTACCACGTCGGCTTTTAAGGAATGGAGTTAGGTATGAGTAACACCGAAGAAAGCGCGTTTTATTCCGAAAGTGCTATCAAAACCCAGTTTGAAAACGCGCTGGATGAAGCCGTAAAAGGCATTGAAATAACCAGTCATGAACGTGACTGGTGTAAAAAAGCTGGTCTACCTGAAGGCTCAGAACGCCACTTAGGCCGAACCCCTATATTGGTCAGCGAAGTGATGATTAATTGCCCTGGTCAAGAACCTATGCCGTTGAGGGGTATGTGTGTGATGTCGCTAGCAGAGTCTGACACCACACCTTATTTATTATTCACCTTAAGCAGCGGAATTATCAGGTTTGATTCGTGGCTTAGACTCATTGAGCACATAGATAGATCACTGGTCGCTCAGCCGTCTGAGTTAATGCACTTTGTACCTTTGCAATTACGTCATTTTGTGAAAAATTTTTTTAATGGCACATTGTCCAGACGCCTCATTTCTGGAAAAGTCTTTCTAAGAATGTGCATACACTATGAGCTTGGTCTCGAAGCAGATGGGGTGTGGTTACTTTCAATCCTTAAAGGATTACCGTCCATACGAACGGTCGCACGTGATGAACTACAGCAGGGCATGACACAACAATTCGAAAGTTATAAAAAAACTCACGAAAGCTGCCCAATTGCACATGACTCGCACCAGGTGTTGAACTCAAGCGCAGAGGTTGATTATGTGCTGGCGCATTACTGCAATCCCGCGCCGAACGAAACATGGGACATAGAGCTTATTTACAGTACAGCCTGTGTTGGGGTAGAAGCAACCGACACTCAAAAAGACAAACGTGAAGTTGTGGACTGGCTGAAGAGTATCAGCAACACCTTGGGTGATAAGGTAGCGAGGGCTGTAACAGACTATTGGCAGCTTGAGAAGCGTGATGAATTGACCTTAGGCTCCTATATAGAGCATTCATTCCGGGCTCGCTTCATTGATCAGTTAATGCAAGCTAGGTACCAAGGGCACGTGACCAATAGCGAATTTTTAAAGTTTTGTGACTTTGCGTTTGACGCCGATGACGGCGCCATGAAATCAGCCACTGTGAAAGTTGGCAAACTCCCTGACTCAATCTTTACTGTCGCCGGTTGGTATTGCATTCATCTCGGTGATAGTTCAGAAAAAGTGTGCGTCATGACCAACACAGGCTTTAACTTTTTTGCTAATAGCAAAGCCCTCTTTGAATACCTCAAGCAACGGTTAACACTGAACACACTCAAGCACGCTGTCTCAGGTGACAACGACACGCGACACGCTCCATTGTCACGCTATCTGTCTCACAAAAACCGAGTGGCATTAACCAACGATGAAGAACCTTCCATCTACTTGTTCAGGCAAACAGGTAATCTATTTAAGGCCCTTCAACAGTCTCTTCTTGATAAAGTACTTTCTGATCATAAATACCTGTGCCATTGGTACCAAGAAAATTTCCCTAGACCAGTCGCCTTTACGCCACCAGACTCAGCAAGCCATGTGCACGCTTTTATGGATGATGCGTTGGATATTCGTCGATTGATTAATCCAGAGTTGGTCCAGTTGAGTGATGATCAGCGCTGGAGCAGCGAAGTGTCTATTGTGAGTACAGGGATAGATGTCGGCGAGTATTTTTTAATCCGAGAGAGGGTATCTGGAGAAGGCATTAAGCAAAGTCTGGGCCTTTTGAACCAACACACTAATGATTTCCTCGAAGGCTTACCTACCCTCAGAGCGGCCGCATACCATCAACTAATAGAGGCGTGGAGGCAGCAAGAAGAGGCAGATCTAGACCTGACCATTGTGAGAGTTCAAATGGCCGGAACCGAAGCTGAAGCTCCCACGTCACGCTCGCTCGTTGATACCTTGTTGGAACATGTTAGTCAGTACCATCCGCTTCCCACTGATTACCGTGATATTTCATTTACCCTCGCCACGGGTGCACAGCGGCCACGATTGATAATGAAGGAGGCTGAAAGTAAAAGGCTTCATAGCATAATGATAGAAGTTGGAGAGAAATTTCTGGAGCAAACGTTTCGTTATTTTCAACGCTTTATGTCAGACGAATCGAGTTTGCAAACGCAATCAAACAGACAAAAAATGGCAGTCTTAAAGGCGTTCGTGCTGTGGGGAGATGGCTATTATTACTTTCGCTACGGTAAGCAGTTATCGATACACGAGGCGGGCTGTATCAACATACTCAGCGCATACCGTCAACGCGAAAACCGTCAATCTTATTATTATTTCGTGCCTGAAGTGTACGCCTTATCCCTGAGTTCCTCAGACTTAAAAATAGAAGCACCGTTAGCTAATTGTTTTGTCATCACGGAACACGGAAGTCTTCAATCAGACTGCGCGGGGCATGCCATTTTATGGACACCGACCCGCAGATTCGAAGCGTTTCAAACCCTCGACGCCTGTCAGGATGCATTACAGGAACGCCTTTCTCATCCAACAGCCTATCTTGAATTATTCAACTGTATGCTCACGACCCATCGCGTTTTAGTAAAGAAGGGGCGAGACTTACCTGCCAATAAATCAACCTTCTTGTTTAAGTTTGAACGGTTGACAGGCGACTACCTCGTTGAGTTGGCCAGTGACACGCTGGATCATCAGCTACTTGAAATCAATGAATCATTAAAAGCGGCAATTGACGCCGGATTACCCAGTGAGGTATTCCAAGCGTCGGTAGAAAATTACATAGAGCGTCTTCGGGCAGGCTTTAATATTGAAGGCTTTGTGTGGGAGGTAGAAGCTGCTGTTTTTAAGCAGAAACTGCCCCAAGCCCTACAGAATGCGTCGACTCAAGAACAGTATGAATATGCCCGAATAGTGGATCGTTATCATGCAGCATTTGAAAATGAGCAAGACTATTTATACGACATCCCTGATTTAGCCAGCTTCACGTTAAATGCTCTCAATACAGCCTTTAAAAAAGACTTTTCCTTGGTCAGCCTTGATGCCGAAAACGTGCGTGTCAGCTTCGTCGGTCCTTCGTGGATCGCTATGGTTACAACCGCTGAGCAGGCTCAGCCTGAAGCAAAATTTAGCCTTATCGAATATGTACTAAATGGACTGAATTTACCGTCAGGCAAAATAGAGTTGAGCTCATCACAGTCAACCCCACTGCCAGAAGTATTCAACGAGCACTATATAAAAGAACTGATCCGGACACTGGATGTGCACGCAACCTACAAAAAAATACTGCACGATGCTTTAGCCCCGGAGCAACCTGAATACAAGAAGCGCTTCACACTGTACAGCCAGCAACTACCGGTACAGACACTGGAACAAGCTTACATGAATAAGCTTTCAGGCGTACTGAGCGAAACGGGCTTTCGCTACGTGGAACATATACTTAATTTCCCTGATGGCATGGCGCGCCCTCATTACAATGGAACGGCCCTGACCATTCGCCCCCTGCAATTGTGTGTCTCGAGCACAGCGACCCCGGACACTGTAAAAGGCATGTATCTGTTAGGTCCATTAATAAGTACACACGGCCCCTTAGTGCTGTGGGTGACTTACGGTTCGACACTGACCTTTAAAGAGTTCGCCAATGAAAGCAGCCTAATCACAGCATTAATCACCCACGAGAGCTTACAAACAGAAGTAATAAAGCGGGTGTCGATAGATGCCCGCAGTAAATATGAGAACGGTGGATTCAATAATCCGCACGCCATCTTCATCACTCGATTTATTCCTATTCTGGATATTATCCCCGAAGGACCTGTTGGTCTCTCAAACGCACCAATACTCAAAAATTTTCTCCCCCAGTTATACATTGAAAATCTAAATTTTCTTCTGGACATGGCAACGCCGCCTTCGGGTAAGTTAGACCAAACAGACGCAGAATTTTTCAGTGAGCTTCTCTCGCTAGGAATGTCTACTCTCTTACCCACATACTTTCCCGCTAAACTTGGAATTCCTATACTGATCGTGCAAACAGTCGGTCTGCTAAGAGCTTCACTGGACTCCGGCAATAAGAGTCATTGGGGCGAAGCGATTACCGAGTTCGCCATTGCATTAGGGCTGATTATCTTGCAGGTTTTATCCCGCACCCCAAAGCGTCTAGGCGATAAACGCAAAACACCTGTTGCGCTTTCTCCTCTCTATGACCTAGAAGAGCACATTGCACCGGTCCAACGCTTTACCCGCTACCGCGACGAACAGATCGCTGCCTTGGATGCTTATATTGATCACACGGTGTCACTAACGGAATTAAACTTTGATGTGAGTACGAGTATTTATCGCCACAAAACCCTACCGAATAATTATATTTTCATGGCCGGAAAAGTTTACGCTGTTACGTTATCAGGCAATCGCTGGCGGATTGCTATTGGTGAAGGCCGAGAAGGGCCTGCAATTAAACTTAATTCGATTAACGGGTGGGAGTTAGATCTGTACGAGCCCTTGGTCGGGGGTGGACCTACTTTATCAGTATTTAAGCGTAAACCTAGTGGCCACTCTGATTTCCCGATAGAGATCATTGGTATGCCGCTGATGCATGCGTTACGGCCCGACAAAGCAGCGGCGATCGTACTCGCCCACGAGGCAGCCGTCAGCTATTTAACCGAAGCCAACCGGGTATTAAAAACACTGATGCAAGACCCCAATCTGCAGACGCCGCTGGCTCAATGGTTAAAGAATCACTTTGGGGTGCCCGTATTACATGAAACGTATATTAATAAGATAGCCTCTGCGATTGCTGCCATTCTTGGACGTCTACTAAAACGCTCAATGAACCCTCTCACCTCCCCGAGGTTCGTCTCGGGGAAAACGCCTAAACGCCCTAATTCTCGCGTGGCCTTTATACACCCACACGACATCGTTAAATATATTTACTTGGAGGATAATTTTTTTCGCCCTCCTATTTCACCTTATGGCCCTAGGCCCATATCTGGATTAAAACAAACCATCCCCACCTTTAATGTCGATACCCACTGGCGTGCGGTCACGCTTATCCATGAAATTTCGCACCAGATGTTTAACACCGAAGACATTGCGTATTTAAACTGTGGCTTCCCTTTCCCTGAGCTTTTTGACCCCAGTACCCAAACGGGACTCTTCTACCGCACGACGCTGGGAAAATTTCAAGACAGTGGTTTATCCGCTAGTACATTGCGCAATGATCTGTTCCAACATATAGACCCAACCGCACACGCTCTCATATTAAAAGAAACCGGTTCGCAGACATTGGATCAAGCACGGGACGCTTTTTTGAACAATCCTGACCAACGCGTCACGATCATCCTCTCCAATGCCGATTCGCTCACGCTGATCATTTCTCGGCTGGGCGGTAAAATAGATCAATACGTTCCTGTTATTCCTTAATTTTCCCTTGAACAGGGATTAACCCGACGCCTGCGAGCGTCGGGTTACGCATGTTCAAGAAGCTTACTTATTGGGCTGAGGCGTCAAACGCAAATAAGGTTTAACTGCGCGGTAGCCTTTAGGGAATCGACGTTGAAGCTCTGCTTCATCCTTGAGCGACGGCACGATCACCACTTCATCGCCATCTTGCCAGTTAGCTGGCGTTGCCACTTTGTAGTTGTCGGTCAGTTGCAGCGAATCCACCACGCGCAGAATTTCGTTGAAGTTACGCCCAGTGCTGGCCGGGTAGGTGATGGTCAGACGGATCTTTTTGTTCGGGTCAATCACGAACAACGAACGCACCGTAAGGGTGTCGTTGGCATTTGGATGAATCAGGTCATAAAGGTCGCTGACCTTACGATCCGCGTCGGCCAAGATCGGGAAATTGACTTGGGTATTTTGAGTTTCGTTAATATCGCCGATCCACTTGTGGTGTGAGTCCACCGGGTCAACTGATAATGCGATGGCCTTTACGCCACGTTTGGCAAACTCATCCTTGAGTTTGGCGGTGTAACCGAGCTCAGTGGTGCACACCGGCGTGAAGTCTGCCGGGTGCGAAAACAAAATGCCCCAACTGTCGCCCAACCAGTCATGAAATTTAATGCTGCCAACGCTGGAGTCCTGTTCGAAATCGGGGGCGATATCGCCGAGTCTTAGGCTCATAGTGCAGCTCCTTCGGGTTAGGAATGGCCGGGGTTGTAAGGCTTACTTTGCCTGCGCCAAAAACTAATTAAAAAGAATAAATACTGATTTATTTAGACCTGAAAGGAATATTAAAAACTGTTTCATTGGACGCACACAGCCACCAGGCTCACTCTGGATTCAGGTTTAGACAAGGGGAGTGGCAGGGAGCTACGACTATTAATGTGTTGCGAATTGATCGTTCTGGTCTTCGGTAAACACCCTGCCCGGCATTGCGCCGGGCAGGATTTTTCTGACTTCTACGTCTTACTTATTTCGCTCAACGCTTTACAGCAGCGGGATCGAGTAGCTAACGATCAGACGGTTTTCGTCTTGATTGCGCTGGCCATCAATCGTGTTGCGCCACATGGCGTTTTTCCACATGAAGCCTAGGTTTTTCAGAGTACCTTCCTGAACAACGTAGGCAACCGTGATGTCACGCTCCCACTCGGTCGCACCACTGTTGTTCTCGCGGCCACCACTGACGGTATCAATGTTGTTACCACGCAGGTAAACAGCACCGGCGCTCAGGCCAGGCACACCCACTTTGGCGAAGTCATACGAGTAACGGGCTTGCCAAGTACGCTCGCCTGCGCGGGCGAACTTCTGGATTTGCATGTCGGTGGTCAGGTAAGCAGACGATCCGTCACCTTGGTTCAGCCAAGGGAAGTCGCTGCTGCCGTTGCTGACTTGGTAACCGCCGCCGAACGTGTGGCCTTCAACGGTGTACAGGAGCAGGCCGCTGTACAGGTTGTTGTCGATTTTGCCCTTACCATTTGCGCTGCTGTTGTAGTTACCGTTGCCGAAATAGGCAGGGTCATAGCCGTTTTTACCGTCGTCGCGGCTATTGAAGTAGCGCAGGTCGGTTTTCAAAACGCCCGGGCCGATTGCCCAGTTGTGGATCAGACCCAGGAAGTTCTGCTTGTAGAACTTGTCCAGATTGCCGTAGTAGTACTGCAGGGTCAGGTCTTTAGTGACTTTGTAATCACCACCGGCGTAGATGAACTTGTTGCTGTTGGCGCTACGAGCGTTCGCACCACCAATCGACATTTGTTCGTTGTTGCTGGAGTTACGGCCTTTAACGTGTTCGATCTGACCGCCAATCAGGGTCAGGTCTTTGAACTCGTTAGAGGTGATCTGGCCACCTTCAAAGGTTTGCGGCAGCAAACGACCGTCGTTAGCGATGATGACCGGCAGTTTCGGCAGCAGGGTGCCGTAACGCAGTTCGGTCTGGGAGATCTTCGCTTTGGCAGTCAGACCCAGGCTTGAATATTCATTCACCGCGTCGCCGTTAGACTTGCTCGGGAAGATAGTGCCGCCGTACGAGGTTGCGCTCGCGCCGTTGGTGCCGCCGCCCGAATCCAGACGTACGCCCAGCAATGCAATTGCATCCAGACCGAAACCAACAGTTCCTTCGGTGAAGCCGGAGGTGTAATCAACTTGGAAGCCTTGGCCCCACTCTTCAGCCTTGCTCTGGATACCGTTTGCATGGGCACCCGAGTCACGGTTGTCGTTGTTGATGTAGAAGTTACGCAGTTTCAGCGTCGCTTTACTGTCTTCGATGAAGCCTGCAGCGCTCGCTTGCTGCGCCAACAAACCGAGGGCAACAGCCACGGCAACGGTGGACTTATTCATTGTCTTGCTCCTTTACACTCTAATTTTTGTAGTTCTTAGCCCGAAATCTGACGTCTCGGTGCACAGATAGGCGATTAGCGCCAGACAGTGACTGCCAAGTCAATCGTAACTTTTAGTGTCTACGACCTTTGTCTAGTCATCTGCCGTCTGCTTACTAGGTTAAAGACTTTTTCATAAATCAAAAAAGAATTATTTTAAGATAATTCATAACTTATTGGCATATGAAAAGGGATTCCCTATTTCGCGGGCTGATCCTATCGACCTTTAGTCGTATGTCTAAATAGATTTTTATGAATTTTTTTCAAAATGCGCCTGAAACCCAACTGAATCGTTTCTGCATGAGTCCAAGCCCTTACAGAAGCTCGTGTGCGGGCGCGCGCACAAGAAACAGATAACTTCATAAGCTAATGCATAAAAGTTATTTATTTACTCATTCTTAGATCATTTAACCTCGCTTCCAGCCACTAAACGGCCGCCTGCCGAGGACCCTCGAAATGAAACTGAATACCCCCTTACGCCTTTTGGCAGCATTCTCTCTGGCAGGTGCCAGTTTCTTTGCGCAGGCCGCGAGCGATGTGACGGTGGCTTACCAAACCACCGTTGACCCCGCCAAAGTGGCGCAAGCCGATGGCGCGTATGAAAAAGCCACTGACGCCAAAATCAACTGGCGCAAGTTCGATAACGGCTCCGACATCATTGCCGCCATTGCGTCGGGCGACGTGCAAATTGCCTACTTAGGTTCGAGCCCGCTGACCGCAGCGATCACTCGCCATGTGCCAGTAGAAACCTTTTTGATCGCCACCCAAATCGGTGATGCCGAAGCACTGGTTGCCCGCGACGGTTCTGGCATTAACACCCCGCAAGACCTGATCGGCAAAAAAGTGGCCGTCCCTTTTGTCTCTACCGGCCATTACAGCCTGCTCTCGGCGCTCAAGCACTGGAATATCGACCCGTCTAAAGTAACCATCCTTAACCTTGCGCCGCCAGCCATCGTGGCCGCGTGGAAGCGCGGCGATATCGACGCCACTTACGTGTGGGACCCAGCACTGGGTGCTGCCAAAGAGAACGGCAAAGTGCTGATCACCTCTGGCGAATTGGGCAAGCTCGGTGCGCCGACGTTTGATGCCTGGATTGTGCGTAAGGATTACGCCGCCAAGCACCCGGAAGTCGTTAAAGAATTTGCCACTGTCACCCTAGATGCTTACGCCGACTATCGCAAAGATCCAAAAGCCTGGATTGCCAACCAAAGCAACATCGACAAGATTGCAAAGCTGTCTGGCGCCAAGGCGTCTGATATTCCGGGTCTGCTGCAAGGTAACGTCTACCCGTTGGCGGCCGAGCAAAAACAACTGCTGAGCGCTCCGACCTCTAAAGCTTTAGCTGATACCGCAGCCTTCCTGAAAGATGAAGGCAAAGTCGACGCCGTTCTGCCGGATTACGCCCCCTCGGTTAACGCCAGCTTCATCACTCAATAACTCACCCCCTCGGAGGCGTTGCCCGTCATGGCCTTGTTATCACTGGAGCGCATCAGCGCACAGTACCCAGGCGCAGCTGAGCCGGTGCTGTCGGATATATCCGTCAATCTCGGACCTCAGCAATTACTGGTTGCACTGGGCCCTTCGGGCAGCGGCAAAACCTCCCTGCTGAATCTGATTGCTGGTTTTGTTGAACCGAGTGCTGGGCGCATTACCCTTGATGGCGCCCCGGTCAAAGGCCCGAGCGCCGAACGCGGCGTGGTCTTTCAAGACGACGTGTTGTTGCCCTGGCAAGACGTTTTAGCAAACGTAGGTTTCGGTCTTGAACTGGCCGGTATTGAGCGGAAAAAACGCGAAGCTCGCGCCCGTGAAATGCTCTCGCTGGTGGACTTGTCTGGTTTTGAAAAGCGTCGGGTGTGGGAGCTTTCCGGTGGCCAAAGACAACGCGTTGGCCTCGCCCGTGCCTTGGCGGCCGATCCGCGCGTGCTGCTGATGGACGAACCCTTCGGTGCCCTCGATGCCTTCACCCGTGAGCAGATGCAAGAACTGCTGTTGCAAGTGTGCAAGCGCACGGACAAACCGGTGTTCCTGATTACTCACGACATTGAAGAAGCGGTGTTTTTGGCCACCGACCTGATTCTGTTGGCACCCAACCCAGGCCGTATCGTTGAGCGTCTGACCCTAGATTTCGGCCAGCGCTATAACGCCGGTGAGTCAGCGCGCTCGATCAAGTCCGACCCACGTTTTATCGAAACCCGTGAGCACGTCCTTGAGCGTGTGTTTTCACAACGTGGTGCCGCCCAGCGGCAGGAGCGCGCATGAGCAGTTATGAAGCAGCCGCAGCCCCCGCTGCGACACCCGCGACGCCACGCCCGGTAAAGCGCAGCCTGAGCACCCGTTGGATTAGCGTTATTACCCTCTTCGTTTTGCTCGCCGCGTGGTGGGGCGTGACCGCTGCCGGGCTGATTGAGCCTCTATTTTTACCGCCACCGTCTGCCGTGTTGGAGAAAGGCTGGCTGCTGGCGACCAAAGGCTACATGGACTCCACGCTGTGGCAGCACCTAAGTGCGAGCCTGGGCCGTATTGGTTTGGGCCTTGGCTTTGCAATTTTGACCGCTGTACCGGTGGGCATTGCCATTGGTTACAACCGCATTGCCCGCGGTATTTTCGATCCGCTGATTGAGTTCTATCGTCCGATTCCGCCGCTGGCTTATTTGCCGCTGATTGTGATTTGGTGCGGCATCGGTGAGTTGTCGAAAGTTTTGCTGATTTTTCTGGCGATTTTTGCCCCGATTGCGATTGCTACGGCCACCGGCGTACGCACCGTTGACCCGGCCAAAATCCGCGCTGCACAGTCATTGGGCGCCACTCGATGGCAGTTGATTCGCCATGTGATCGTGCCCAGCGCCTTGCCCGATATCCTGACCGGTATTCGTATTGGCCTGGGGGTCGGCTGGTCGACGTTGGTCGCGGCCGAGCTGATCGCGGCCACCAGCGGCCTGGGCTTTATGGTGCAGTCCGCTGCGCAGTTCTTAGTCACTGATGTGGTAGTACTGGGCATTTTGGTCATTGCGATTATCGCCTTTGCCATGGAAATGGGCCTGCGCGCCTTGCAACGCAAATGGGTGCCGTGGCACGGCCAAGTTCACTGATTACCGAATACCACACGACGCCGATCCATCGGCGCGCTGCTAGCGAGACGAACATGAGCCTGACCCTTACGCCTATTAGCTTTGCCCTCGGCGCCCAAATTGAGGGTGTCG
This sequence comes from Pseudomonas endophytica, assembly GCF_001411475.1. Taxonomy (GTDB): domain Bacteria; phylum Pseudomonadota; class Gammaproteobacteria; order Pseudomonadales; family Pseudomonadaceae; genus Aquipseudomonas; species Aquipseudomonas endophytica. The sequence continues at coordinate 4,261 of NZ_LLWH01000214.1, read as the reverse complement.
ACCTGACTCAACCGCTGAGCCTCGAACAACGTGATGCCATCGAACAAGCACTGCTCAAGCATCAAGTGATTTTCTTCAGAAACCAGGTGATTACCCCGGAGCAACAGGCGCGTTTTGCTGCCAATTTCGGTGACCTGCACATTCACCCGATTTACCCCAACGTGCCGGAGCAGCCTGAAGTGCTGATTCTGGACACGGCCGTCACCGACGTGCGCGATAACGCGGTGTGGCACACCGACGTAACCTTTTTGCCGACGCCTGCGCTGGGTGCAGTCTTGAGCGCCAAGCAGTTGCCGGCATTTGGTGGCGATACGTTGTGGGCCAGTGGGATTGCGGCATTTGAAGGGTTATCCAAGCCGCTGCAAACGCTGTTGGACGGCCTGACCGCTACTCACGACTTCACCAAGTCGTTCCCGCTGGAGCGTTTTGGTTCGACCCCTGAAGACTTGGCGCGCTGGGAGCAAGCCCGCAAAAACAACCCGCCGCTATCGCACCCAGTGATCCGCACCCATCCGGTGAGCGGGCGCAAAGCGTTGTTCGTCAACGAAGGCTTCACCACCAAAATCAATGAGCTGTCAGAGGCTGAAAGCGAAGCGGTTTTGAAGTTGCTGTTTGCCCACGCGACCCGCCCTGAATACACCATTCGTTGGCGTTGGCAGGAAAACGACGTGGCCTTTTGGGACAACCGCGTGACCCAGCACTACGCCGTGGATGACTACCGGCCGAACCGCCGTGTCATGCATCGCGCGACCATTTTGGGTGATGCGCCGTTTTGATCTGAAACAGCGTGGCCAGCGTCTATTTCGTGCTGGCGCCCTTGTTAGCGCCTTCTGCGGGCGCTAGGGTCGGTCATAAAAGGCAATGCCTTTCGTTTTTGCGCAGGGATCGTCACTTCGCGCAAAACGAAATGCGTGGCCCTGGGCGCATACGCCTTTAGCGCAAGACCTGATAGCCCTGGATGCTCAATCTTGAATGTTGTCTCAAGCGGGTAGAGTCGCTCGGCTTCATCCACAGGCGAATAGAGTTTGAGTGAACTACTGCCGATCACCGTTAGCATGACCGGGTTGAACTGACCTGGCCGAGTGTCATAAGTCCCGCTGGAAAACTTCTTGCCAACACTGGGTTTGTCACTGACCGAAAGAAACTGCTCGGTACGCAGCACATCGCCCTTGTTGGCATGGGCAATTAATGCATTAAGACCCACATCGCTGACACGGTGTCCGCGATAGCCGGTGCTTAGGCCGCTTGGGTAATACCTGATATGGGTATCGAGTAAACCAACCGCTTCGGACCTGCTGACGCTTAACGCTGCGGCAAGGTCTATCAGAGATTCGCTGGTTTCAGGGCTGTCTGCGGGTTGCATATCTGAAAACGTATCTACAATGTTTGAACCCGTCCATTCACCAGGGTCAGGATTCATGAAAGGGTTGGTCATTGCCCGGGCTGTTTCATTGAAGTAGTTGGCCGAAGCAATATAAGCCCGGGTCAAACCGGTGAATATATTGGCCGGGCGGGTGGCAGCAATGCTTACAGAATTGTTGTAACTGGACATCTCGTCGTAACTAAACCCTGCGGCGAGCAACCTGTTAATGGCGGTATTCATCGGGGTGTTAGACCTGTTTTTGGACACTGAGTACCGGTGCTCAAAAAAGGCCAGAGGCGCAGGGTAAAGATGGGGATGGTTGTCTCGCAAATACTTGTCTAGGGCCTGAACGCGAACCGGCCTTGTATCCAAATCACCGCCATTGAGGCCCATGGCGTCTTTAAACGTGATGGGGTTGTTACTCACCATCGCGTATAGATTCAAGCCATCAACATCACCGGCCGGGTCCGGGCTTACCCAACGCTGAATCCACGGTGCGTAGTATCTGAATCCGAAGTAGTACAGCCCGCTGGCGTCCAGTTCCTTACCCGAATAACGAGTGATTTTGTACTTGCCTTGAAGGGCACTTTTTGCGGCCCACCACGCCGTACCGCCATAGGGGTAATAGCTTTCTTGACTGATTAACTCGGCCTCGCCATTCAGCTCCAGCGTGCTGCTGCCCACATGGTCAGGTAGGCTAAAGCGCATGCCGTTATCAGGCATACCCTGCGGCCGCCCCTCATCCCACTGCAATACGCTTACATCACTGCGCCCCGCTTGTGCCCTGATGACATTTAGGTGTTCGCCCGTGGCGCTATCGCGGCGAATTTCTAGGCCAGGCAAATACAGAACTTCCAGCGTATGTGTTTGACCATGGGTGCGAGTAGAACGCACTTTTCGCGTACGCTGCCCCATGCCGTCATACCAATACATTTCATCGTCATTGATACCGTCCTCCCGGGTTACCAAGGTCACGACAGACAAGTTATTGCTCACACCCCATTGCAGTTCCTGGCCGCGCGCTAATGCCAACTGGTTGCCGTTTAAATCAAAATCACGTCCTAGCCCCGGAATTTGACCGGGCAGGTCATCACTCTTCAGCACTGCATGGTTACTGTCTTTGGCTATCAGCATCGTGCGGGTATAGCCATGACCTGCCGTGACCTGGTGCTTTAGCTCGGCCAGATTACCGCCTTCATCGTAGGTATAACGCTGGGTGTAATTGCGCCACACACTGTTATCGGTCGCGCCAAACAGAACGATACCCGGCACACCGGAGGTGGGCGTGTTGTGCGCGTTTTCCCGACCCGTGGCACTGATCAGTTGGTACAGCGAGTCGTAGTGATAAAGGCTGACAGGATTAATTTGTGCATTGCTTGACCACTGTATGGGCTGGGCCTCATCGCTGACACGGATGACATTGCCTACCCGGTCATAGTCATAGGTCAAATCTTGCAACGGCTTGTCTTTCTCACCCATGCGATACGTTGTCAGGCGCTTTAAGCGGCCATCGAAAGGCGAATACTGCATCTTGGTCATGACATCGTTGCCTGCCCGCTCGAACTCGACTAGACCGCTGGCATTGCACACTCGCTGGTCAAGCAAGACCTTTGAGCGGCCCCCCATGAGTGTCAGTCGGCGCTGGAGCAACTGACCATCGACGGCGTATTGGCTGTGTTGCGAATGACCCTTTGCGTCTGTTTGTTCGACTAACTCTGCCAACGCGTTGTATTTCCAAGCCGTGCTGTAGCGCGGCGGATCTTGCGTTAGATCTCGCTCGGTCAGTGACCGGTCAAACATGCGCTGTTCGCTCAACAACTGCCCATGCAACGAATATTGTTCGTAGAGCAAAACCCCTGAAGGGTCATCGTGGCGGATCAATCGGCCACAGCGGTTGCCCAAACGACCTGGTGCATCATTGAGCGCGTAGGTAAAACGTTCGACCTGACGTTCGCTAGCCTCGTGCGGGGCCTGCTCAAAAACAGCCGTTGGTCTAAGCAGATAATCGAAGGCGTAACGTCTAAAAGTACCGCGAGAGTCCCAACGAGCGATCACTTGCCCCACCACACCTCTGAACAGCACACGCCCGCCCGCATCGACACTCTGTGTGCTTAAAGTCTGCCCAGTCAGGCTGTAACGCGTTCGGTGGTTAGGGCTCGTTTGAGGCTGCTCACGGTGCAAAGCATATAAGCGCGGGTCCCATTGTTCGCCTAATAAACCGGTCGCACCAAATGTGTAGTGCCGGGTGCGAGTCTGTGGCGGGGTATCGGCTGAGGCGCGGTGATAAACCACATTGCGCACCACGAATCCCCGCGGATCAACTGCCGCAAGCGAAGGCGTGTGCCGATGTAAAGAGCTGGGCATGACATTGTCCTTAAAGGAAAAATAGCCATGCAAACTTACAAACTCGTCTCAGCACTTGGGTGGTAATTAATGCTGTGGTTTTACGCTTAAATCAGTCGGCGCAGCCTTACGCTGTGCGTTTTGGCAAATAAGGTGGCAGGTATAAGCCTAAATACGCATCCACCACGCGCAAGCCTTCTTCGGCCATGCGTGGGGTGATGCTGTCATGCAACTGGATAGAGCGCGCATACACCCGGTCACCCAACTCCATCGCCAGCGCGAACACGTCTACGTCCTGCGGCAGAGCCGGCAATTCAAAATGCCGCATAAATAACGCATGCAGCCCTTTACCCAGTTCGAGGTCGTGATGGCGATCAGCTTGGGTGACTTCGGTCAGCCCATGCTGCGCCAGGATGAGTTGGCGGGCCGCTGCATCTTCGCTGTAAATGGTCATCATGCGCTGTTCAACGATACGCGACAGATCGCGCCAACTGCTTAGCGCATCGTGTTCGATCGGCGCTTGCAAGCAGGCGCGGAAGGCGGCGTGCCCATCCT
>NZ_LLWH01000213.1 GCF_001411475.1 Pseudomonas endophytica | reverse complement strand
CATATCACACCCCGCTGACAAGGCTGCTTCAATACGGCTCGCAGCATCACCGACCACATGCGCACCAGCCATCGACAGGTCGTCACTGAAAATAACGCCATCAAATTGCAACTCACCGCGCAAAATGTCTTGCAACCAACGGCGCGAGAACCCCGCAGGCTGGCTGTCGACTTGCGGATAGATCACATGCGCAGGCATCACGCCTGCCAACTGTTTACTCAGACGGGCAAAGGGCACGAGGTCGTGGCTGCGGATCTGCTCAAGACTACGTTCGTCAGTCGGAATTGCGACGTGAGAATCCGCTTCAGCCCACCCATGCCCCGGAAAATGCTTGCCGGTTGCCGCCATACCCGCAGCGTTCATCCCACGAATAAAGGCGCCTGCTAAGTGTGCAGCACGTTCAGGGTCACCCTCAAAGGAACGGCTGCCCACCACAGCACTGCGCTGATGATCGAGGTCCAGTACGGGTGCAAAACTCAGGTCCAGACCAACCGCCAAGACTTCGGTAGCCATGATCCAACCACATTGCTCGGCCAAGTACTCGGCGTTTGGCGTATCGGCGATTGCACGCATGGCGGGCAGACGAACAAAACCTTGGCGCAGGCGCTGAACGCGGCCGCCCTCTTGATCGACGGCCAGCAGTAAATCGGGACGAATGGCGCGAATGGATGCACTCAACTCCCGCACTTGGCGCGGGTGTTCAATGTTGCGGGCAAAGATGATCAGGCCGCCCACTTCAGGTTGGCGCAGCAATTGCCGGTCTTCAGCCGTCAACCAAGTACCGGCGACGTCTACCATCAAGGAACCGTGCAAGGCAGAACTCATGGGAAATCCTTAAAGAGAGAAAGCGCTTATAACCCGACTCACCGTTGTAGGCACAGACCGGTGCGCCGCGTACCAGACAGGCAGCAGCGAATAAAGCGACGGGAATAAGTCTGGGCTAGGCATGGCGGCTAGCTTAGCGGAACAAAGCAGCCGCGCCCACCCGCTGGCGGTCAAACCTTGGCGGCGACCGACGAGCTTTTAGTACGAGGACGCAGCTGTGCGCTGGCCATTGATGGATCTGTAACACCACTGTCGGCACGCATCCCGGCAGCCAAAAAGGGCACCATCAAACGCATAACCTGCTCGATTGATGTGTTCACACCAAAATCGGTCTCAGCGATGGCGCGCAAAGCCTTAATCCCCGACATGCTGAACGCCGCAGCACCCAGCATAAAATGCACGCGCCAAAACAGTTCGATAGGCGGAATTTGCGGGGCAGCTTCGTTCACCAGCAACATATAGCGGCGGAACACCTTGCCGTACATGTCTTCGAGATAACGACGCAAGTGCCCTTGGCTTTGGCTGAATGCCAAACCCAGCAGGCGCATGAAAATAGACAGGTCATTACCGCTACGCGGCTGAATTACCAATGCCTGCTCTACCAGCATTTCTAAGAGTTCTTCAAGGCTGGGGCGATGCTCAGGCTTAGCCTGACGGCGCTCCAGCTCACGGTCGAGGTTGGCGCAGAAAGGCCCCAAAAAACGTGAGAAAACTGCCTGAATCAACGCTTTCTTGGAACCAAAATGGTAATTAACCGCCGCCAGATTGACCGAGGCTTTGCTGGTAATCAGCCGCAATGAAGTTTCAGCAAAACCTTTTTCCGCGAACAGCTGCTCTGCAGCATCAAGGATACGTTCAACGGTTTCCGACTGGGCCATGGCTACTCCGCCTGACAAAACATTTAAACACTTGTTTTAAACATACGTTTCGACTTGTAAAAAGTCAAGGCAAGGTATTAGGTTTGCGACCGGGCGGTCTTGCATTTAACCACAGCCTTGGACAGCAAGGCTTAGCCGTCTAAAAGTCAACGCATAGGTTTAGCTAATGACCGTCCAGCGGACTGCCCAAAATCGAGGATTGCCAATAAGCCTTCACTGTATATAATCCCAGTCACTGTATAAAAAGACAGAGCGATCACCATGTTAAAACTGACGCCACGCCAAGCCGAGATCCTGGCCTTCATCAAGCGTTGCCTAGATGACAACGGATACCCGCCCACCCGTGCCGAGATCGCACAGGAGCTGGGCTTTAAGTCACCCAACGCCGCTGAGGAACATCTCAAGGCCCTTGCACGCAAGGGTGCTATCGAAATGACTCCGGGTGCCTCACGCGGCATTCGCATCCCGGGTTTTGAGGCCAAGGCCGACGAATCCACCCTACCGATCATCGGCCGAGTCGCTGCTGGCGCGCCAATCCTTGCGCAAGAGCATGTTGAAGAGTCATGCAACATCAATCCAACTTTCTTCCATCCACGTGCCGATTACCTATTGCGTGTTCAAGGCATGAGCATGAAGGACGTTGGCATCTTTGATGGCGATCTCTTGGCTGTCCATACCTGTCGAGAAGCGCGTAACGGGCAAATTGTGGTAGCTCGCATTGATGACGAAGTCACTGTGAAGCGCTTCAAACGTGAAGGCAGCAAGGTCTGGCTAATCGCAGAAAACCCGGATTTCGCGCCTATTGAGGTTAACCTCAAAGAGCAGGAACTGGTTATCGAAGGCCTGAGCGTCGGCGTCATACGCCGCTAAAAGGAGACGTCATGCAGTTCCCACACACACCGCTGCCAGCACAACTCCCTTTGTTCGAAGTGTTCATGGCGCAACCCATGGCGCCTGTGATCAAAGAAGTGCTCGATGCACCTTGGAGCGCAGAACCTGAAGTTTTCAGTGAGTTGTCACTGCGCGGTGCTGCTGGAAACTGCCTGAACTTGCTCGCTCCAATGCTCCGCGAACTCAGCGAGCAATACGACGACCGCTGGCTGACCTTGATCGCTCCACCGGCCAGTCTGACTCAAAGCTGGTTACGCGATGCGGGGTTGAACCGCGAACGCATCCTGCTATTGCAACCCAACGGCAACAAAAGCGCTTTGCAACTCACCTGTGAGGCGCTTCGCTTGGGCCGTAGCCATACCGTGGTCAGTTGGATCAACCCGCTGGGTAGCGCCGCTCGTCAACAACTCATTAGCGCAGCACGTATCGGTCAAGGGCAAAGTCTGAATATTCGCCTAGGTTAAGCCAAGTCGTTATCGCGCCCCATCACAGGCTTGTGCGCAATTCACGAGCCTGCCAGTGATTTAGACGCTTAGTGCAGAATGCGCGGGCCTTCATCTTTTTCAAGCTCGCCTTCGGCCAATCGGCCCGCCATTTGAACACCGACGCTCAGCATGGCTTTAGCCACCTCAACGTGTTGACCTTGAAGAAAGGCCTTGGCATCTTCAGAAAAGTTGAGCGTCACCAAAGACCCCTCGTCTTCAGCCCGGCGCAACTCGATACGGCCGTCTGGCAATTCGACAATTTCTAGAAAGGACGTTGGCATAAAGGTTTGTTCTCCACGAAAGCGCGGGATTATATCAGTCATCCATTGTAATTTTTCTAGGATCTGTGCCTGTTTCATTGCTGACTGATGAATGACTGTACAGTTTTATCCGCGACTCTCAACACTCATTAAGCCCGTCACGAAACCGAATGGCCAAACTTTTCAGGTGCTGGCGCCATTCTTCTAGCTTCTCTCGACTCAGCTCCTCAGACGTTTCATCTTCGAGGTTAACCGCCTCGATTAAAGGTTGAAACACGTCCGTTTTAACCTTTTTAGGGGCCTGTAAGGGCTGATACAGCGCGGCATGCGTGACAACCAATTGTGCCAACCAAGTATGGGGGGCTCGAGCCAGTTCGACCATTTCTGCCAGCTCTGGGATAGCTATCGCGTCCAATACTTCTTGAGTCAGCAACAGCTCGACGCGTGAGGCGTTGGCTTGTGGCAAGCGGTAAAAACCTGCGATTTCATGGCATAAACCGAGTAAGGCGCCATAAAGATGAAAAATAGCTGACTCGCGTTCTGCCTGAACCAGCGCCTGAGCATTCATGGCCCGCCCTTCCCCAGCCTTGCTCATGGCCTCAAGTGCCAAACCGGCAAAATAAATTTTCTGATTGGTACGGGTATAGAGTTCGTGAGCCATGTTGAGGCGCTCCACAATATAAGAGATAAGGGCCGGCAAGCAGTCTCAGGGATTAAGGCGTACCGGCGCAAGGCTATGACGAGAGGTTTTCTATCCTTATGGCGCTGTACCTTGGTTTAACGGCGCTTCCAAGATCTAAAGATCGCGAGCAAGCTCGCTCCTACGCAGATTTTTTTGGTTCCCACCCCGTAGGAGCTGCCGCAGGCTGTGAGCTTTTAAATATCAAAAGATCGCAGCCTTCGTACCTCGGCAGCTCCTACACGGTTGTGATCTGCGCCCCAAAAGTGGACGAATGTCCAACATTTTGGGCGCAGATCAATCACTGCTGCCAGGCAGCCAAGAACAAAAAACCGCGCAAGGCGTGCAGCCGTGCGCGGTTTTTTGTTAGATAGTCAGCTCAGTATCAAGCGTCTTTATCTTTACGCTTGTCTTCAACCTTCCAGCTACCACCCTCGTAGAATGCACGCCAGCCTGTAGGCTTACCTTCCACTTCAGTCTGTACGTATTGCTCTTTGGTCTTGCGACTATAGCGAATCACCGCCGGACGACCCTCAGGGTCCTTCTTCGGCGCCTCACACAAGAAGTGATACTTAGGGTCAATCTCAGCTTTGTGCGGGATGATCTCGATCACCAACGGCGCGCGGGTTTCACGGTTTTTCGGGAACTGGCTGGCTGCCAAAAATAATCCCGAAGCGCCATCACGCAGAATGTAAGTGTCGTCGACCTTCTCACACTTAAGCTCCGGCATTTTCACCGGGTCCATTTTCGGCGGCGCCGCCTCACCGCTCTTCAGCAGTTTGCGGGTGTTTTTACACGCCGGGTTGGTGCAACCAAAGAACTTACCGAAACGACCAGTTTTAAGCTGCATCTCACTGCCGCATTTGTCGCACTCCAGGCTCGGCCCTTCGTAGCCCTTGATGCGGTAGTTACCTTCTTCGATCTCATAACCCACGCAATCCGGGTTGTTACCACAGATGTGCAGCTTATGCTTCTCATCCAGCAGGTAGGCATCCATCGCCGTGCTGCAAATCGGGCAACGGTGCTTACCTAACAGCACCAGCGATTCGGACTCGCCTTCGTCATCCGCAGCAATTTCGTCGCCCGGCACCAAGTTAACGGTGGCCTTACAGCGCTCTTTTGGCGGCAAGCTATAGCCTGAACAACCGAGGAAAACGCCTGTAGAAGCCGTACGAATCTGCATCGGGCGACCACATTCCTTGCACGGAATATCGGTCATAACCGGCTGGTTGGCCCGCATGCCGCCTTCTGGTGCCGCGGCTACTTCGAGCTTTTTCTTGAAGTCGCCATAGAACTCGTCCAGCACGTTTTTCCAGTCACGCTCGCCATGAGCGACGTCATCAAGGTTCTCTTCCATGCCGGCAGTGAAGCCGTAGTCCATGAGGTCCGAGAAACTTTCAGCCAAGCGCTCAGTAACGATGTCGCCCATTTTTTCAGAATAGAAACGACGGTTGTGCAGCGCCACGTAACCACGGTCTTGGATGGTGCCGATAATCGCTGCGTAGGTCGAAGGACGACCAATGCCGCGTTTTTCCATTTCTTTTACCAAGCTGGCTTCGGAGTAGCGCGCGGGTGGCTTGGTGAAGTGTTGGCTCGGATCCAGCTGGATCAGCTTCAACACATCGCCTTGAGCCATGTCCGGCAGTACATCGTCATCGCCAGGTTTGGTGATCTGCGGCATCACCCGGGTATAGCCGTCGAACTTCAGGATGCGCCCCTTTGCACGCAGCTCGAAGTCACCCGCCGCCACACTAACGGTGGTCGACAGGTATTTGGCTGGCAGCATCTGGCAAGCCACGAATTGGCGCCAGATCAGCTCATAAAGGCGCTCAGCATCGCGCTCCATGCCCGACAGTTTGCTCGGGTGCATGTTCACATCAGAAGGACGAATCGCTTCGTGAGCCTCTTGTGCGCCTTCTTTGCTGCTATAGACATTTGGCGTGGGCGGCAGATACGTCTCGCCGAACTCGCCCTGAATGTAGTCACGCGCCATCGCGACCGCATCGGCCGAAAGGTTGGTCGAGTCGGTACGCATATACGTGATGTAGCCCGCTTCATACAAACGCTGAGCCATCATCATGGTTTTCTTCACCCCGAAGCCCAGGCGGTTACTCGCTGCCTGCTGCAAGGTGGAGGTTATAAAGGGTGCCGACGGCTTGCTGCTGGTCGGTTTGTCTTCACGCTTAGCGATGGTGTAGCTGGATGCTTTGAGCTTCTCCAGCGCGGCCATGGCTTGGGCTTCGTTCAGAGGTTTGAACGCTTCTCCATTTTCCCGAGCCACGTCGAAGCGCACTTTAGCGCCCTTGGCAGTGCCCAGATCAGCGTGAACTTCCCAATATTCTTCGGGGATGAACGCACGAATTTCACGCTCACGCTCAACCACCAATTTAACGGCAACCGATTGCACACGACCTGCCGATAGGCCGCGGGCAATTTTGGCCCACAGCAGCGGCGATACCATGTAACCCACCACGCGGTCGAGGAAGCGACGCGCCTGCTGTGCATTCACACGGTTGATATCCAGCTCGCCCGGTTTGGAGAAGGCTTCTTGAATCGCCTTCTTGGTGATCTCGTTGAACACCACGCGTTTGTAACGGCTGTCATCCCCCCCGATGGCTTCGCGCAGGTGCCAGGCAATGGCTTCCCCCTCGCGATCCAAGTCGGTTGCGAGATAGATGGTGTCAGCATCTTTGGCGAGCCGGCGTAGCTCGTCGATGACCTTTTCCTTACCCGGCAGGATCTCGTACTTGGCCTTCCAGCCATGCTCGGGATCAACCCCCATGCGCGAGATCAGCTGCTTTTGAGCTTTCTCTTTAGGCGACAGGGCCGGTGCTTCGCCCGCCGCGGCCTTACCACGCTTGGCAGCAGGTTCTTTACTGGCGCTAGCCGAACCGCTGGTGGGCAAGTCTCGGATATGGCCGATACTCGACTTCACCACGTACTCGTTGCCCAAGTACTTGTTGATGGTCTTGGCCTTAGCCGGGGATTCCACAATGACCAGCGATTTGCCCATGGATCAGAAAATTCCTGAATTCTAGAAGTGAAAGGCGGTGAGCGCCTGACGCGGCACCGCTATATATAGTGGCTACAAGGTGAGGTCAAGCGCAGGGTTGTGCGCGACCTAGCCTTATGGCCGAGAAAATAGGCTGGGTTCTGGCTCAATCAAGGCAAAACGCGGAACCTGTTCACCCTCGACGGTGACCGTCTCAAGGAACATGCTCAGCGGACGGACCCAAAAGCCATAGTCACCGTATAAAGCTTGGTAAAACACCACGTGCTCTTCGGTTTCAGAATGGCGAGCCACATTGAATACCCGATATTGCGGCCCTTTGTAATGTTGATAGAGCCCAGGTTGTAGCGACATGTTGCGGCCCTCTGAAAAAAATAAAAAAAACCAAAAAACAAAAACCGGGGCACATGGCCCCGGCTTCTATCAACGCAACGCTTTACACGCGTTCGAAGACAGTGGCAATGCCTTGGCCAAGACCAATGCACATGGTGGACAACCCGAAAGTGCCGCCATTTTGCTTCATCACATTGAGCAAAGTGCCGGAGATACGAGCACCTGAGCATCCAAATGGATGACCCAGAGCGATAGCACCGCCATGCAGGTTAACCTTCTCATTCATCTTGTCGAGTACTTTCAAATCTTTCAGCACTGGCAGAGCCTGTGCAGCGAAAGCTTCGTTAAGCTCAATGAAGTCGATATCGGCCATATTCAAGCCTGCCCGCTTCAATGCTTTTTGTGTCGCCGGTACTGGACCATAGCCCATGATCGCTGGGTCTACACCCGCAAGGGCCATCGAGCGAATCACAGCCAGAGGCTCAAGACCCAAGTCTTTAGCGCGCTGGGCCGACATGACAATCATGCACGAAGCGCCATCAGTGATCTGCGAAGACGTACCCGCTGTCACAGTCCCACCTTTAGGGTTAAACGCTGGCTTAAGTGCAGCCAAACTTTCCAGGGTGGTTTCCGGACGGATGGTCTCGTCGTAATCGAAAACTTTCAGGAAACCGTTCTCGTCATAACCCTGCATCGGGATGATTTCGTCTTTGAACTTGCCTTCAACAGTTGCCTTGTGGGCCAACTGATGTGAACGCACGCCGAAGGCATCCTGCTGCTCGCGGGTGATGCCGTGCATCTTGCCAAGCATTTCAGCGGTCAAACCCATCATGCCCGAGGCTTTTGCCGCGTACAGCGACATGTGCGGGTTGGGATCAACGCCGTGCATCATGCTCACGTGGCCCATATGCTCGACGCCGCCCACGACAAACACGTCACCGTTACCGGTCATGATTGCTTGCGCAGCAGTGTGCAGCGCGCTCATGGACGAACCGCACAGGCGACTCACAGTTTGTGCCGCCGAGGTGTGCGGGATCTGCGTCATCAGCGACGCCATGCGCGCGATGTTCCAGCCCTGCTCCAAGGTCTGGTTTACACAGCCCCAGATAACATCTTCTACTTCGCTCGGGTCAACCTTGCTGTTGCGCTCCAGTACTTTGCTGATCAGGTGCGCAGACATGTCTTCAGCACGGGTGTTGCGGTGCATGCCACCCTTGGAGCGGCCCATCGGGGTGCGACCGAAGTCGACAATCACCACGTCTCTAGGATTCAAGCTCATAATTTCACTCTCACTCTAATGGGGCGCTTAACCGAAGAAGCTCTGACCGTTTTTGGCCATTTCACGCAGCTTCGCAGTCGGGTGGTACAGCGCGCCCAGTTCAGCGTACTGATCAGCCAAGGCTACGAACTCTGCCACACCGATCGAGTCGATGTAGCGCAGCGCGCCGCCGCGGAACAGTGGAAAGCCAATGCCATAAACCAAGCCCATATCGGCCTCGGCAGCCGTTTCAACGATGCCGTCTTCTAGGCAGCGCACGGTTTCTAGGCACAGCGGGATCATCATCCAGTTGATGATGTCTTCATCGGTGACGTCGCGCTGTTCGTAGACAACAGGCTTGAGCACTTCAAGCACACTCGAGTCCACGACTTTCTTCTGTTTGCCTTTTTTGTCTGGCTCATAGGCGTAGAAGCCCTTGCCGTTCTTCTGCCCCAGGCGCTTGGCCTCGTACAGCGCATCTACCGCTGAACGGCGATCGTCTTTCATACGATCCGGGAAGCCTTCGGCCATCACGTCACGGCCGTGGTGACCGGTGTCGATGCCGACTACGTCCATCAGGTAGGCCGGGCCCATTGGCCAACCAAATTTTTCCATGACTTTGTCGATGCGCACAAAGTCGACACCGGCGCTAACCAGCTTGGCGAAGCCGCCGAAGTACGGGAACAGGACACGGTTGACCAAGAAGCCTGGGCAGTCGTTAACCACAATCGGGTTTTTGCCCATTTTCTTGGCGTAGGCGACAGTGGTAGCAACTGCCAGATCACTGGACTTCTCGCCACGAATAACTTCAACCAAGGGCATCATGTGCACCGGATTGAAGAAGTGCATGCCGACAAAATTTTCAGGACGCTTAAGCGCTTTGGCCAACAAGCTGATGGAAATAGTCGAGGTGTTTGAAGCCAGAATGGCATCTTCCCTGACGTGGTTTTCAACTTCTGCCAACACCGCTTGCTTGACCTTCGGGTTTTCAACAACCGCTTCAACCACTAGGTCAACGTTGCCGAAGTCGCCGTAGGACAGAGTAGGACGAATACCGTTTAGCACTTCGGCCATTTTGGCCGCAGTCATGCGACCTTTATCAACGCGGCCTACCAGTAGCTTGGCGGCTTCTGCCAGACCTTGCTCAATGCCATGCTCGTTGATGTCTTTCATCAAAATCGGCGTCCCTTTAGAGGCCGACTGATAGGCAATACCGCCGCCCATGATGCCAGCGCCGAGAACGGCTGCCTGCTTCACGTCTTTGGCGATCTTGTCGTAGATCTTGGCTTTTTTCTTCAGTTCCTGATCGTTCAGGAATAAGCCGATCAAGGCGTTTGAAGCTGGAGTCTTGGCCAATTTGGCGAAGCCTGCAGCTTCAACTTCCAGCGCTTTGTCGCGACCGAAATTGGCAGCTTTTTGGATCGTTTTGATCGCTTCAACTGGCGCCGGATAGTTCGGGCCAGCTTGACCTGCAACAAAACCTTTAGCGGTTTCGAAGGCCATCATTTGTTCAATTGCGTTCAGCTTGATTTTTTCAAGCTTAGGCTGACGCTTGGCCTTGAAGTCCAGCTCGCCGCTGATGGCGCGCTTGATGATGTCCAGTGCAGCAGCGGCCAGCTTGGCAGCAGGCACCACAACATCCACGACGCCGACTTTCAGCGCATCTTCTGCGCGATTTTCTTTACCCGAGGCAATCCACTCAACCGCGTTATCAACGCCGATCAGGCGCGGCAAACGCACAGTGCCGCCAAAGCCTGGGTAGATGCCCAGCTTGACTTCCGGCAGGCCAATTTTGGCGCTGTCGGCCATAACGCGGAAGTCAGCCGCCAGGCACATCTCTAGCCCACCCCCCAATGCGATGCCATTGATCACGGCAACGGTCGGAACGTTGAGGTCTTCGAAATCACTGAAAATTTTGTTGGCTTCGAGGTTGCCCGCGATCAGCTCGGCATCCGGCAACTTGAAGTTTTCGACGAATTCGGTGATGTCTGCGCCCACGATAAAGACGTCTTTGCCACTAGAAACGATGACACCCTTAACCGAAGCATCTGACTTGATCGCATCCACTGCCTGACGCAATTCATTCAGGGTTAGACGGTTGAACTTGTTGACGGACTCACCCTTGAGATCGAACTTGAGTTCGACAATGCCACTTTCAAGAGCCGTAACCGTGATGGCTTTACCTTCGTAAATCATCAACTGATCTCCACGATATGGAAGCTGAACAGTACACGTCGGACGCTAGCGTCTGGCTGTCACTGACGTTTGCGTCAATGCTGATGCCAATCCGCCAGGCACACCCGCCAACGCGATAATCCGGGTTCTGCGAGCGTTATCTGACAAGACAAACACTCGATTCATACGCCCGTTTGATTTGGGTGACGACACCTTCACGGAAAAGCCAGTGATTGTCAATTGCCGAAAACAAGGATGACAAAACGACTCATCGGTCAGATTTTAAACTCGCAGAACAGCGAACAAGCATAGACAGCCTAAGCGTTTATACAGGCGAAGATCGTGAAAAGATCAACATGTGTTCATTATGAGGACTTACGCCAGCGCTTTAAGTACCTGGTCAATGGCATACAAGACTTCTGGCTCGCCTTTTTCTCCCCAGTACAACGCAATCATCTGCGCTCCGGCATCAACCTTATACACATTGGCCGGTAATTTTTTGAACTGTGCCAGCAGGCGCTCATCGGCACATTCTTCACGCCATTGATTGACCCATATTCCTGGCGATGATTGCCAATAGCACCACACTTCTGGCTTAGTACCCCGCCGCGGGCGATGGAATTGCGCACAAGAGCCCGGCGGCTCAGGCTCAAGCCAATGCGGCCATTCTTGATTCGCCAGTTGCATTGCCAAGCCCATGCGCCGCGCCTCCATGCGCAATACCATCCGACCACTCTGGCGCCGCGAAGGTCGCAGCCATGCTAAGGGGCTCAGAACCACCACTAGGATTGACACCACTATCCATACCGTCATATTTCTACTCTCATAACTTTATAAACGAGTTGACCCCAATCCATAATAAGCCTCTACAAACGGGCCAAACTCACGACCAACCACCTTGCACAGGAACGCCTCACATGACCTCGCCGATGCCCTACAAACATATTTTAGTTGCCGTCGACCTGACCGAAGAATGTGACCCCGTCATCTACCGCGCCAGTGCCAGCGCTGAAGCCAACAACGCAAAACTGTCGCTCATCCATATCGTCGAGCCTATGGCGATGGCCTTTGGCGGTGACGTCCCCATGGACCTGTCACAGCTTCAGCAACAGCAGTTCGACCAGGCTAAAGAACGTCTAGACCGACTTATCGACATCTACCCTCAACTGTCCAAAGACAATTGCCACCTGAAATACGGCCAGCCACGCCAAGAAATTCACGGTTTTGCCAAAGAGCAAAACTGCGAATTGATCGTGGTTGGCAGCCATGGCCGTCACGGTTTAGCTCTGCTGCTGGGCTCTACCGCAAACGATGTACTGCACGGTGCGCCGTGTGACGTATTGGCGGTCAGCTTGAAAAAACCTGAGTAAGCACAGCAAACAACAAAAAGCCCGACCCTTGATTAAAGGGCCGGGCTTTTTTTTAGCGGGCAGTCACTCAGGCATCCAACTCGGCCCAACGCTCAACCAATTGATCAAGCTCAGCTTGCAGTTGCTCAAGCTTGGCAATCACAGCCGCCGTTTCAGTGGAGGGGCGCTGATAGAAACCTGCCTCAGCCATTTCGGCTTCGACAGTAGCAATCGCCTGCTCTTTAGCGTCGATGTCGCCCGGCAATGCTTCCAGCTCGCGCTGCAATTTATAGCTAAGCTTCTTTTTTGCAGCCGGTGCGGGCTGCTCAGAGACTGGAGCCGGCGCGGCAGTTACTACAGCCGAGTTCAAGTCAGCTTTACCGGATTTGCTTTCAGTGACACCCAGCAGACGTGGCGAACCGCCCTGACGCAGCCAGTCCTGATAACCACCCACGTATTCGCGTACTTTGCCTTCACCTTCGAAAACCAAAGTGCTGGTGACGACGTTGTCGAGGAATGCCCGGTCGTGGCTGACCATCAACACAGTGCCTTGGAAGGTCAGTAAGACTTCTTCCAACAACTCTAGGGTTTCTACGTCCAGGTCGTTGGTCGGTTCATCAAGCACCAGCAGGTTAGCGGGCTTGCTGAACAACTTGGCCAGCAACAGGCGCGCACGCTCACCACCTGACAGCGCCTTGACCGGCGTACGAGCACGCTGCGGGCTGAACAAGAAGTCACCCAAGTAGCTGAGAACGTGACGGCTTTGACCGTCGATGTCGATAAAATCGCGGCCTTCAGCCACGTTATCGATAACGGTTTTTTCCAAGTCCAATTGGTGGCGCAACTGGTCGAAGTAAGCCACGTCAATGCGCGTACCCTCTTCCACCTTGCCGTGGGTCGGTTGCAAACCGCCTAGCATCAGCTTCAACAACGTGGTCTTGCCCGTACCGTTGGCACCCAGCAAACCAATACGGTCGCCACGCTGCAGGACCATCGAGAAATCTTTGACCAGAAACGGACCCTGCGGATGAGCAAAGCTGACGTTGTCCAGCACCATCACTTGCTTACCAGACTTTTCAGCGGTATCCAGCAGAATATTCGCCTTGCCAGTGCGCTCGCGGCGTTCGCTGCGCTCTACACGCAAAGCTTTCAAGGCGCGAACACGGCCTTCGTTACGGGTGCGACGGGCTTTGATGCCTTGGCGGATCCACACCTCTTCTTGGGCCAAACGCTTATCAAACAGCGCATTGGCGGTTTCTTCGGCTGCCAAGGTGGCTTCTTTGTGCACCAAGAAGCTGGCGTAATCGCCGTTCCAGTCGATCAAGCCACCACGGTCCAGCTCCAGAATCCGCGTTGCGAGGTTCTGCAAGAATGAACGGTCGTGCGTGATGAACAGCACTGCACCTTGGAAGTCCTTCAACGCCTCTTCCAGCCAGGCAATTGCACCGATGTCCAAGTGGTTGGTCGGTTCGTCGAGCAGCAGTAAATCTGGCTCAGACACCAACGCCTGCGCCAGCAGCACACGGCGACGCCAGCCACCCGACAATTGGGCAAGGGTCTTGTCAGCTGGCAGCTGTAAGCGGCTCAGGGTGCTGTCGACCAGTTGCTGCAAGCGCCAGCCATCACGGGCTTCAAGGTCTTGCTGGACGTGCATCAGCTTGTCCAGATCGGCATCGGTGACAATGTTCTGACTGAGATGATGGTACTGGGCCAGCAATTCGCCAACACCGTCCAAGCCCTCGGCCACAACGTCGAATACTGTCCGTCCGTCGGCTACCGGCAACTCTTGCGGCAACTCGCCAATCTTGAGCCCGGGTGCGCGCCAGACAGAGCCGTCGTCAGGCTTTTGATCACCTTTGACCAGCTTCATCATGCTGGACTTGCCGGTGCCGTTGCGGCCGATGATGCACACCCGCTCTCCACGGGCGATCTGCCAGGACACCTTGTCCAACAACGGCGTAGAGCCGAAAGCAAGGGACACATCGCTGAATTTGAGCAGGGTCATGAGCTTCTCCAAAAACTGGGCGCGCATTCTACCTGATTTGAGCCCGCAGGCGGCTGGGTATTTCGTGTACGGACGCGCCTGGCGCTTATTTAGCAGCAAGTTGCACCGACTGGCTGCCAAGGCTTTCATGGGTCGTCGGCAAAAGGCTAAGCTAGGGGCTGTTTGCATCTCATTAAGAGCCGTAGGGGCTGAAACGCCAGCGCCTAGACTCCTCAACTTGTGCAGTTTCACACTGCATGTGTCGCGTTTTTATCTGTACGGAAGCCTCATGCGCAGTCGCCTTTTCAACTTTTTATCCTGCCTGCTGCTCACCACCTGCGCCGTGCAATCCACGCTGGCCGCAGACCTCACTCAACAACGCCAACTGTACGATCAAGCCAAACGGGCCTTAGCCAAGGGTGACTCCGGCCCTTACTTTCAAAATGCTGCGGCCCTGCGCAGCTACCCACTCACACCTTATCTGGCGTATGACGAACTGACCGCACGCCTTAAGTCCGCCAGCAATGCCGAAATCGAACAGTTTTTGGCCGAGCATGGCGACCTGCCGCAGTCCAACTGGATGAAACTGCGTTGGTTGCGCTGGCTG
The DNA here is from genome assembly GCF_001411475.1 of Pseudomonas endophytica. Taxonomy (GTDB): domain Bacteria; phylum Pseudomonadota; class Gammaproteobacteria; order Pseudomonadales; family Pseudomonadaceae; genus Aquipseudomonas; species Aquipseudomonas endophytica. Next base: position 6,281 of record NZ_LLWH01000213.1, on the reverse strand, counting down.
GCAGACCGTGGGGACTGGGCCACATTCGTTAAGTATTACGATCCCAAGCTCAATTTCACCGAGCTGGACTGCCTTAATGGTCAGTACCAGATCACCCACAACCTCAAGGCAGAGGGTTATGCCTCTGCCGAAAAACTGTGGCTGGTCGGCAAAGCTCAACCCGCCGCCTGCGATGCACTGTTTAGCCAGTGGGCCGCTGATGGCCAACTGACCGAGCAAAAGCGTTGGCAGCGCGTAAAACTGGCCGCTGAAGCGCGTAACTATGCCTTGGCTAACTCATTGGCCAACGGCCTGACCACGCAGGGGCCGCAAGCCAAACTGATGATTGCCGTCGCGCAAAAGCCCGACATGCTCAGCCAGCCTTCTTTGTTCTTACCGGCCAGTGACGCCATGTCAGATGCGGTCGGTCTGGGGTTGCGCCGTCTCGCACGTCAAGATCCAGAAAAAGCCGCGTCACTGCTCGATACTTACGCCGCCAACATGCACTTCTCACGTGACGAAAAAGTCGCTATCGCTCGGGAAATCGGCCTGACGTTCGCTCGTCGCTATGACAGTCGCGGTCTGGCCATCATGACCCAGTACGACCCGGAGCTACGTGACAACACCGTCACCGAGTGGCGCCTGCGCTTGCTGTTACGCCTTGGACGCTGGGAAGAAGCCTACCAACTGACCAAAAAACTGCCGCCGGAACTGGCCACCACCAACCGCTGGCGCTACTGGCAGGCTCGCAGCCTAGAGCTGGCCGAGCCGAAAAACCCACAGGCTTTGGCCCTGTTCAAGAATGTCGCCAAAGAACGTGATTTTTACGGCTTTTTGGCTGCTGATCGTGCACAAACCCCTTACAAACTCAACAACAACCCACTAGCGCTCAGCCCGCAACTGATCAATAAAGTGCGCAACACGCCAGGCATCCAGCGCGCGTTGGAGTTCCACGCTCGCGGCCAAGTGGTTGATGGTCGTCGTGAGTGGTATTACGTCAGCCGCCACTTCAATCGTGATGAGATGGTTGCCCAAGCCAAACTGGCTTACGACCTAAAGTGGTATTTCCCGGCTATTCGCACCATCAGTCAGGCGAAATATTGGGACGACCTGGACATTCGTTTCCCCATGGCGCACCGCGACACCTTGTTACGTGAAGCTAAAGTCCGCGGGCTGCATTCCAGTTGGGTTTTTGCAATTACCCGTCAGGAGAGTGCCTTTATGGATGACGCCCGCTCCGGCGTAGGTGCCAGCGGCTTGATGCAGTTAATGCCTGCTACCGCCAAAGAGACTGCGCGGAAATTCAGCATCCCGTTGGCATCGCCGCAGCAAGTGCTAGACCCGGACAAAAACATCCAGTTAGGGGCTGCGTACTTAAGCCAAGTGCACGGCCAATTTAACGGCAATCGGGTACTTGCTTCTGCCGCTTACAACGCTGGCCCTGGCCGGGTGCGTCAATGGCTCAAGGGTGCCAATCACTTGGGCTTTGACGTGTGGGTTGAAAGCATTCCATTCGACGAAACCCGCCAATACGTGCAGAACGTGTTGTCTTATTCAGTGATCTACGGACAAAAGCTCAACGTACCCCAGCCTTTGGTGGACTGGCATGAGCGGTATTTTGATGATCAGTAAACTTCTGTAGGAGCACCGCAGGCTGCGATCTTTTGATTTAAAAGGTCAAAAGATCGCAGCCTGCGGCAGCTCCTACAGAAAGCTGGTTAGGGGTGAGTTACTCCAGAATCGTGACCGGCATCCCGACTTCTAATACGCCCTCGTCGTCGTTCACCAGATTTTGCCCAAACATGATCCCATCGGTCTGTTTGCGATAAGTCATCAAGGTTGCGAGCGGCTCTCGGTTGGCGTCACGCTCACCAGTCTGTGGGTCGATTGTGGTCAAAATGCAGCGCGAGCACGACTTCACAACTCGAAACTCGATATCGCCAATACGAATACGCTTCCAGCCGTCTTCGGCAAACGCTTCGCTGCCTTCAATCACCAAGTTAGGGCGAAAGCGCAGCATCTCCAGCGGCCTGCCGACTTTGTTCGTAAGGTCATCCAGCGACGCTTGCCCTATCAGCAATAAAGGGTAGCCATCGGCGAACGCGACCTTGTCATCGTCACGCCCATAGCCCGCCTCAGTGGTGCGCGCACGCTCAAGTGGCACATGCACCAGACGCACTCGCTTATCGATAAAGCGACTGAGCCATTGCGCCGCCTCATCGCCTGCATCCGGCACGCGCAAGGTGTCACGCCAGATGGTCACGCCACGCAAATTCTGCTCCTGCTCCGGTAACGCGACTTGCAGTGGAGTTAAACCCTCAGCACTCAAGGTCAAGCCACCGCTTATATTCCACAGGGCAGAGAGTTGACTCATTCTAGGGTCAGCGCGCTGAGTCAAAAATCGTCCGGTCGCCTCGTCCACCAACATCCAGCGACGATCACCCACCAACCCCAACGTATCCAATTGGGCTTTAGGCAAGCTTTCGCCCTTGCCAGATTTGAGTGGATAGCGATACAGCGCACTTAGCCGAAGCATGGGTCAGATCCAAGTCAAAAAAGCCACAGTATACGAGCTGACAGCCGCTGCAAAGATCAGGCCTTTGTGCTGAGTCAGGCGGGCACTTCGTCTAGCAGTAAACGCTGGCGGACGACATCCACCAATTTGTCAGGCTGGAACTTAGAGAGAAAATTGTCGCACCCAACTTTCTTCACCATCGACTCATTGAAACTGCCGGATAAAGAGGTGTGAAGCACCACATACAGACTGCGCAGACGCGGGTCGTTACGGATTTCTGTGGTCAGGCGGTAGCCATCCATTTCTGGCATTTCAGCGTCGGTGAATATCATCAACAATTTGTCGGTCATTACCAGCCCGGCATCGGCCCAAGCTTTGAGCAGGTTCAACGCTTTGAGGCCATCGCTGGCAATGTGCATCTTGACCCCCAGTTGCGAGAGTGTTTCCTGCAACTGCGCCAACGCCACACTGGAGTCGTCGACCAACAGCACTTCACGACCCCGAGAACGCTCAAGCACAGGGTCAGCCAGTTGATCGCGGGACACTTTGGCGTTGTAAGGCACGATCTCGGCCAAGACCTTTTCCACGTCGATAATTTCCACCAGTTGCTCGTCAACCTTGCTGATGGCGGTCAAGTAATGGTGACGCCCTGCACTGCTGGGCGGCGGCAAAATGGCCTCCCAGTTCATGTTGACGATTCGGTCCACGCTACCGACCAAGAACGCCTGTATTGAGCGGTTGTACTCGGTGACGATGATCGTGCTGTCAGGCCCCGGTACCAGTGGGCGCAGGCCAATCGCTTGGGACAGATCAATCACAGGGAGGGTTTTGCCGCGCAAGTTGATGACGCCGCATACATGCCGATGACGCTGCGGCATCAGCGTGAGCTTGGGCAGTTGCAACACTTCTTGAACCTTGAACACGTTGATCGCGAACAACTGCCGCCCCGCGAGGCGAAACATCAGAAGCTCCAATCGGTTTGCACCGACCAACTGTGTACGCTGGTCTACTGTGTCAAGAATGCCGGCCATTGTTAATTCCTGAGAGTGAAGCTAAAGGTTCAAGGTTATCGACATACCCTGCCGCTTCTTGACCCTTCAAACCGCCGCACAGCAAAAAACAACAGCCAAATGGCATCTTTTGAGATTAAGAACTGAGTAACGCTGAGGACGGCGGCAAGTGCACCCGCAACGCACCTTTATGCAAGGTGAAGCGCAAGTTATCACCCGACAGCGGTTCGCCATCTAGGTTGAGCGACAGCCCTTGTGCCGACTTGATTTCAACCCACGGCAGGCGAGCCCGAACAAACAGGTTATCCAGCCCCCAGCCGCCCGCCATCAGACTCTTCAGCGTGCCGACCACTTCTTGTGGGGCAGGCAAAATGCTGACATCCAAGAGGCCATCATCGACCAATGCGTTCGGGCATAACTCATGCCCACCACCGGCCTGACGCCCGTTGCCAATGCCCAATGCCAGCAACTGGCCTTGCCACTGAAAATCGGGGCCTTGCAGTTCTGCATAAGCCGCCTCTAACTCGCCAAAACGCGAGAGCCCGGTGAATAGATAGGCTGCACCACCGATCACTTTTTTCAGGTCTTCAGAGGTGTTGGCTGTCACTTGGCTGCCAAATCCGCCGGTGGCCATATTTAAAAAATACTGGCCGCCGACTTCGCCCAAATCAATCTGTCGGGCGGGTACGTCCAGCAACGCCAGAGCTTGATCTGGTTCCAATGGAACACCGGCCGCGCGGGCAAAGTCATTCGCCGTACCCAAGGGCAACAACACGAGGCTGGCCGTGGTATTCGCCAGCGCCATCGCCTCGGCAACATCCCGTAGCGTGCCGTCACCGCCCCCGGCAATTATCTGTTTGTAGCCCCCTTCAAGGGCTTCATTCACTAGGCGCTGCGCATCACCCCCCTCCCACGTTAGGCGTACCACCAACTCGCGGCCATTGGCACGTTGTTGCTCAACAGCAGCCCGAACGTCCTCGTTCATGGCTTGCTTGCCGTGCAAAATCAAAAATGCCTTTTCTGCGCTCATGCTGCGTCTCCTGATCAATCATTTTTGTTGGACAACAACTCATTCATAACGACCCAATTTTCGTGACTTATTTGCAAAAAAACTTTCTGAACCGTCAACGAGTCGCTCAAAACTCCATAACCCGTCAGACTTCACACTTTTACAGCAGCCTAAAGCCTTGGAGGCGTTCTGAATGGGCCCACTCATTCCCTGCATAATCGCCGGGGGCGCAGGTACCCGACTCTGGCCAGTGTCGCGTGAAGCCTTGCCCAAGCCCTTTATGCGCCTGCCCGATGGCGAAAGCCTGCTGCAAAAGACCTTCAAACGCGCAGCCCTGCTGCCGGATGTGGATCAGCTACTGACTGTAACCAACCGCGACGTGTTTTTTCGCACGCTCGACGACTACCGTACCTGCATGCCCAGCGACCTGACGCTGGACTTCATTCTTGAGCCCTTTGGTCGCAATACTGCACCGGCCATTGCAGCGGCAGCGCTGCACATTGCCCAACGCTATGGCAGCGATGCACACGTGTTGATATTACCCGCCGATCACTTAATCACCGATATCACGGCCTTCCAGCACGCGGTTGAGCGTGCTCGGCACTTGGCCGATCAAGGTTGGTTAGTGACGTTCGGCATTCAACCTACCCGGCCCGAAACCGGCTTTGGTTATATCGAAACCGGCAGCGCACTGGGCAGCGACGGTTTTAAAGTGACGGGTTTTATTGAAAAGCCTGATTGCGTAAAGGCACAACAGTTTTTGGAGGGCGGTCTGCACCTGTGGAACAGCGGAATGTTCTGCATGCGTGTCGATAGTTTTCTGCAAGAGCTGCAGGAACATGCGCCGCAGATACTGACAGCGATCAGCCACTGCTTGGCGCACAGCCAACTCTTTGAAGGCTCGCAGCAACGCCACCTTGAACTCGACAGCCAGACCTTCGCCCTTAATCAAGATATTTCCATCGACTACGCGCTCATGGAGCGCTCAAAAAAAGTCGCCGTGGTGCCCTGCAAACTGGGTTGGAGTGATATTGGCAGTTGGCAGGCCGTGCGTGAACTAAGTCCGACTGACCGCCATGGCAACCAATGCGTGGGCGAACACGTGTTGCACGATGTGCATAACTGCTACATCGACTCATCCTCACGCTTGGTCGCAGGGGTCGGCCTTAAAGATCTGGTCATCATCGACACCCCGGATGCGCTGTTGGTCGCCGATGCGGGCCGTACTCAAGACGTTAAATACATCGCCCAAGCGCTCAAACAACAAGGGCATGATGCTTACCGCCTGCACCGCAGCGTGATGCGTCCTTGGGGCAGTTACAGCGTGTTAGAGGAAGGTCCGGGGTTCAAACTCAAGCGTATTGTGGTCAAGCCTCACGGCGCGCTGTCATTGCAACTGCACCGTCATCGTAGCGAGCATTGGATCGTCGTCAGCGGCACCGCGCAGGTAACTAACGGCGATCAGCAATTCATGCTGGGGCGCAACGAGTCAACGTTTATCAAACCTGGTCGTCAACATCGGCTGGTCAACCCCACAGACGATGAGCTGGTGATGTTCGAAGTGCAGTGCGGGGACTATGTAGGCGAAGACGATATTGTGCGTTTCAACGATAGATATGGCCGCACTGAAATACCCTAAAGTGGACTGCCCCCAAAAAGTTGGACACATATCCAACTTTTTGGGGTTTCAACATGAGCAAGTACACAGAGCAATTTAAGCTCAACGCCATCAAGGCTTATCTTGATGGCACTAAGGGTCTACGGACGA
>NZ_LLWH01000212.1 GCF_001411475.1 Pseudomonas endophytica | reverse complement strand
GTAAAGGCCAGTTTTCGGCTCAAAGCCCGGTTGTCGTCGCCACAATCAATTCGACAGCAGGCGCCTCCAGCTCAACAGCCCCGGTAGCTAGCAAGCCTCAGCCCAAGGCTGTGGCCGCACGCGCAGAACCTGTCCGTGCGCCTGCGCCGCCCCAAGAAAAACCGGTCGCCTCAGAAGCCGAAACCACGGTCCGAGTAGACACCGCGCGGCTCGACGAAATCATGAACATGGTCGGCGAGTTAGTGTTGGTGCGAAACCGTCTGGTACGGCTGGGCCTTAATCTGCAAGACGAAGCCATGGCCAAGGCGCTGTCCAACCTCGATGTGGTCACCGCAGACCTACAAACCTCGGTGATGAAGACTCGGATGCAGCCGATCAAGAAGGTATTTGGTCGTTTTCCGCGTCTGGTTCGGGATTTAGCGCGCCAGCTGAAAAAAGAAATCAGCCTCGAACTGGTGGGTGAAGAAACCGATCTGGATAAAAATCTGGTTGAAGCGCTGGCTGATCCTTTGGTGCACTTGGTGCGCAACGCGGTTGACCACGGCTGTGAAACCCCCGCAGAACGCGAAGCTGCAGGCAAGCATCGTTGTGGACGGGTGGTGCTATCGGCAGAGCAGGAAGGCGACCATATCTTGCTGTCGATTTCTGACGACGGCAAAGGTATGGATGCAAATGTCCTACGCGCCATCGCCGTCAAAAAAGGCTTGATGGACAAAGACGCGGCGGATCGCTTAAGCGAAAGCGACTGCTATAACCTGATTTTTGCGCCGGGGTTTTCGACCAAAACCGAAATTTCTGACGTATCGGGTCGTGGTGTGGGCATGGACGTGGTGAAAACCAAGATCGCTCAGCTCAATGGTTCACTGGCCATTGAGTCGACCTTGGGCAAAGGTTCGAAGATCGTGATCAAGGTGCCGCTGACCTTGGCGATCATGCCGACCCTGATGGTGATGTTGGGCAGTCAGGCGTTTGCCTTTCCGCTGGTCAACGTCAACGAAATTTTCCACCTCGACCTGTCGCGGACCAATGTGGTTGACGGCCAAGAAGTGGTGATTGTGCGCGACAAAGCGTTGCCGCTGTTTTACCTCAAGCGCTGGCTGGTGGCTTCGGCCGCGCACGAAGAGCAACGCGAAGGGCATGTGGTGATCGTGTCGATCGGTACTCAGCGGATCGGCTTTGTAGTCGATCAGTTGGTTGGCCAAGAAGAGGTGGTCATCAAGCCGTTGGGCAAAATGCTTCAGGGCACCCCTGGCATGTCGGGCGCCACCATTACCGGTGACGGTCGCATCGCGTTGATTTTGGATGTGCCGAGCATGCTCAAGCACTACGCCTCGCGGCGTATTTGATTCACGTTGTGTGGGGCGCAGGCGCCCCTCGTGTCGCCTAACGGAGTGTTTATGGTAGTCAAAGTCCTTGTGGTGGACGATTCAGGTTTCTTCCGCCGTCGCGTGTCGGAAATCCTGTCGGCTGACCCAACGATTAACGTGATCGGCACGGCGACCAATGGCAAAGAGGCGATTGACCAAGCGCTGGCGCTCAGGCCCGACGTGATCACCATGGACTATGAAATGCCGATGATGGACGGCATCACTGCGGTGCGCCACATCATGCAGCGCTGCCCAACGCCGGTGTTGATGTTTTCATCCCTGACCCACGAAGGGGCTCGCGTCACCCTTGATGCGCTGGACGCCGGAGCAGTGGACTTTCTGCCGAAAAACTTCGAAGACATCTCGCGCAATCCCGATAAGGTCAAACAACTGCTGTGTGAGAAGGTGCACTCTATTTCGCGCAGTAACCGCCGCCTGTCCAGTCTGGGCGCGCTGTCGTCTGCACCTGTCAGCCGTGCGCCCGTTGGGGCTGGCCCTGCAACAATTGCGACACCCACCCCGGCGCCGACCCGCAGCACACCCATTGCTAGCCGCGCGGCCCCGAGCGCCCATGGCTCGGCGGTCAAACGCAAGCCTTACAAGCTTGTGGCGATTGGTACTTCAACCGGCGGCCCAGTGGCGTTGCAGCGTGTATTGACCCAGTTGCCGGGTAACTTTGCGGCGCCCATCGTGTTGGTCCAGCACATGCCTGCGGCGTTTACCAAAGCCTTTGCTGAGCGCCTCGACAAGCTGTGCCGCATCAACGTCAAAGAAGCCGAAGACGGCGATACGTTGCGCCCTGGGCTGGCGTTGCTGGCGCCAGGCGGTAAGCAAATGATGGTCGACGGTCGAGGCACCGTCAGAATTCTGCCAGGCGACGAACGCCTGAACTACAAGCCAAGCGTCGATATCACCTTTGGCTCAGCGGCTAAAGCTTACGGTGACAAGGTTTTGGCGGTGGTATTGACCGGGATGGGCGCGGATGGCCGCGAAGGGGCGCGTCTGCTTAAACAGTGCGGCAGCCAAGTGTGGGCACAAGATGAAGCGAGTTGCGTGATCTATGGCATGCCCATGGCCATTGTTAAGGCCAATTTGGCCGACGCGGTGTACAGCCTCGATGACATGGGTCGCCATCTGGTCGAGGCCTGTCACTGATGGATGTGCTCAGCCTGATCGGCATCATCATGGCCTTTGTGGCCATTGTTGGCGGTAACTATCTGGAAGGCGGGCATTTGGGCGCGCTGGCCAATGGCCCTGCGGCGCTTATCGTGCTGGGCGGCACCTTGGGAGCGGCGTTATTGCAGTCGCCGATGAGCGCCTTTAAGCGCTCGATTCAGACCGTGGGCTGGATTTTCTTTCCGCCGCATATCGACATGGCGGGCGGTATCAATCAGGTCGTCAATTGGAGCCTAACGGCGCGCAAAGAGGGGTTGTTGGGGCTGGAAACGATGGCCGATACCGAACCCGACAGCTATTCGCGCAAGGGCCTGCAATTATTGGTCGATGGGGTAGAGCCAGAAGCTATTCGCAGCGTGCTTGAGGTCGACTATATGACCCAGGAAACCCGCGACATCGAGGCCGCCAAGGTTTTTGAATGCATGGGCGGCTATGCCCCGACCATCGGCATTATTGGTGCGGTCATGGGGTTGATCCATGTGATGGGTAACCTCGCGGACCCGGCCCAGTTGGGCAGCGGGATTGCCGTGGCATTTGTCGCGACTATTTATGGGGTGGCCAGCGCTAACCTGGTGTTGCTGCCGATTGCCAGCAAGCTCAAGGCGATAGCGCTGCGCCAGTCGTTGTACCGTGAGATGTTGCTGGAAGGCATTCTGTCGATTGCTGAGGGTGAGAACCCACGGGCCATTGAACTCAAACTTCAGGGTTTTACGGGTTAACCATGAGCCGTCGCCGCCGCGGTGCTCAAGAGCACGTCAATCATGAGCGTTGGCTGGTGTCGTACGCGGATTTCATCACGTTGTTGTTTGCTTTTTTCGTGGTTATGTACTCGATTTCTTCGATTAATGAAGGCAAATACCGGGTGATCTCCCAAGCGTTGGTTGGGGTGTTTACTGACACTGCACGCAGCACTGAACCGGTGCCGATTGGTGAAGAGCGCCCGCTGACCACTAAACCGGCCCAGCCGCTGATCAAAAACAGCGACAACACGGATGCAGGGCTTGGACAGACCGAGGAAGATCCGCTCAAAAGCATCGCCAATGACATCACTCAAGCCTTTGGCGATTTGATTACGTCTCACCAACTCACGGTGCGCGGCAATGAGCTGTGGGTCGAAATCGAACTGAACTCCAGCTTGTTATTCGGCAGTGGCGATGCCATGCCTAGTGACCTGGCATTCAGCATCATCGACAAGTTGGCGACGATTCTTAAACCCTTCGATAACCCGATTCACGTTGAAGGCTTTACCGATAATCAACCCATTCGTACGGCGCAATACCCCACCAATTGGGAACTGTCCTCGGCGCGCTCGGCCAGTATTGTGCGCATGCTAGCGATGCAAGGTGTCGACCCTGGGCGCATGGCGTCGGTGGGTTACGCCGAGTTCCAGCCCGTGGCCAATAACAACACCCCTGAAGGTCGCGCGCTCAACCGTCGAGTGGTCTTGGTGGTGTCGCGCAACCTGGATGTTCGTCGCAGTTTGACCAGCAGCGGCACAGCCAACGCAACACCGGATGCCGCTTTGAGGCGGGCTGGCACACAAACTGCACCGCCTCAACCAACGCCGCTGGTCCGTGGGAATACCGTCAATTCCCCGTCACCGTCCCTATAAGTGCATGGCAATTCTCGGTCGGCACGCGTGCAGCCGGGAGGAATAACTGAATGAGAGTCTGGACAGTCGCAAATCAAAAAGGTGGAGTCGGTAAGACCACCACATCCATCGCCCTGGCGGGTTTGCTGGCTGAGGCGGGTAAGCGCGTGATCGTGGTCGATCTCGACCCGCATGGCTCTATGACCAGCTATTTCGGTTATGACCCGGATGCCCTTGAGCACAGTAATTACGACCTGTTTTTGCACAAGGGGCAGGTCCCCGAGGGGTTGACCGCGCAGTTGTTGCTGCCCACGAGCAACGAGCAGATTGCCTTGTTGCCCGCCAGCACCGCGTTGGCCACCCTTGAGCGACAATCACCGGGCCAAAGTGGTTTGGGATTGGTGATTGCCCGTGGCTTGGCGCAAGTGTGGCAAGACTACGACTACGCCATCATTGACAGCCCGCCGTTGCTCGGTGTGCTGATGGTCAACGCATTGGCGGCCAGCCAGCAGTTGATCATTCCCGTGCAAACCGAACATTTGGCCCTGATGGGGCTTGAACGTATGGTCAACACACTGGCGATGATCAATCGCTCACGCAAACAGGCGTTGCCATTTTGCATCGTGCCGACGTTGTTTGATCGGCGTACTCAAGCGTCCATGAGCACCTTGCGGGTGTTGCGCGATTCACATCCTGAAACGCTGTGGCAGGGGTTTATCCCGGTTGACACACGTTTGCGCGATGCCAGTCGGGCAGGGCTGACGCCTTCGCAGTTCGACACCAAAAGCCGTGGCACGATCGCGTATCGCGCGTTGCTCAAACATATGTTGACCCAGCAACTGTCACCGCAAGCGGTGTGAGCTGGGCGTGCATTCAAGTATCTGCGTGGCATGGCCGATAACCTTCCCAGGTCATGGTCGGGCCAAGGCTGAGTGAGGCACCTGATGAAGCAACCGGTCGCACTGTCTACAAGCCCGCAAGTGGCGTTGCAGTCGTATTTAGACAACCTGCTGTTTGATGCAACAGAGCAGGTGCAGGAAGAGGCGGCGCCTGAACTGCCCGCTGAATCGGAACCTCTGGACGACTTCGCCGCTGCGGTGCTTGAAGAGCATGTGCGTGATGCACGGGTTGCATCGTTGGAGCCGCCGCTGGCGGTTGCGGTGCCGCTCTCAGACGTGCTGCCGGCGTTGCCGTCAGTCGTGCAGGCTCGCCCGAACGTGTCTGGCACGCGTCTGCCGGTGCAGGACGATGGGCGCCCGGCGTGGGCGAGCGAGCCGTTCGAATGTTTATTGTTCGATGTGGCGGGGCTGACGTTGGCTGTTCCGCTGGTGTGTTTGGGGTCTATTTATTCACTGCAAGGTCGTGAACTGACCCCTTTGTTTGGTCAGCCAGAATGGTTTTTGGGGATCCTGCCAAGCCAGAGCGGCAAGCTTAACGTTTTGGACACGGCACGTTGGGTCATGCCCGACCGCTACCGCGATGACTTTCGCGAAGGGCTGCAATACGTGATTTCGGTTCAGGGCTACGAATGGGGGCTGGCGGTGCATCAAGTCAGCCGCTCACTGCGCCTGGACCCCAACCAGATCAAATGGCGTTCTCAACGCGGGCAGCGTCCGTGGTTGGCGGGCACTGTCATTGAGCACATGTGCGCACTGCTGGACGTTGCTGAGTTGGCCGAGTTAATCGCCAGCGGCGCAACCAAACACAGGGCTGTAGCAGCAGACAAATAAACGGCCGGGCCTCAGCACGGTCAGACAGCACACACCGCTATGGGCGGGTTTTAGTCAGGGGTTTGGGGTATGAAACAAACAGCCGCACAGGGTTCCGATGATCCGATCCTGCAATGGGTCACCTTCAAGCTGGACAACGAGACTTACGGCATCAACGTGATGCAAGTGCAGGAAGTGCTGCGCTACACCGAAATTGCCCCGGTGCCAGGTGCGCCAGCTTACGTGTTGGGCATCATCAACCTGCGCGGTAACGTGGTAACCGTCATCGACACCCGTCAGCGTTTCGGGTTGTACGGTGCTGAAATTACCGATAACTCGCGCATCGTCATCATTGAGGCTGACAAGCAAGTGGTCGGTATTCTGGTCGACAGCGTGGCTGAAGTGGTGTATCTGCGTCAGTCTGAAATCGAAACGGCGCCCAATGTGGGCAATGACGAGTCGGCCAAATTCATTCAAGGCGTATGCAACAAGAACGGCGAGCTGCTGATTCTGGTTGAGCTGAACAAGATGATGACTGATGACGAGTGGTCAGACCTGGAGAACATCTGATTGATTCTTGAGGGGGTGGTAACGGTGCTGAGCCTACTGTGGGCCGCGACTGTGTGGGCGTTTTTGATCTACGTGCGCAAACAGCGCGTGGTGGCTGCGCAGCAGGCCGCTGCTGACGCACAGCGCGACCGCCGCCTCAAGGAACTCAGCCGCCGTTTGGACACTTACCAAAACGGCAACGTGCAAATGGGTGAAGAACTGCACGAAATGCGCTCGGTGGTGGCGCCGCTACCGGAAAAACTGACCCGCCTCGAACAGCGCGATCCGACCAGCCTATCGTTTGACCAAGCGGCACGGCTGGTAGGCATGGGCGCCAGCATTGACGAACTGACTCAGTCGTGCGGGTTAACCCAAGCTGAGGCGGAATTAATGAGCAAGATGCACAAGGGTTGAATTCAAGCTTCCCTTTGAGGGCGGCGAGTTCAATCGTTGCGCGTAATCTTTGAGGCTATCCAAGTTGGCACTGGGTTGCTCAAGAATTTTTTTGAACCACACGGTGTACAACTCGGGTTGCTCGATCAGTTGGGTCGTCAAAGTTTGGGTGTCAATCCATGCCCAGTCATGGGCTTCGTTAGGATCAGGTTGGGCTTGGGCATTGAATCGGCCCACGTAGACATGATCGAACTCATGCTCAATAAGGTCATTGGATACTTTGGCTTTGTAAATCAATGTACCCACTTCAAATAATGGACATTCAAAGCCCATTTCTTCCTGCAGCCGACGCCGAGCAGCATTGGCGGTCGACTCCTCAGGTCGCGGATGGCCGCAACAGGTGTTAGTCCACAAGCCCCCCGAGTGATACTTGCTCAAGGCTCTGTGTTGCAGCATCAGTTGGCCTTGATCATTGAACACAAAAATCGAAAAGGCGCGATGCAGCAGGCCTTGCTGGTGCACGTGCAGTTTCTGCGCAGTGCCTGTTTGCGTGTCCAGATGATCAACCAGAATAAGCGTTTCTTCGTCGGAGCAAGTCATGTGTAAAAACTCCAGTTGAGGCCTTTTTCGGCCTACTTGGTAATGATGTACAAGGGGTTAGAGCCAGTGCAGGAAGACTGATTTACCCCGCCTGTGCTAACACCTTGAAAACGATGAAAGGATGAAACAGGGCATAAGGCGAAGCGATTTGATGCATGACCTTGAACTGAAGTTCTCGGGCGAAAACATCGTGATTAGAGAGGCAGTAAAATTTTTGGGTGTACCACATAAGAAACTTATTCAATAGGCTGCGTTTACCTGGGACGCAGGCATGCCTTAGGTCTTCGACTTCAGACACTTTCCAGGGCGACCTATTGGCTTTGGCAAGCTGCTGTTGAACGTCACGTGTGGCAATACAACCCTCTGTGTTGCGCAGGAGGTATTGGCTAATAACGAGTGCATGGCTGGCGCACAACGTAATGCCTTGTCCAAAGAATGGATTGAGCCTGCAAAAAGCTGCACCGGCGACGATCAAGCCCAGTGGGAAGTTGGGCATTTTTTCATAATGCAACCAAGCACTGCCCGGGAAGGCAAACGTATGCAGGTCAGAAACGGCTGTGGACTGGCTTATAAACTGGCTGATATCAGCCTGCGGCAGAGCGTCAATAAATGCTTTAAATGTGTTTTTGTCGGCGGTTGGGTTGGAGTCAAAGCAGCCCCCGGTAGAGACGATCCATGTGTCTTTTTCTATAGGAAACAGCAAACCCACATTGTGTTTGTGGCTGCCCGTATCCCAGATCACGATCGCTTTTTTCTCTAGAGGGCTTTCGCTGCGATACAGGGCCGATGAATACCGGATCTGTTTTTTTAACGTTGAGTTCTCAACGCGATCAAAACCAGCTGTGTTGAGCCACTCTGCGGTTTTTGAGCCAGCACCGCTGCAATCCACGACTAAATCGCAATGCAGGGATTGATCAGCCCCTTGGTCATTAAAGCGCACACCTTCAACCCGCGAGCCTTCAATAATAAAGGCGTTAACGCGCACACGACGTTTAACCTGGATGCTCGGGTTGTTAAGTATGCGTTGCCTGATTGTTGTATCTAAAAGCGCACGGCTGAACAAAACTGATGAAAGCTTACTGGTGTAGGGGGCTTTCCATTGACCGGCCTGATACCAGCGTAATCCATGACCTAGGTTGACGGTTACACCGCCTTGTGCACTGAGGGAGTCGCTGATGCCAGGAAAAATAGCTTCAATACTGTCCATACCCTGTTTAAGAACAATATGAAGATGATTTTCTTGGGGGACGCCTTTGCGTGGGGTTGGGGTGCAATCAAATTGATCTTTCTCAAGAATAACAACTTCATTGAAATGGCTGGACAGTACTTGGGCAACTAAACAGCCTGTAAGACTGCCTCCGATCACCACCGCTTTTTGTCGGTGATTATTCATGCTGAGCTGCGCTTGATAACGGTAAAGCGCTGAGGTTTAACTGAATAAGCCGCAGACTGCCTACAATCGAGTGTTGATCATTGGCGATATTAACCAACTCGGCCAGAATTGCGTTAACTTCTTCCTCAGAGGCGAATCCAAGTGCTATCAGAGGCTGTGCGATTTGTATAAAAGAGCGCCAGAGAATACTTTTCTCTTCGGGTGACTTTAAGAGCGGCTGAGTGAAATTTACCTGGTTAATTTTGAAGCGTTCGCAATGGGTCACTTTATGCCACAAAGGCTCAATGCAGTCGTAGTTCAAACCTAGCTGTCGGGTTAATTGGCAGCCTAGACGATTGGCTTTCTCAAGTTGCTCATTTGAGGGGTAGCAGAAAAAAGGAAAGCCTGGCTCTTCTATAAGGATTTTTGCATCGGGTGCAATGGACTGAAGTAGATTGTCAAAAAAAGTCTGCCAATTTTTTACATGCAACAACACATACCGGATGTACACCAAATCGACGGCGGTGTGTTTGAGTACGCCCTGAGTAAAGTCGTGCTGGACAAACGACACATTAGGCATCGTGCAGTTAGCACGACTCATATCGAGTTGCTCAGTGGACACATCTATACCAGTCACTTGCGCTTGCGGGAACTGCTTGGCCAGCCACTGGGTCATTTGCCCGTGACCGCAGCCTATATCAAGAATATGAGTAGGAGCGTGCGATGTACTGCGTTCAATAAATGCTCGGCTTCCAGAGTTATAAATATCAGACAGAATGGAAAGTCTGGTTTTGTCATGTTCGCCCACATTGAGCAAGTAGTGATTAAGGGTTTGGCTCATGATGTACACCTTGAATAACTGCTGGAATAGTGATCGGCAATAATGAGATCGGCTGCTTTTTCACCGATCATTGCACAGGCGGCTTGTGTGTTACCGCTAATAATGGTCGGCATAATAGAAGCATCTGCAATGCGTAAACCTTGGAGGCCAATGTAGTTTAACGCAGGTGTTACAACGCGCCCCATCGCACATGTCCCGACGGGGTGATAGGCAGATTGCGCGTGACGGCGTAGTTCACTTTCCCACTCGGCATCATTTATGGGCAGAGGCCGCAGTGGTTTACCGTTAAGCGCTAACAGCGGAGGTTGCGACAAAATAGTATTCATCATGTGAATGCCGCGAATTAAACGCTCAGTATCATGGCTGTTGGATAACAAACCGATGTTAATGAGGGGGCGCTTCTTTATATCTGCGTGCGTAATAGACACATGCCCTCGGCTGAGCGGTTTTAACAGGCAGGTATGGCATGAGTAACCATGACCGTAGTGTGGTGTTCTGCCATGGTTATCCATCATTGCGATAACAAAATGCATCTGTATATCTGGCTGAGCTAAAGACGGCGCTGTTTTTAAAAAGCCGCCGCACTCAGCGCCATTACTCGAGAACATGCCGTCCCGCATGGAGCGGTAAGCTTTGAACTCTTTAAGCAGTCTGTGAGTGCCCTTAAACGATACGCCCAAGAGTTCAGTGCCCGTGACTTTGACGCAGCGCACATAATCAATATGGTCTTGAAGGTTTTGCCCCACGTGCGGCGAATCATGAATCAGTGGCACCCCAGCACGCTGTAGCACTGCTGCTGGGCCAATACCGGAGCACATGAGTAGGTGGGGGGTGCCAATAGCGCCTGCGCAGAGAATAACTTCTTTGTCGGCAAAGAAGTGTTGAGTCCCGTCCTGACCCTGCACCTCAACACCCGTGACAGTGCCATTTTTAACAATGAGTCGCTGGGTGATTGAGTGCGTGAGGACGGTCACGTTTTGAGTGGTCAGATACTGGGAATAGGCCTGATAAGCGCTAAAACGCTGGCCGTCTTTTTGAAAGACTTGATAGAAACCCACGCCATCCTGGTGTTCACCGTTGAAATCCTCAGTGACCCTGAAACCCGCGTGTCTGGCAGCTTCGACAAATTTAATGGATGCCGGATTAACCGTCTTTAAATTAGCGACAGGCAAGGGGCCTTCAGTGCCGTGTAACGCAGTGTTCCATGTTGAATTGTTTTCAGCGCGTATGAAATAAGGCAGTACTTCAGGCCATGACCAGCCAACGCATCCCAGTTGCGCCCATTGGTTATAGTCCTCGCGATGCCCGCGTATATAGACCATTGCATTGATTGCACTTCCGCCTCCTAGCCCTTTGCCCAAAGGTAAATAGCATGACCTTTGATTGAGCGCGGCTTGAGGTGATGTTTTATATCCATAGTTAACCGAGGAGCGGAACGGAATAGAAAGTGCGCTAGAGACCGGTACTTTTAAAAGCGCGCCATTATTCTTACCACCGGACTCGAGTAATAAAATTTTAGCGAATGGTTTTTGCTGAGCGAGTCTACCCGCTAGCGCTGAACCTGATACGCCAGCACCGACAATGATGAAGTCATAGAGCATACAATCCCTGTGTTTATTCGATGTTGTTGAAATAGGCGCGAGTGATCAGTTGTTGGATGTCGGTCGCGAGTTGATTTTGTGCGCCGAGGCTATTTTTTTGTAGAGAGGGGTTGTATCGTGAATGGACAAGCAGTTGTGTCGAGCATGGATTTTATCGAGGAAGCAATTGTCCTCTTGTGTTCCCCATATTTTGTTGTAGGTCCCTTCTCTATAGCCGTTGCGCAGTCTATACAGCGCGAGTGTGTTCTTTTTTATATACAGCTCAACGATATGTTCACCCGTGTTTAAATCGCACAGATGCAGGGCTTCGCACAGAATAGCGAAAACACTTTGGTGCGTGAGGGCTTTGACACAAATCAGCTCCAGCAGATCAAGTAGCGAGGTTTGTGTGCTTATGCGCTGTTGTTTTAACGTGCAGGCCAAACGATGTGCACACTCACTTAAATCGCCTTTTTGCAGGCTGATCTCAGCGGACAAACTGAAGTGCAAAGCGTCGATCAATTCAATTCTGACCTGATCTAAGCAGTGTTCTTGAACTGTCCACCACTTCCAGCCGTGATGATCTATGGCTTCAGCTATCTCCATGAAGATAGCGCGTGAGTAGGGATAATCGACGTTAACCCAGTCAGTGTTAATCACTGTGTTTATATCGTTCTGCAGTGTTAATAGTGTCTGGATCTGTTTCTGCGTCAGTGTGTTGTCCATAAGTGTTTATGTCCATGCAGATTTTTACCGACTGATGTTTAGGCTGTTCAACTTATTAATCATGGGTCATTGAGCCCATGATGACGTTGTTGTTGAATGCCGTTTTAAAACCGAGTCGCACTATTTTTAAAGGAATGAAACAAGTGGAAGTGTTGATGAAAATCTGGGCGGGACAGTATCGGATTGTTGCCAGGTGTGTATGTAGGAATCTTCTGTTGAAAATGTAGTACCTAGCCATTTTTAGGGTCGTTGGTAAGTTTTTATGTATGTAATGCCTTATTTAAAGATGGCGCAAAGGTTGAAACGCAGCACCTGCGCCACATGGCCTGTAGGAGCTGCCGCAGGCTGCGATCTTTTGTTGTTAACGATTAAAAGATCGCAGCTTTCGGCAGCTCCTACTGACGTTTCAGACCTTAGCGCGGCGTTACATCGCGCTCAACTGGCTCTGATTCTGGATCAAAGCCCTGTGGGTATTTACCTTTTAGCATCCAGGCAAAGGCAATTATTTCGGCCAGTGTTCGATAAAGCTCTTGGGGGATGCTGTCTCCTAATTCCATGCGCGCCAATAATTTGACCAGTTCGGCATTCTCATAGATAGGCACGTGGTGTTCGCGGGCCAAGGCGAGGATGGCTTCGGCCAGTGCGTCGTCACCTTTGGCGGTCAGGGTGGGCGCCTGTTTGCCGTCGTAGGTCAGGGCAATCGCCTGACGGGGTTCTGGGGGTGTGTTCATACGGTTTCGTCGACCCAGCGTTGTTCAAGTTTGGTGGGGCCGTTGGGGGGCGGGGTGCCTTGATGGCAGTCCAAGTCCGTCACGCTCAGCCCCGCGTCATTTAGGCGCTGGCGCAGTACGTCCAGTTGGCTGGCGATCAGCTCCGCGGTGTCAGCGTGCTGTGCCCATAACTGGCCAGAGACGTTGCCGCGAATCAGTTGCGCTTGCACATGCAGTGGGCCTAAGGGGGTGAGGTCGAAAGCCAGTTCTACGCGCCATAGCTGATCTTTTATTTCGCGGCTTTCAGGGGCGTCTTGGCGATCATCGTTAGGCGGTTCTTCACGCTGAAACTTGACCTGCATCGGTACGATGTCATGGGCGTTGCGTAGGGGGATTTCTAATTGCCACGTCGTTAGCAGATTGCCGTCGGCGGTGCGCCCAGTTTGTTCCAAGCTCGACAACTGATGGCTTTGCAGGCGCGAAATGGCCGCGGCCGCGAGTTTGAGTAGGTTTTCGAGGCTGTCTTCACCTTCTGCGTGTTGCACCAGCCGCGCTGGCAGTGGAAACCCTCCCGGTTGGGGCTTGGCGCTCACTTGGTTAAGCATGCCCAATGCGTTGCGTACAAATGTTGGCAGCGCTTGGGCTTGGCTATTGGCGGCGACGCCGGGGTTAAAGTTGGGGTTGGCTGGGGCGCCGGGCAATATCTGTGCAATCAAGCGCAGCACGCTGGCTTTGATGTCCGCTGGCAAGGTGTGTAGCTGCCCGCCCAGCAGTTTGGCTTCAAGAAACGCGCCACTGTTGAGCAGGGCGTTGCTTAATGAACCGGGGTTGCTCAGTTGTTGAGGTGTGGGTAAAGCGCTCAACAGTTTGTCGATAGAGCCTCTGAGTTCGTCGGGCAAGGTGTTATCGGGTGCTATTTTTTGCAGCGCATTCAACAACCCTTCGAGCGAGCCTTGTCGGCTTTGCTGGGCCGCCAGTTGCTGCGCAATCGCTAATTGATCTTGGCGGCCACTGAGAGACACAACGTTGAGGCTCTGACTGCCCTGGACTTGTGCGGTCAGCAAGCTGTCGATGCGCAAAGGTCGGGGGCTGTCGATGATCAGCGTGCTGGCGCTCAACGCGCTATTAATTAAGGTCACCAGCGAGCGATAGATCACCGATTGCCCAGCGGTTGGCGGCAGCAGTTGAGAACTCAGCACTTTGCCTTGCAATAACGTGCCCACAGGCAGTTGTTGGGTATCCAAGCGGGTCAGGGCGGCATGGTTGTTGAGCGCTTGTTGCAGGCTTATCGCCAAGCTGCCAGGTGAAGGTTGAGTCACCGACAGCAGCGCGCCCAACGGCAGTGCTTGGTTGCTACTGACCTGTACGTTGGTTTGGCGGCCGTTGTCCAGCGTCAACTTAAGCAGAAGTTGGAAAACCGTGTTCTCTTGTTTAAGTGATAAGACTTGCGCCTGGGCACTTTGGCCCGCGCCGATTAGACCATCATAGGGTTGCAGCAACTTAAACACGTCACTGCCCCCGGCGCCGGGGCGTCCAGCGCTGGGCGCAGCCGGTGTGGGGGGCGCAGTATTCACATCGCTTATCATCGTGACAACCTTTCAAATAGGCCCTCTTTGGAGCAAGACGTGGCATGTATAATGCTGCCGCATCGTTTAAGGTGCGTACCAACCATCCAATTCTTTGACCCAGCTCGCTGTAACAGGCCGCAAATGTCTCTATCCTGCATCACTTTAACGGCCACGCTCGGGCCGACTTGAACCGTGAAGGCCCAAAAGACGTGACCATTGCTCTTCTAGAAACTCAATCACTTGCCTGTGAGCGAGACGGGCGCCTGTTGTTCGAGCATCTCGAATTGCGCTTGGACCCTGGCGACATGCTGCAAATCAGTGGCCCCAATGGCAGCGGCAAAACCAGCTTGCTGCGTTTATTGGCAGGTCTGATGCAGCCCACAGAAGGCCAGATTCGGCTCAAGGGTCTGCCTTTGCACAAGCAACGCGCCGAGCTGGCCAGTCAGTTGCTTTGGATCGGTCATGCGGCGGGCATCAAGGATCTACTCACGGGCGAAGAAAACCTGCGTTGGCTGTGCGCCCTGCATCGTCCTGCGAGCCATGCCGACATTTGGGCCGCATTGGCTGCTGTGGGGTTGCAGGGCTTTGAAGATGTGCCATGTCACAGCTTATCGGCGGGGCAACAGCGGCGTGTCGCGCTGGCGCGTTTGCATTTGCATAGCCCGCCACTGTGGATTCTCGACGAACCGTTCACCGCGCTCGACAAGCAAGGTGTCGCCGCCCTTGAAGAACATTTGGCCAGCCATTGCGAGCGCGGCGGTATGGTTGTGTTGACCACCCACCATACGTTGAGCCGTGTCCCTGCCGGTTATCGCGATATCGACTTGGGGCAAGTGGCCCTATGAGCGTATTTGCTTCGTTATTGGCACGAGAAGCGCGTTTGTTATTCAGACGCCCGGCTGAGTTGGCCAACCCGTTGGTGTTCTTCGCGATTGTGATCGCGATGTTTCCGTTGGCAGTTGGCCCGGAGTCACAATTATTGCAAACCCTAGCCCCCGGCTTACTGTGGGTGGCGGCGCTGTTGTCGGTGCTGCTCTCGCTGGACGGGCTGTTTCGCAGTGATTTCGAAGACGGCTCATTGGAGCAGTGGGTCCTTTCGCCGCATCCTTTGGCGCTACTGGTGTTGGCCAAGGCACTGGCACACTGGGCGTTTTCCGGGTTGGCATTAGTGATTCTGTCCCCCTTACTGGCGCTGATGCTGGGTCTGCCAGCGGCCTGTATACCGGTGTTGCTGATGTCGTTGTTGCTGGGGACGCCGGTGTTGAGTTTGCTCGGTGCCGTGGGCGCTGCGCTGACGGTAGGTCTCAAACGCGGCGGCTTATTACTGGCGCTGCTGATTTTACCGTTGTATATCCCGGTGCTGATTTTGGGCAGTGGTGCCTTGCAAGCGGCCTTGCAAGGCATGCCTGCGACCGGGTATCTGCTATGGCTGGGTTGCCTAAGCGCCTTGGCTGTAACGCTTACACCTTTTGCAATAGCCGCGGGCCTGAAAATCAGCGTCGGCGAATGAATAACGAGGTCTGGTCCGACAAAGGCCAGTAAAGACCCGCGCTTTGATCTGGTCACGCAGTGGCCGCGTCGAAGTACCGTGATGGAAACAGCGTGATGAACTGGACTTGGTTTCACAAACTTGGCTCACCGAAATGGTTCTATGCCATCAGTGGGCGCTTACTGCCTTGGTTGAGCGTTGCCGCCCTGTTGCTACTGGTGGTTGGATTGGTCTGGGGCTTGGCGTTTGCGCCGCCGGACTACCAGCAAGGTAATAGTTTCAGGATTATTTATATTCATGTTCCGGCCGCTATGTTGGCGCAATCCTGCTACGTGATGCTGGCGGTGTGCGGGGTGGTAGGGCTGGTCTGGAAGATGAAAATCGCTGACGTCGCGCTGCAATGCGCGGCCCCGATTGGTGCGTGGATGACCGCCGTGGCGCTTGTCACCGGAGCCATTTGGGGTAAGCCCACGTGGGGCTCGTGGTGGGTGTGGGACGCACGTCTGACGTCCATGCTGATTCTGTTGTTTCTGTACTTCGGCCTCATCGCGTTGGGCAATGCGATTACTAACCGCGACAGTGCCGCCAAAGCCTGCGCGGTGCTGGCGATTGTGGGCGTGATCAACATCCCGATCATCAAATATTCGGTGGAGTGGTGGAACACCCTGCACCAAGGCGCGACTTTCACCTTGACTGAAAAACCAGCGATGCCTGTTGAAATGTGGCTGCCGTTACTGCTGACCGTGCTCGGTTTTTATTGCTTCTTTGGTGCGGCGCTGTTGCTGCGCATGCGCCTCGAAGTGCTCAAGCGTGAGGCGCGCAGCAGTTGGGCCAAAGCCGAAGTATTAAAGGCACTAGAGGGGTCGCGATGAGTTTTGCTTCTTTCAGCGACTTTGTCGCCATGGGCCATCACGGGCTGTATGTCTGGTCGGCCTATGGCATCTGCTTGGCAGTATTGGCACTCAACGTGACGCTGCCGCTGGCGGCGCGTCGGCGTTATTTGCAACAAGAGGCGCGCCGTCTGCGTCGGGAGAGTTCCAAGTGAATCCGCAGCGTAAAAAACGTTTGATCATCATCCTGGCGATCTTGGTAGGCATCGGCGCGGCGCTTGCGTTGGCCTTGAGTGCCTTGCAACAGAACATCAATCTGTTCTACACCCCGACTCAGATCGCCAGTGGCGAAGCGCCACTTGATACCCGGATTCGCGCGGGCGGTATGGTTAAAAACGGTTCCCTGAAACGCTCTGGCGACTCGCTGGACGTAGCGTTTGTGGTCACTGACTTCAACAAGGATGTGGCTATCCACTACCGCGGGATCTTGCCGGACCTGTTCCGCGAGGGGCAGGGCATCGTCGCGTTGGGCAAGCTCAATGCCCAAGGGGTGGTAGTGGCCGATGAAGTGCTGGCCAAGCATGACGAAAAATACATGCCGCCTGAAGTGACCAAAGCGCTGAAGGAGAGCGGTCAATCCGCTCCTGCACCGGCTAACGAGGTTAAGTGATGACGTCTGGACTGTTTATTCCCGAATTGGGCCACTTGGCCATGATTCTGGCGCTGTGCTTTGCCGTCGTGCAGGCCATCGTTCCGCTGCTCGGTGCCTGGCGCGGCGACAAGTTATGGATGAGCTTGGCGCAACCGGCGGCCTGGGGGCAGTTTGCTTTTTTGCTGTTTGCCTTCGGTTGTCTGACCTACGCCTTTATGACAGATGACTTTTCGGTCGCTTATGTCGCCAATAACTCCAACAGCGCCTTGCCGTGGTACTACAAGTTCAGTGCAGTGTGGGGCGCTCACGAAGGCTCGCTGCTGTTATGGGCGCTGATTTTGGGCGGCTGGACATTCGCCGTATCGGTGTTCTCGCGGCAGTTGCCACAGGTGATGCTGGCGCGTGTGCTGTCGATCATGGGCATGATCAGCATCGGCTTTCTGCTGTTTCTGATCCTGACCTCTAACCCGTTCGTGCGTTTACTGCCGCAGATGCCTGCAAACGGCAACGACCTTAACCCACTGCTGCAAGACATCGGTCTGATCGTTCACCCGCCGATGTTGTACATGGGTTACGTCGGTTTCTCGGTAGCCTTTGCGTTTGCCATTGCCGCCTTGCTCGGTGGCCGACTCGATGCCGCGTGGGCCCGCTGGTCGCGGCCGTGGACCATCGTCGCGTGGGCCTTTTTAGGGATTGGTATCACGCTGGGTTCATGGTGGGCGTATTACGAACTGGGCTGGGGCGGCTGGTGGTTCTGGGACCCGGTTGAAAACGCATCGTTCATGCCGTGGTTGGTTGGCACAGCGTTGATTCACTCGCTGGCGGTGACCGAAAAGCGGGGTGTGTTCAAAAGCTGGACGGTGTTGCTGGCCATTGCCGCGTTTTCGTTGAGCTTGCTCGGGACGTTCTTGGTGCGCTCCGGGGTGTTGACCTCGGTGCATGCGTTTGCCTCAGACCCTGAACGCGGCGTGTTCATCCTGATCTTCCTGCTGTTTGTGGTCGGCGGTTCGCTGACCCTATTTGCGCTAGATCTTGCTCGGCACGCTCTACCCGCTGATTGTGGATGCCGTGAGTGGCGCCAAAATGTCGGTCGGCCCGCCTTACTTCAACGCGTTGTTCATTCCACTGATGGCCTTATTAATGGTGGTGATGGCGGTGGGTGTGTTGGTGCGCTGGAAGGACACGCCGATCAAATGGTTGCTGGGCATGTTGACCCCGGTGTTGCTCGGCAGCGCGGCATTATCAGCGATTGCCGGTGTGGCCTATGGCGACTTTAACTGGGCGGTGATGGCGACGTTTATGTTGGCGGCGTGGGTGCTGCTCGCCGGCGTGCGCGATATCGGCGACAAAACTCGGCACAAGGGCTTGGTCAAAGGCTTGCGCGGCCTGACCCGCAGCTATTGGGGCATGCAGATCGCGCACGTGGGGATTGCGGTCTGCGCATTGGGCGTGGTGTTGTCGAGTCAGAACAGTGCTGAGCGTGATTTGCGTTTGGCACCGGGCGAGTCCATGGCCTTGGCCGGTTACCAGTTTATTTTTGAGGGGGCCAAACATTTTGAAGGCCCTAACTACATCTCAGACAAGGGCACCGTGCGGGTGCTGCGTGATGGCAAGTTGGTCAGCGTGCTACACCCGGAAAAGCGCTTGTACACGGTGCAGAACTCAATGATGACCGAAGCCGGTATCGACGCAGGCTTCACCCGTGATCTGTATGTGGCTTTGGGTGAACCGCTGGGTGATGGCGCTTGGGCGGTGCGGGTACACGTTAAACCGTTTGTACGCTGGATCTGGTTTGGCGGCTTGCTCACCGGCTTTGGTGGTTTGCTGGCGGCGCTTGATCGCCGTTATCGGGTCAAGGTTAAAACCCGCGTGCGCGATGCGCTGGGCATGAAAGGAGAAACGGCATGAGACGCTGGCTGATGCTGGTTCCGCTGGCAGTATTTTTGGGCATGGCGTGGTTTCTCTATAAAGGGTTATTTCTGGACCCAACTGAGTTGCCCTCGGCTCTGATCGACAAACCATTCCCGGCGTTTAGTCTGCCAACCGTTGAGGGCGGTAAGACCTTGACCGAGGCCGATCTCAAGGGCAAACCGGCGCTGGTCAACGTATGGGCAACCTGGTGCGTCTCGTGCAAGGTCGAGCATCCGGTGCTGACCAAGCTGGCCGAGCAGGGCGTGGTGATCTATGGCGTCAATTACAAAGACGTCAATGAGGATGCGAAAAAGTGGCTCAAAGAGTTCCACAATCCGTATCAGCTGGACATCAATGACGAAGCCGGTTCGCTGGGCCTGAACATGGGTGTATATGGCGCCCCAGAAACCTTTTTGATCGACAGCCAAGGCATCATTCGGCACAAGTTTGTCGGAGTGATCGACGAGCGCGTATGGCGTGAACAACTGGCCGGTAAATACCAAGCGCTGGTCGATGAGGCCACGCCATGAAGCGCTGGCTCGCGGCTGTGGTTTTCGGCTTGACGTTGACCGGCGTCGCCCATGCCGCCATCGACACTTACGAGTTTGCTAATGACGCTGAGCGTGCGCGTTTTCGTGAACTGACCCAAGAGTTGCGTTGCCCCAAGTGCCAAAATCAGGATCTTGCTGATTCTAATGCGCCGATCGCCACCGACCTGCGCCGCGAGATTTACCGCATGTTGGGCGAAGGTAAAGACAATCAGCAGATCATCGACTTTATGGTCGACCGCTACGGCGACTTTGTGCGCTATAAACCGCCCTTGACCAGTAAAACCGCCGTGCTGTGGTTTGGTCCGCTGGCGTTGCTGCTGGGGGGAGTGGTGGTGATCGGGGTGATTGTCGGGCGCCGCCGTCGTACAGCGCGAACTGAAGATTCAGACACACTCTCTGCCGAGGAGCGTCAGCGCCTCAAGACCTTGCTGGATAAAAACCAAGATGATTGATTTCTGGCTTGCAGCCGGTTTGCTGCTATTGATCGCCCTCAGTTTTTTGCTGATCCCCGTGTTACGTGGTCGTCGTGCCCAGCGTGAAGAAGATCGCACCGCCTTGAACGTGGCGCTGTATCAAGAGCGCGTTGCTCAATTGCAGGCTCAGCGCGAAGAAGGTGTATTGAGCGCTGAGCAACTCCAAGCAGGGCGCGACGAAGCCGCCCGCGAACTGCTCGCAGACACCGAGGGTGTGGCGCCGGGCCGTTCTTCAACGTTGGGCAAGGGCTTGCCGATATTGGCCGCGATCATGGTGCCGGTACTGGGTTTGGGCCTGTACCTGCACTTTGGTGCCAGTGACAAGGTTGAGCTGACCCAAGAGTTTTCGACCCCGCCGCAATCGCTCGAACAAATCATTTCTCGTCTCGAACGGGCCGCCGAAGCGCAGCCAGACTCGCCCGAGAGCTGGTACTTCTTGGGGCGTGCCTACATGGCGCAAAACCGTGCGGCAGAGGCGGCCAAGGTCTTTGAGCGGGCCGTAGCGCTGGCCGGTCGTCAGCCTGAACTGTTGGGCCAATGGGCGCAGGCGCAGTATTTTGCGGATGATAAAAAGTGGAGCGCTAAGACCCAGGCGTTGACCGACGAAGCGTTAAAAATCAACCCTAAAGAAGTGACCAGTCTTGGCTTGCTCGGTATTGCTGCCTTTGAGGGCAAGCGCTATCAGGAGGCAATCACCTATTGGGAGCGTC
The DNA here is from genome assembly GCF_001411475.1 of Pseudomonas endophytica. Classification (GTDB taxonomy): domain Bacteria; phylum Pseudomonadota; class Gammaproteobacteria; order Pseudomonadales; family Pseudomonadaceae; genus Aquipseudomonas; species Aquipseudomonas endophytica. Next base: position 1,460 of record NZ_LLWH01000212.1, on the reverse strand, counting down.
TGCTGAACGAGTTGCCCGCTGATGACCCGTCTCGCGAAGCGCTGCAAGGCGGCATTGAGCGTGCGCGTGCGCAGTTGCTTGCCAGTGGCGGCCAAGTTGAAACCGCGCCTGCGGCCACGGCCCAAGCGTCGATCAAGGTCAATGTTGATCTGGCTGACGCGGTCAAGGCCAGCGTCCTACCGGGCGACAGTGTTTTCATTTTCGCCCGCGCCTTGTCGGGGCCACCGGCACCGCTGGCGGTTAAGCGCGTGACTGTGGCAGACCTGCCCATCACCCTTGAGTTAAGTGATGCTGACGCAATGATGCCCGCTTTGAAACTGTCTAACTTTCCTGAAGTCCAACTGGTTGCGCGCATTTCCCGTGCTGGCGTTCCGACAGCTGGCGAGTGGGCGGGGCGCAGTAAACCGCTGCCCAACAGCATCCAAACTGTGCAACAGCTGACCATCGACAGCCCTGACAAATAGCGGCGCAGAGCCTGTAGCAGCGAGCTTACTGGTGATTTTTTAGAGATTAAAAGATCGCAAGCAAGCTCGCTACAGTGGATCCCGCACTAAGAAAGAGAATGCTTTATGGCCATACTTGCCCGAATTACCCTGCTTAGTCTGGCCATTGGCCTGAGTGCTTGCTCGGTTCATCAACCTCACGAAAGTACTTCGCCCACACCCCCAAGCCCGATTCCGCAACCGCAGCCGTCTGACAAACCGCTGCCGGATATGCCCATCCCGCAACCGCCCAAACCGCTGCCGCGCACCTCGGCCACCTTTGCTCCACCGCCGGGCGGGCCGAGCCACTGGGATGCGCGATTGGGGGTGTACGTTCTCGATGACCAAAGCAACGTCTTCTACCGCCAGCGCACCTACTTCCGCTGGGACAACGGTTGGAGTCGTGGGATAAGCCCTAACGGCCCGTGGGAAGAAACAGATATCAGCGGCGTGCCGCCGGGGTTGAGTCGGCAGTTTAAGTAAGAATTTTCGTTAGCCACAAACGTAGCGCTGAGGTCTGTTTTTTTCCGTAGGAGCTGCCGAAGGCTGCGATCTTTGGCGTCTAAAGATCAAAAGCTCGCAGCCTGCGGCAGCTCCTACTCTTTTAATAAGGAACCCGGCATGAGCCTATTCGAATTCAAGCAAGTTGATGTGTTCAGCACGGTTGCTCTCAAGGGCAATCCGGTGGCTGTGGTGTTGAATGCCGACAGTTTGACCGATGAGCAAATGGCTGATTTCGCCCGTTGGACCAATCTCAGTGAAACGACTTTTGTCCTGAAACCACAAAACCCTAAGGCGGATTATCGACTGCGGATTTTCACCACCCTGTGCGAGTTGCCTTTTGCCGGGCACCCGACCCTGGGCAGTTGCCATGCTTGGCTTGAGGCCGGCGGTAAACCCCGTGGCGAAGAGATTATTCAGGAGTGCGCAGTCGGCTTAATCAGAATTCGACGCAATGCAGAGCAACTGGCGTTTACC
>NZ_LLWH01000211.1 GCF_001411475.1 Pseudomonas endophytica | reverse complement strand
AACTGATCATCGAGAACGCGCCCAAGTCATGCAGGATGTCTTCGGCGGCAATGGTTTCCCGGCGGATACGGCTTTCAGCGAAGGCCACGTCTTCGGCAATGCTCGGGTCCAGGTGATGGCAAACCATCAGCATGTCGAGGTGTTCGTCGATGGTGTTGCGGGTGAACGGGCGTGTCGGGTTGGTTGAGCTTGGCAGCACGTTGGTTAGGCCACAGGCTTTAATAATGTCCGGGGCATGCCCACCGCCCGCACCCTCGGTGTGATAGGTGTGGATAGTGCGACCCTTGAACGCGGCCAAGGTGGTTTCGACAAAGCCCGACTCGTTCAGGGTGTCGCTGTGAATCGCCACTTGCACGTCGTACAGGTCGGCCACGCTCAGGCAGTTGTCGATGGACGCGGGCGTGGTGCCCCAGTCTTCGTGCAACTTTAGGCCGATGGCACCGGCTTCTACCTGCTCAATCAGCGGTTGCGTCAAGCTGGCGTTGCCTTTACCGGTAAAGCCCATGTTCATGGGGAACGAGTCGGCGGCTTGCAGCATGCGCGCCATGTGCCACGGGCCGGGGGTGCAGGTGGTGGCGTTGGAACCCGTGGCGGGGCCGGTGCCGCCACCGATCATGGTGGTCACGCCGCTGTTCAGCGCTTCCTCGATCTGCTGGGGGCAGATGAAGTGAATATGAGTGTCGATCCCACCTGCGGTGAGGATCATGCCTTCACCGGCGATCACTTCGGTGCTGGCGCCGATGGCAATGGTCACATTGGGCTGAATGTCCGGGTTACCGGCTTTGCCGATGGCATGGATGCGGCCGTTTTTGAGGCCTACGTCGGCTTTGACGATGCCCCAGTGATCGATGATCAGCGCGTTGGTGATCAATGTGTCGACCACGTCGGCGGCGAGCAATTGGCTCTGGCCCATGCCATCACGAATCACCTTGCCGCCGCCAAACTTCACTTCTTCACCGTAGGTGGTGAAATCTTGCTCGACCTCGATCCACAACTCGGTGTCGGCCAAACGGACCTTGTCACCCACAGTAGGGCCGAACATATCGGCATAAGCCTGGCGGGAAATTTTCATGTCACATTCCTAAGCGTTAAGTCAAACCTGTAGGAGCGAGCTTGCTCCTACAGTTTGTGATCAATCCAGATTCCCCATCACTCGCCCGGCAAAGCCGAACACGCGCCGCAGCCCTGCCAGTTCCACCAGCTCTACTTCGCGGGTTTGCCCAGGCTCGAAGCGCACGGCGGTGCCCGCCGGGATATTCAAGCGCATGCCTCGGCTTTCCCCGCGCTCGAACATCAGCGCGTCGTTAGTCTCAAAAAAGTGATAGTGCGAACCCACCTGAATGGGCCGGTCGCCGCGGTTTGACACGCTGAGCGTGTGGGTACGGCGACCGACGTTGAGTTCGATCTCGCCCGCTTCAATCCGGTATTGGCCTGGAATCATTGCGGCTCACTCAAGGTTTTGAAGTAGATGGCCGTGGGGGCATACGCGCCGTTGGGGCTTTGGCAATAATTGGGTAGTTCGCCGACACGGGTGTAGCCCAGCGCACTGTAGAAGTTTTCGGCGGGCGAACCGGCCTCGGTGTCGAGGTGCAGCAGGCCGCGCTTTTGCTTGCGCGCGCCTTGCTCCAACGCGTGGATCAGCACCTGGCCCAGGCCACGGCGTCGAGCCTCGTTGAGCACTAACAGCTTTTGCACTTCAGCACGGTTCAGGCCGTTGGCCTTTTGGCACAGCACCAACTGCACGCTGGCCAGCACGCGTTGATCTTCCATCAGCACCCACAGCAGCAGGTTGCCGAGTGCCAGTTGGGTGTGAACTTCGTCGAAATAGCGATTGGCCTGAGGCGCGTCAAGATCGTCCATAAAGCCGACCGAAGCTCCGTGCTGCACCGCGTCGAGCAGCAGCACGAGCAAGCCTTCGCGGTACTGCGCGAAGGTGGCTGCGCTGACTTGAATCACCTGTTCAGCAGTCATTATGGGCGCTCCTGAGGTGGCAACGCGCCGGGCTTAAGCATCAGTTGCATAAAGGTCAGGTCCAGCCAATTGCCAAACTTGATGCCGACTTGCGGCATGTGCCCACTGGTGACGAAGCCCAAGCGCTTGTGCACATGAATCGACGCGGCATTGCCGCTTTCGATGGCGGCAACCATCACGTGCTTATTGCAAACTTTGGCGCGCTCAATCAGTGCAGCCAATAATTGCGGGCCGAGGCGTTTGCCGCGTTGCTCGGGGTGCACGTACACCGAGTGTTCAACGGTATGGCGGAAACCTTCAAAGGGCCGCCAGTCACCAAACGAGGCATAGCCCAAAGCGACATCAGCGTGGTCGACGATCACCAAAATCGGATAGCCCTGCGCTTGGCGCGCGTCGAACCATTGTTGGCGGTTATCCAGATCGACGGTTTGCTCGTTCCAGATGGCCAGCGTGTTCAGCACCGCATCGTTATAAATCTCGCGAATCGCTGGCAGATCGGCTGGTACGGCATCACGAATAACGTAAGTCATGAAGCGGCCTCAGGCGATGGGTTGGTGAACAGTGACCAGCTTGGTGCCATCCGGGAAAGTGGCTTCGACTTGGATGTCGGGGATCATTTCCGGGATGCCTTCCATCACTTGATCGCGGGCGAGCAGAGTGGTGCCGTAGTGCATCAATTCAGCCACGGTGCGGCCATCGCGGGCGCCTTCGAGCAGGGCGGCCGAGATAAAGGCGATAGTTTCCGGGTAATTGAGCTTCACGCCTCGTGCCAGGCGCCGCTCAGCCAACAGGCCAGCGGTGAAGATCATCATCTTGTCTTTTTCGCGTGGAGTCAGGTCCATGGTGGGTCCGTGTTCAAAAAGTTTAAAAAATGAAACGTGCCCGTAGGAGCTGTCGAAGGCTGCGATCTTATAAAAGATCAAAAGATCGCAGCCTTCGGCAGCTCCTAGGGGATGGGTGTTAGGTACTCCAAATTCTCGGTGCAAGTGCCTCGCGACCCAGCAGCGCCGGGCGCAATAAGCGCCATAACTCAATCAGCCAAGCCCGTGCCTGCAAGGCTTCAGTGGCCAGGCAACGCGCCACCAACAGACCCGGTAATTGGGTTAAATCCCCGCGCACCGGGTTCGGCAGGCTGCGGCAGGTGTGCAGTAGTTCAGTACTGATTTCACCGGTGACCAGTAAGGTCGCAAAGACAGGGTGACCGTCTAACCCGATGGGCGAATCCAGCAAACCATCATCGCCGACAATGCGCTGACGCTCATGCCAGAGCAATTGGCCGTCACGGCGAATATCCAACCGTGATTGAAAATGCCCGCATTCAAAGCGCTCACCGCTGGCCATTCGGCCTAGCGCCACCATGTCCCAGTAAAACAACCGTGCATCGCCTTGCAGTTCGATCTGGGTGCTGAGTTCGGCTTGGGCGGCGCTGAAGACGATGGTTTCTTGAGGTAGCCACTCCAAGGTTGCGCCAGCGGCCACGCTGAGTTCGACGGTTTGGTAAGCCGGACCTGCGGCGCGATACCACTTAGCCGCGCCGGGGCTGGTCAGTTGCGCCCAGGCATCGGGGCCGACATGGGCGTTAATGTGCAGCCGATCCCCGCCCGCGATCCCGCCGGGCGGATGGACAATGATGTGCTGGCATACCTCGGGGCCTTCGGCGTACAGGTGCTTTTGCACCCGTAATGGGCCAAGGTGACGGCGCAGGGTCGGGCGCGTGCTGTCGCCAAAGCGCCCATAACCCAGCGCAAGCTCGGCATGCCAGCTGGGGGTGTACAGCGCAGTGTTGGCAGGCAGGTTCATATGTAGGGCCCTTGAAAGAGTGCCAGATTAAATCGTCACCAGGCCGCGCACACCTTCTGTTTGCATATTTTCGCCACGGCCTTGCTGCACGATTTCGCCGCGCGACATCACGATGTAGTGATCAGCTAATTCCTCAGCAAAGTCGTAGAACTGTTCCACCAGCAAAATGGCCATGTCGCCGCGAGCCGCGAGCATCTTGATGACCGCGCCGATTTCTTTGATCACCGACGGCTGAATGCCTTCGGTGGGTTCGTCGAGGATCAGCAGGCGCGGACGGCTGGCCAGCGCGCGGCCAATGGCCAGTTGTTGTTGCTGCCCGCCGGACAAATCGCCACCACGCCGGTGTTTCATTTGCAGCAGCACCGGGAACAGCTCGTAGATGAAGGCGGGCACTTCGCGGGCTTCGGCGCCGGGGAAGCGTGACAGCCCCATCAGCAGGTTTTCTTCCACTGTCAGGCGCCCGAAAATCTCCCGCCCCTGTGGCACGTAAGCAATGCCGGCGTGAACGCGCTGGTTAGGCTTGAGCGTGGTGATAGGTTTACCTTCCCAAGTCACCGCGCCTTCTTTGACCGGCAACAAGCCCATCAGGCACTTGAGCAGCGTGGTTTTACCCACGCCATTTCGACCTAGCAGGCAGGTGACCTCACCGACTTTGACCTCAAACGACAGGCCACGCAGGATATGACTGCCGCCGTAGAACTGGTGAAGCTTTTCGACTTGAAGCATGTTCGGACTCCTCAATACCCTTGTGGAGCTGCCGAAGGCTGCGATCTTTTAAGATCAAAAGATCGCAGCCTTCGGCAGCTCCTACAGAGGGTTTTGTTCTAACGACCTAGGTAGACTTCAATGACCCGTTCATCGGCCTGCACGTGTTCCAGCGAGCCTTCGGCCAGCACGCTGCCTTGGTGCAAGACGGTGACGTGGTCGGCAATTGAGCCAACAAAGCCCATGTCGTGTTCCACCACCATCAACGAATGCTTACCCGCCAGGCTTTTGAACAGCTCGGCGGTGAACTCGGTTTCGGCGTCGGTCATGCCTGCCACCGGCTCGTCCAGCAATAGCAGTTGTGGGTCTTGCATCAGTAGCATGCCGATCTCTAAAAACTGCTTCTGCCCGTGGGACAGCAACCCCGCAGGACGTTGCGCCGAGCTGATAAGACGCAGGGTGTGCAGGACTTGCGCAATGCGGTCTTTCTGCTCGCCGGTGAGGGTGGCGCGCAAACTGGCCCACACCGATTTGTCGGTTTTTTGCGCCAGCTCTAGGTTTTCAAACACGCTCAAGGCTTCAAATACGGTGGGTTTTTGAAACTTGCGGCCAATCCCGGCTTGGGCAATTTGCACTTCGCTCATGTGTCGCAAGTCCAGGGTTTCTCCGAACCAAGCCTGACCTTCGGTGGGTCGGGTTTTGCCGGTGATGACGTCCATCATCGTGGTTTTACCGGCACCGTTAGGGCCAATGATGCAGCGCAACTCCCCCACGCCGATGTACAGATTGAGGTTGTTCAGCGCCTTGAAGCCGTCGAAGCTGACGCTGATGTCTTCCAGGGTCAGGATCGTCCCGTGACGGGTGTTCAGGCCCTTGCCGGCGGCGTTGCCCAGGCCAATGGCCTCGCGGCTGCTGCCCGCATCCGGGACAGGTTCGAGCATTACATTCCTCATTGTTCGCCCCTTTTTTTCAGCAAACCGATGATGCCTTTGGGCAAGTACAGGGTGACGACGATAAACAGCGCCCCGAGGAAGAACAGCCAATATTCAGGGAAGGCCACGGTGAACCAGCTTTTCATACCGTTGACCACGCCTGCGCCGAGCAGCGGCCCGATAAGCGTGCCACGCCCGCCCAGGGCGACCCAAACCGCCGCCTCGATGGAGTTGGTCGGGGACATTTCGCCGGGGTTGATGATGCCCACTTGCGGCACGTACAACGCCCCGGCCAAGCCGCACAGCACCGCGCTGAGTACCCACACGAAGAGCTTGAAGCCTCGCGGGTCGTAGCCGCAGAACATCAGGCGGTTTTCCGCGTCGCGCAGGGCGGTCAGCACGCGCCCAAACTTGCTCCGCGCCAGACGCCAGCCCACAAACAGGCTCGTTACCAGCAACAGCACCGTGGCCAAGAACAGCACCGCCCGAGTGCCGGGCTCGGTGATGCCGAAACCCAGAATGCTGCGAAAGTTGGTGAAACCGTTGTTGCCGCCAAACCCGGTTTCGTTGCGGAAGAACAGCAGCATTCCGGCGAAGGTCAGTGCTTGGGTCATGATCGAGAAATACACGCCCTTGATCCGCGAGCGGAACGCGAAAAAGCCAAACACCAGCGCCAACAAACCGGGTGCTAGCACGACTAGACACATCGCCCACCAGAAGTGATCGGTGCCGATCCAGTACCACGGCAATTCAGTCCACGACAAAAAGGTCATAAACGCGGGCAGTTCATCCCCCGAGGCTTGTCGCATCAGGTACATGCCCATGGCGTAGCCGCCCAGCGCGAAGAACAAGCCGTGGCCCAGTGACAGCAGCCCGGCGTAACCCCAGACCAAATCCAGCGCCAGGGCGACGATGGCATAGCAGAGGATCTTGCCCACCAAGGTCAGGGTGTACGCCGACACTTGAAACGGGCTGTCAGCTGGGAGCAGCGAGAGCAGCGGCAAGGCCAGTAGCCCCAGCAAGATGAGGCCACCCACCAGTGCGGTGACGGCAGGGCCGGCTTTTTGTGTCGCGGTAATCATCAGTGGCTGATTCATCAGTCGATCACCCGTCCTTTAAGCGCGAAGAGACCTTGCGGGCGCTTCTGGATAAACAGAATGATCAGCCCCAGAATCAGGATTTTGCCGAGCACGGCGCCGATCTGTGGTTCAAGAATTTTGTTCGCGATGCCCAGCCCGAAAGCCGCGTACACGGTGCCAGCCAGTTGGCCGACGCCGCCCAGCACCACCACCAGAAATGAGTCGATGATGTAGCCCTGGCCCAAGTCTGGGCCAACGTTGCCGATCTGGCTTAGAGCCACGCCACCCAGCCCAGCAATGCCGGAGCCGAGGCCGAAGGCGAGCATGTCCACCCGCCCGGTGGGCACGCCGCAGCAGGCGGCCATGTTGCGGTTTTGAGTGACCGCACGTACGTTCAAACCGAGGCGGGTTTTGTTCAGTAGCAGCCAGGTCAGTACGACCACGGCCAAGGCGAAGACGATGATGACCAAGCGGTTGTACGGCAGCACCAGATTGGGCAGCACTTGCAGCCCGCCCGAAAGCCAAGCCGGGTTAGCGACTTCGACGTTCTGCGCGCCGAACAACATCCGCACCAGTTGGATCAGGATCAGGCTGATGCCCCACGTGGCGAGCAGGGTTTCCAGTGGGCGACCGTACAGATGACGAATGATGGTGCGCTCCAGAACCATACCGATGGCGGCGGTGACGAAGAACGCCACCGGTAAGGCGAGCAACGGGTAGAACTCGATGGCATCGGGGGCGAAGCGCTGAAACAGCAGTTGCACACAATAGGTCGAGTAGGCGCCGATCATCAGCATCTCGCCGTGGGCCATGTTAATCACCCCCAACAAACCGAAAGTGATGGCCAGGCCGAGTGCCGCGAGCAACAGAATCGAGCCTAGCGACAAGCCGCTGAAGGCTTGGCCCAACAGGTCGCCGATCAGCAGTTTGCGTTTGACCTGGGCCAGGCTGGTTTCCGTGGCAGTGCGCACAATCTGGTCGGTTTCGACGTCCGGTTGCAGCAGGTTTTCAAGACGGGTTCGGGCCAGCGGCTCGCCGGTTTCACCGAGCAGGCGTACTGCGCTTAAGCGCACCGTCGGGTTGGGATCGGCCAGTTGCAGGTTAGCCAGTGCCAGGCTTAATGCGGTATGCACATCGCTGTCAGTCTCTTCGGCCAGTTGCTGGTCGAGGAATTTAAGCTGCGCCGGTTTGGCGGATTTTTGCAGCTGTTGGGCGGCACCGAGGCGCAGTTTCGGGTCGGCGGCCAGCAGTTGATGGCTGGCCAGCGCGGTTTCGACTAGACCGCGCAGACGGTTGTTCAGGCGCAAGGTTTTGACGTGGCCGTCGACGGTGATTTGGCCTTGTTGCAGGCTGTTGATCAGCTCAACGCGGGCGGGTACAGGCTGTGCAGCCCAGCGTTCGAGTAACTGCGCTTGCGCGGAGTTATTGGCGGCTGCGAACTCGCTGGCGTCATCGGCATATGCGCCCAATGGCAGCAGCAACACGAGTGCGCAGATAAAGCGGTAAAGGGCAGTGGGCATAGCAAGTGTCCCTGTTCAAGGGGGATACGCATCAGCAATGGCGCGCAAATGTCCCCGTAGGAGCTGCCGAAGGCTGCGATCTTTCCGATCAGAAGATCGCAGCCTTCGTGCCTCGGCAGCTCCTACAGAGAGCTTCTTAGGGCTTTAGTTACCTTTCACCGGGGAGTCCGGTTTTTTGTCATTGCCAGGAATGTAGGGGCTCCACGGCTGGGCGCGGATCGGCTCTTGGGTCTGCCAGACCACGTTGAACTGGCCGTCGTCTTGGATCTCGCCAATCATCACCGGCTTGTGCAGGTGGTGGTTGGTCTTGTCCATGGTCAGGGTGTAGCCCGACGGCGCGGCGAAGGTCTGGCCGGCCATGGCTTCGCGGACTTTATCAACCTCGGTGGACTTGGCTTTTTCCGCCGCCTGCGCCCACATGTGAATGCCGACGTAGGTGGCCTCCATTGGGTCATTGGTGACGGCTTTGTCAGCGCCCGGCAAGTTGTGGGCCTTGGCGTAGGCTTTCCAGTCATCCACAAACTTTTTGTTGACCGGGTTCTCTACAGACTCGAAGTAGTTCCAAGCGGCCAAGTTGCCCACCAACGGCTTGGTGTCGATACCGCGCAGCTCTTCTTCACCGACCGAGAAGGCCACTACCGGCACATCGGTGGCTTTCAAGCCTTGGTTGGCCAGCTCTTTATAGAACGGCACGTTGGAGTCGCCGTTCACGGTGGAGATCACCGCGGTTTTGCCGCCTGCCGAGAACTTTTTGATGTTGGACACGATGGTTTGGTAATCGCTATGACCAAACGGGGTGTACACCTCCTGAATGTCCTTGTCGGCCACCCCTTTGGAATGCAAGTAGGCACGCAGGATCTTGTTGGTGGTGCGCGGGTACACGTAGTCGGTGCCCAGCAACACGAAGCGTTTGGCGCTGCCGCCGTCTTCGCTCATCAAATATTCAACGGCAGGGATTGCTTGCTGGTTAGGCGCTGCGCCGGTGTAGAACACGTTAGGCGACATTTCTTCGCCTTCGTATTGCACCGGATAGAACAACAGACCGTTGAGTTCTTCAAACACCGGCAGTACTGACTTGCGCGATACCGAAGTCCAGCAGCCGAACACCACTGCGACCTTGTCCTGGGTCAGCAACTGGCGGGCTTTTTCGGCGAACAGCGGCCAGTTCGACGCCGGGTCGACCACCACCGCTTCGAGCATCTTGCCGTTAACACCGCCTTTGGCGTTGATCTCGTCAATGGTCATCAAGGCCATGTCTTTGAGCGACGTTTCGGAGATCGCCATGGTCCCGGACAACGAATGCAGAATCCCGACCTTGATGGTTTCGGCAGCTTGCACCGTCCAGGTCAGGCCCATGGCAGCGATGGATGCTGAAAGGGTGAAAGCTTTGATCAGGCTACGACGCTTCATGGTGCGATCTCCAGAGTTCTGATGGTTGGCGAGCCAATACCTGCACTGACAAGGGCATAAGCAAGGGTTGTGCCGAAATGCTGAAAGACGTCTTGTGCGCAGAGTTGGGGCGGGCTTGCGCGCGGTAGTGCACCATTGGAGGTCTTGAAGATGATCTGCGGGCACTCATGGGCCCCGTGTTGGTGCTTTAGCAGGTCGGCGGCGGTCCGGTAAATAGTTACCACCGCCATAAAGAGAAAGGTCCTGATGATGATGCTCAAGCGCAACGCCGTTGCGTGAACAGTTCAGAGCCAGGAGATTTTTGATGACAAGCTTTTTTACTTCCCGTTTCGAGCGTGCCGCAGGCGCGACCCAAATGACGTTACCGCAGTTAAGCCCTGGGTTCCCTTATGCCGATGATGCCGCTCGATATGCCCATGAGCTGATTGGCGACAAACGAGATGTTGAGTATGGGGGGGTGATATTACGCCGCGCTGACGGACAGTTTTTTGCCACACAGCCTGTTAAAGGGGCAAGCAGGATGTTCAGCCCTCATTTGGTGATGTCCAGCGATGCACACGGCAATCTGCTGCACCCTGATGGCTACACCTGTTATGCCTTTTATCACTCCCATCCCAACAGCGCCGATGAAATCAGCAAAGCCTTCCCGACGTGGTCAAGTGAGGCGGTGACGACGTCGATGAATTTTTTTTCGCCGCCTGATGTTGTATTTGCCATCGGTATGCGTGGCTTTGCGGCTGCCGCTTATTTATCGGGCCTCAATGGCTCGCTGATCAAATATGTCCCTAGCGGCTCGGCAGATGAAGAGGCTGTGAGGGTGGCGTTTGCCCGTGCGTTGGATCGAAAAAAACCCATGATTGATTACATTCGCTCAGTGGCCGCAGTGGGCGAACTCAGCGTTATTCAATCCAACGAAATCTGGGGGTGGAAGGTCGGCAAGTTAGGCGCGGATGTTGATATTTATAATCTTTCCTCGCCTGTTCAGACGATCAGCAAAAAAGTCCAGCAGCCCGCTTACAGCCCTTTTTTTGCATCCAGTCTAGACGCCGTGAAGTTCGCGCGGTTACGGCTTTATCAACAGCCTGAACGGCAATATGGCTACATCCTTAAAGTCCGGAATAAGGAGCAGTACCTGGCAACAGAACCGGTTTTGGGAACCGCGTCTACGTTCGATCCCAAGAACATTTTCAAAAAAAACGCTGCCGGCGCTCTGATCCTTCCTCGCGATCTTGATGTTGTTGCGTTGTATTACTGTGACAGCTTGTATCACGACCCCGATCACCTGCCTGCAGAACAGACTCAAGTCTATAAACGCTTTATCAATCCCAATGCGTTGGCGTCTGGCGTTATGTTTTCACTGGCTTTGCGCTTTGGTCGCGATGTACCGCCTTTGCCGTTGTACATCACGGTCCGTGACGGTGCCCTGTTGGAGTATCAGCCTTCCAGCACCATGGCCGAAGAGCCATTTACGCGCCAACTGAGTGCTGCCGAGGGCGTGGGGCTGGAGATCAAACGCGACCTTCTCGACGGTCATGTATCACCTACCACCTACATACAACGCCTGGCTCAAATGGGTGAGCTGAAGGTGATGTATCACAGCGATCTCTGGGGGCGAGTGGGCAAGGTGAGGGCTGACTGGGCACCCTACGCGCATTTGCGCCGTCGGGCCTTGAGCCCTTTATTTATTACGGCTGAAGACGCAGCGCGGTATGTGCACAAAAAAATAAAGCAGTCCCCCGTCGGGGAGCACATTTTTGGAGGGCTCATTTTTCAGCGGCTTGATAAACGCTTCGTGGCCACCGAGCCTTTGGCCGGGCGTAGTGAAACCTTTGATCCAAATGGTGTCATCCCTCGGGAGCGGCTGGATTTGACGCCCAATGGCGCCAGCATCGTGGGCTTCTACCATTCCCATCGTGCGCCGCCCTCTATGCTGTCCCCTCCAGGCGATGAGCAGAAGCTTTATCACAACATGCTTGAGCCGCATGAGGTGTATAGCGCGATCCAGGATCGAGACTGGGCGGCCTCTCGCTTTCTTTCGACGTCGCAAGGCGCGTTATTGAAATATGTGCCTAGCGGCTCAGTGCTTGAAAAAAAATTTACGCCACGAATAGCTCCACCCACGGATCATCCTGAAAACGTGCGGCATAACACGTTGCAATTAAAATTGCGCAACAACACGCTCAAACCGACGGCGTATGTTGCGCAGATTGTACGAACAGGTGATCTCTATGTCGTGGAGGGCAGTGCTCTGTGGGGCAATCCGGGCAAGGTCGACACCTCTTGGAGACCTTCACCGACACCCGTTGCCGTGTCTCAGGCGACTGAGCAACCTGAGTACAGCCCTGTCTTTTCTCAAGAAGAGGATGCCGTGCGTTATGCCCATCAGCACATGGGGGCCCGCACGAAACGACAATTGGGTTTCATCTTGAAATGCACCCACAGCCAAGAGTATGTCGCAACGATGCCGGTGGAGGATGGCCCTCTTTCGCTGGACAGGTTTTTCCCGCGGGCGTTGGCGGCGAAAAACAATACGCTGCCGGCCGAGTTCGTGTTTCATGCGGTTTATTTGGGAGCACCGGCGAAGCTGTTTGCATCCCCCAAAGACTCTGAAAATGTTCGTAATCTCAATACTCTGCTTGCGTTCGTCACGCCTGTGGACCTTGCCGATGCATTGGCGCTGGTCGCCATGATCAAACAGCAAATAGGCGCCTTTACGGGGGACGTCCCTGTTTATATTTCAACCAATGACGGCGCTTTGTTGAGTTATACGCCTTTAAATTTGGCTAGCGAATTAAACGGCGGAGTGTTTGATGGCTCAGGCAAAGTGTTGCTTTCGCAGATGCGGGCGGGACACTTGCATGTTACGGAGTATGTTCACCGGATCGCCGCGAGTGGTCGGTTGAACGTGCTGATTAAAAGCCCCGTGTGGAATGCTTTAGGGCAAGTGACCTCTACATTTGTGCCTTACCGGGCCGCTGCGCCGTTACCGGTTCCGAGCTCCAGAGGTTTTGTGTTAGGCCCGGTATTTGCCCATGCCGATGATGCTGCGCGCTATGCCCATTTGAAAATCGTAGGGCCTGTTCGTGTGAATGCCGTTGCAGGTATTTTGCAAAAGTCCGACTACAACACCTATGTGGCCATAGAGCCGATTGCGGATGGCGAGGTGGCCAATGCACCGGAAACCATTCTGTTTACACACAAACATGTTGACGGACAGTTGCACCCGGTGCCGATCTTCCCTTCTGGTTATTCACGCACAAGCTTGTTGTTTTCCCGCACTGCCACCCGCGAGGCGGGTTATAGCGATCTGGAGAACGAGGTGTTGAACAATATGTTCTGGCCTGTTGATATCTGCTACGCCACCAGTCTCTTAAAAACCTATGATGCCGATAACAGCTTCAGCGTGATCTATCACTCGACCCGTGACGGCGCGTTACTGAAGTACGTGCGGGGCACCGCGATGGGGACGCGACAACTCTGCCAGCCTGTCAGCGGTGCGAATCTCACCTATGAAGGCTACTTTGTTGAAAATAACCAACCGGACCGAACCACACGGAGTGAGTCCACCGAGACGCTTCCCGCCGCTAAACCCTCTGAGCTCTTGAACCGCGTACTCAACAGCGGACAGTTAAGCGTAGTGGTGGTCAGCCGGTTGTGGCCGACCAAGGGCGATGTGGATAACAGTCTGACGATTACCCGTTCTGCTGTGCCACAGGTCGATTGGGATGATCCAGCCGTGGTGCAGATGGCTCCAGTAAATGGTGAAAGTGTCTCCTCCATCCCTTGGCATGACGAGTTGTAACGTTTTCCCATCTAATAACGGGTGACCACAGCAATGCGGTCACCCGTGAGGTGTAAGCAGGTGTGTGGAGCGATCAAGTCATGCATGGGCAGAGCGTTTGGAGCGTTATGGAAAAGCCTGCGATTTAATGTTTGAAGGGCCAATAGCTAAATAATTACCACCGGCGCGCACCTTACACCGTGAAGGATTGAGCAACGTCGAGCCTGTGCCGACTTCAACTCAATCAAGGAACTGAGCGCCCATGGATCCTGCCTACGAAATCCCTCAATTAACGTTTCCCGCTAATGTCACTGGCCATTTGCCGACATTGGGTCCGTCTTTTGTGAACCCTGATGATGCTGCGCGATTTGCCCATGAACTGATAGGCGATCATCGTGATATGGAATATCGCGGGGTTATTTTGAAAACTCCGCAAGGCCGTTATGTGCCCTCGAGACCTGAGAAATCTGACGAGAGCAAAAGCAGTTACATGCAGTTCATGTCGACCAACGCCAAGGGCGAGCTCCTGCACCCGGCTGGATACACGTGTTACGCGTTCTACAGTTCGCGCTTGCACCGGCTCGCCATCGAGCAAACCTCTTTTGAGGGGTTGACCAAAGATGAAGTGAACTACGTGGCTAATTTTTTTCTGCCCGAAGATTTACATGATGTGTGGGGGGTGGTTAGTTTTGCGCCGGTCCATTATTTGTCAGGGTTCAATGGTTCGTTGCTCAAGGTTGTGGCCAGTGGGGCGTCTGATGAAAACACACTCCGTCAAGTGCTCATTCAGGCCTTGGAAGACAGTGACGTCCACGTCAAAATGCTTTCGTACCTCAAACAGGTCAGTGCCACATTGAAGGTCAGCGTGGTCCAGTCTGCTGACGTGTGGGCTGGGCACGTCGGGCGGCTTACCCCTGAGTTCTTTGAAACCACCCGCCAGCCAAGTGTGGTCGAAGGTGTGATTGTCCAGCGCCCGGCTTTGGGACCGTTGCTGGACAGTGAGCAACTGGCGCTTGAATATGCTCTGTCTCGCATCAAGGCGATTACCGACCCACATTACGGATTTATTCTCAAAAGTACCGCGAGTGACACATTCATCGTTTCGCAACCCGTGACGGGCACGATGGATTTTGACCTTGCGCGAGCATTCCCCGCGGGCAGTGATGGCCATCCTGAGCTGCCTGCGCAGTTTGCTGTCTTCGCGTTGTACGGCAGTGACGGTGAGTACCGTGATCCAGCGCTTATCCCGAAGGATATGCCTTCGGTGTATAAAAACTTTTTGCATATTGAGTCACTCAACGAGGCGCTATTGAAAGCCCAAGAGCTGACCCCGGCTGGCCGGACGCAAGCGTTGCCTCTCTACATTGCGGCGCGTGACGGGGCGCTGTTGAAGTACGTGTCCCGGTTCTCTCACGTAGAAAAAACCCTGTTTGCACGGTTACCGAGAAGCAAGGGGGGCGATATTGAGGTCTTGCACAACGTGTTATCGGGTGTTGAAAAAATCGATGCTGTGATCCACTCATTGGCACACGGCGGCGAACTTGAAGTGCTGCGCGGCAGTGATGTCTGGGGGCGGGAAGGAAAAGTCCTTTCAACTTGGCAACCGTTTGAAGGCTTTATGCGTCGTACCTTGAGCCCGGTCTTTCTTGAAATGGACGATGCCGCGCGTTATGCCCATGAGCAGGTTGCACGCCGGACAGATTTCACCTACGGCGGGCTGATCCTGCGGCGTGATGACAACCGCTATGTCGCTACCGAGCCATTGGCGGTTACTACTGAAACCTTTGACTCATCGGTGGTGTTTCCTCCCGAGATGACCGCTCTTGTTCCGTGGGGCAGTCAAGTGATCGCGACTTATCACACACACCGCTCCCAGCCATTACAACTATGGCGCACGGCACATGAAGAACAGCTCAATCGCAACATGTTTGAGCCTCATGAACTGCGTACAGCCTTGCTTGAGCGTGTAGGAAGTGCCCGCTACTTCTCGGCGCAGGATGGCGCACTGCTTAAGTACACGCTCTCGGGTGCAGACCTGGAAAAGAAATTTCTGCCGCGAGTCTCGCCACCTGAGGCGCACCCTGAGCAGGTGTACAACAACTCAATGCGCATTAAACAGCGCACCGGCGCTTTGAAACCTAGCGAGTATGTGAGCCAAGTAGCCCGCGTGGGCGACTTGAGGGTGGTGGTCGCCAGCCCGTTGTGGGGCGAGCGGGGCGAAATCAAGCCTGACTGGAAGCCGGCACAAGCACCTGAAACAGTCTACGAGGCTCGTCTGCAACCCGCGTTGACGCCTTTGTTCACACAGGCCCTGGCTGCCGTGCGTTATGTGCACGAGCGAATGGGTGATCGGGCCAAGGCTCAGTTCGGGGTGATTCTCAAAAGCCTGAACAGCGATCATTACATGGCCACAGAGCCGCTGCCTGCGCGTAATGCTTTATTGGGGCAGATTTTCCCACGGCCTTTCGGTTCCCAGAATTACAGCTTGCCTGAAGGGTTTGTGTTGGATTCGGTCTATATGGCTACGCCCAAAGAGCCTGTTGCACGAGTGTCTGATGACGTTTATGCCGATTTTATTGCCCCGACAGACATGGTGAATCTTGCCGTGCTGTCGAGCACTGTTCGCGATAAGACACCCGGGCGTCATGATTATCCACAGATGTTTATCTCTACCCGCCATGGGGCGTTGCTGAGTTATCGCGCTGATAACCTCAACACGGTGTTGGACCTGGACAGTCAGTGGGGGCCTAACACGTCAGTTCTGGAACTGTTGAACGCCAATACGCTGCGCTCCCCGGATTACGTGCGCAAAGTAGCGGCCAGCGGGCAGTTGGAAGTCCTCTTGACCGATAACCTCTGGGCAACGCCGGGACGCGTCACAACGGCATGGCGTCCGTATGCGCTGGAGATAGCCGCCACGACTGGCACGGCTCCCAATGTGCCTGCATTGGGGCCGGTCTTCAGCCATATCGATGACGCGGCCCTCTATAGTCATCGCAAAATCCAGCGTCCCCACACAAGTGATGTCGTCGGGGCAGTGTTTTTCTCGTCCACGACCCACTGTTACGTTCCGCTGGAACCTGTCACCAACGGCGTAGCAGCCAAGGCTCAAGACACGATTTTCCTCAATGCCTTGTTCGAGCGGGCAACCAGTCAGTTACGCCCCTTACCGATGTTACCGGGGGGGTATAGCCCAATCGCGGTCTACTATGCGCGTTGCCCGGTAAGGCCAAATCTGGCGAGGCCGCAGCAGCGTAACTGGGTCGATCACACGTTTTGGCCGGTGGATATCTGCTTTATGACCAAGAGCCTCAGACGTCTAGAGTTTTCACTCAACATAGCCTTTGCATCAGGCAATGACGGCTCTTTATTAAAGTATGTGGGGCGTGCGGGTGCAGCGGAAGATGACTTGTGTGAACTGATCTCGGGTTACGACTATTGGGAAAACCAGTATTTGAATCAGGACTGGGTCGAAAAAGGCCAGGAAACGGAGCGTGAATACATCGGCAAATTGGTCAAAGCCGGGGAGTTGGTGGTGGTTGAACCGGGTGAAAAATGGTCTCGCGTTGGCTGGATAACGGCCGATTGGAAAGGGCACGAGCCGGTAAAGGTCAGCCGGCAAGTGCCGTGGCTGCGCTCGCCATCAACGGTCATTAAAGATGAACTCTGACAGTGGCCGTAAGGTTGCGGCTGCGTAACTAAGTACCGCATCTGTATGAGGTGTGAAGGGGACGATAAGTGTCATTGCGTTAAATCGCCCCCTTCATACAGGACGTACACCATGCCAGAGTCAACCGCTGTCCGATCTTTACTTCGGGCTCCTTCTAATGTGCAACTGACGCTACCGCCCTTGAGCCCGCCTTTTCAACACTTGGACGACGCTGCGCGCTTCGCTCATGAACTGATTGGAGATCGCAAGGAGGTTGCCTACAGTGGCTGCATCCTGCAGGCGAGAAATGGCCAGTTTTTTGCGACACGGCCGGTCAAGAATGAAAGCGTTTATTTTGAGCCTTGGCTCTTTTTATCCACAGACGCTAACGGTCAGTTGATACACCCGGACGATTACACCTGCTGTGCTTTTTATCATTCGCGCGGCGCAGATTATGAGAAGCTCCCGGGTGACCTTTTAGGGCACCCTGAAGAAGCCGCCACGCGTTTTGACTTCTTTCTCTCGCCCGATATGTACATCATGCTGAGTCTCAGCCCGTTTGCCCCTATCAGCTATTTGTCGGGTTTGAACGGCTCATTGATCAAGTATCAATGCAGCGGGTCCGAGCGGGAGAAACGGCTGTACGAAAAACTGGCGGATGCGGTAGAAAAGCGGGCGCCACCTTTCGTTTCTGCCGAGTTGGCCATCCGCGAGCTGGCCAGTGCCGGTGCGTTGAGCGTCATTCAGTCCACAGAGGTCTGGCACTCAAAGACCGGGCCGGTCGACGCGACGTTCGCGAGGTACGTTGCATCTGAGGCGCTGGATATTGAGCGTGTCATCATTAATCGTCCTGCTTTTAGTCCTGTCCTGACCAGCGAAGAGCAAACCCTGGACTACATGCTGTCCCGCATCAAGCAGACGTGCGATAGCAATTACGGGTTTATCCTGCGCAATGCGGGAACTGATCAGTTTTTGATCACTCAGCCGGTGACCGGGTTAATGGATTTTTTCCTGTTGCGTGCGCTTTCGCCACAGGACGCCGCAGACCTGGTACTGCCCGACGGTTTTGAAATCATCGCGGTATATGGCTGCGAAGCTGAACATCACGCTGCGGATCAAGTCCCCGGTGTTCAGAGCTTGTTATTCAAAAACTTTATCCATCCCCAATCGCTGAAAAACGCGGTCGATATCGCCTTGGAACTGGGCTTTCGTACCGATCACCGTTCGCTCCCTGTTTATATCGCGACTCGCGACGGGGCGTTGTTGAAGTATGTTTCGGTGTTATCGGCCGACGAGCAAAAGCTCTTTGCTCTACTGCCGCCTGACGAGGGCGGGGAGATGGAGCTGGCCAGAAACGTGATGGCCGACGTTGAGCCCACCCTGTCTTACATCCAGTTAGTGGCGAATGCCGGTGAGTTAAGTGTGCTCCGTACCAGTGCCCAATGGAGCACGATTGGCCGGGTCAACTCGCACTGGGTGCCGTACAAACACGCCGGAGCGTTGTCATTAAGCCCGGATTTTCTGGATGCTGATCAGGCCGCCCGCTATGCCCATGAAAGGATTGCACGGCGAGTCAATGCGGTGTATGGCGGGCTGGTATATCGACGGCCGGACGGGCGTTTTTTTGCGACGCTGCCGGTGGCCATGTTTAGTGAAAGGTTTGACCCAGAAAATTTGCTGGTGCCACCTCTGATTTCAGGCATTGCTGCTGACTGCGCACTGGTCGCTTTTTATCAGTCGCCCCGTGTTTACCCGTTGCAGCTGTGGCGCCCAGAGGTGGAAGAACAATTGAGTCGCAACATGATCCCTCCCCACGTGCTTTTTGAGGCGCTCAAGATGCCCCAGGGTGTCATGACGCATTATTTTTCAGCCCAAGACGGCGCCCTATTGAAGTACACGGTCAGCCAAAGCGAGACAGAGGATCAGTTGAAGATTCATTTATCGCCCCCGGCTCAACAGCGACAAAAAGTTAAAGCCAATACGCTACAGATGCGGTTCAGAGCCAATACGTTGAGCCCTGAGGTTTATGTGCTCGACGTCGCGCGCGCAGGGCGTCTGGAGGTTGTGGTCGCGAGCCCTCTGTGGGGGCCTCGTGGCCGTGTCACACAGGCCTGGAAACCACAACCGCCGCTTCAGTGGCGCGGGCCTGTGGTGGGGCCGATTTACAGTCAGATTTTTACCCGCGAGACAGATGCCATGCGTTATGCCCACGAAAATATGGGTGAGCGTGAGACGCGCCAGAGCGGATATGTCTTGCAAAGTTTAAGGGGGACGGAATTTGTCGTTGCAGAGCCGGTGAATGCCAAAGGCTATACGCGTTACGGTGATTATTTGTTATCGCCAGAAGCGCACCTCGGTGCACTTCCACCAGGTTTTTACCCAAGCGCCTTTTACCTGGCCGCTCCTAAAAAGCCCGCAACGCAGGTGAGCGATCAGGTGTATGCCAATTTCTTTTCTCCAAAGGATTTGGGCGCAATGCTCGGCAAGCTGCACGGGACTGCTCCCAGTACTTCAACTGAGCCGGTCTATCCATTGTTATACCTCTCGACCCGTGATGGTGCGCTGTTGAGTTACCGCACCAGTGTGTGGTCGCAAGAGATGGAAAGTCAGATGTTCAGGGAGTCTGGCCAGGTTCTGCTGGATTCATTAAAGGCTAACCAGATGAGCGCTCGGGATTATGTGCGCCATGTGGCCTCTATCGGCGATCTTGAGGTCATCGTCACCAGCGCGCAGTGGTCGATAGCCGGGCCCGTTTTAAAGACCTGGGAGCCTGCGGCCGTTCCTGATGTTGCGCCTACGGCACCGACCAAGGATGAGCTGTAAACCTGTCAACGCTGCTTGCGCATCAACCCGATAAAGAACAAACCGCCTATTGCAGCAGTGGCCACGCCGATAGGCAGGTCTTCGGGGGCGATCAAGGTGCGCGCTGCCACGTCGACCCACACCAGAAACACGCTGCCGAGCAGGGCGCAGACGGGCAGTAAACGTCGATGCTCTGCGCCCACCAAGCGGCGGGCGATGTGCGGGATCATCAGGCCGACAAAGCCGATCGAACCGCTGATGGCCACCAGTACGCCGGTCATCAGCGAGGCGATCAAAAAAACCTTGAGCCGCACATTGCGTGCATTAAGGCCCAGGGTGACAGCGGTTTGTTCGCCCGCCATCAAGGCGTTGAGCGGGCGGGCCATGCCCAGCAGAAACACCAAGCCTGTGACTACCACCAAACTCGGTATCGCCAGCAGTTCCCAACGCGCTAACCCCAAGCCTCCGAGCATCCAGAACAGCACAGCGGAACTGGCGCGATGGTCGCCCATAAACAGTAGGGTATTGGCCACGGCCATCATCACGAAAGACACGGCCACGCCGCACAACAGCAGGCGGTCGCTGTCCAGGCGCCCTTGTCGGCTGGCGATGGCCAGTACCAGCAGCATGCTCAGCAGGGCGCCGATAAAGGCTGCGATCGGCAAGGTCAGCAGGCCGACGATTTCGCCCACGTGCAACACCACAATCACTGCGCCCAAGGTGGCGCCGCTGGTCACACCGAGCAAATGCGGGTCGGCCAGCGGGTTGCGGGTCACGGCTTGTAATACCGCACCAATCAGCGCAAGGCCCGCACCCACCAACGCCCCAAGCAACATGCGCGGTACGCGGATCAGCCACACGATATGTTCCTGCCCGGCGCTCCAGCGCACTTCGCCCATGCCGAACACTTTATTCAGCAGGATGTGCCACACCACTTCCACGGGCACTCGGGCGGGACCAAAACCCAGTGACACCACGCACGACACCAGCAGCAAGGCGCCAAGGCCCATCAAGAGCAGGGCATAGCGGCGAGCCATCATTGTGCGTGGAACCCGTTGGCCAGGGTTTCGATGGCCTGCACGTTGTCGATCCCCGGCGTGGCTTGTACATACGGGATGACGATAAAGCGTTTGTGTTTGATCGCATCGACCGATTGCAGGGCTGGGTTGGTTTCAAGAAAGTGCTGTTTTTGCTCGGCGGTGACTTCGCTGTAGTCGACGATCACGATGACTTGCGGGTTGCGCTCGACCACGGTTTCCCAGTTGATGCGGGTCCAACTGGCGTCGATGTCGCTAAGAATGTCATCACCGCCAGCGGCTTCAATCAGCGCGTGGGGGATGCCCAGCTTGCCCGACGTCATGGCCCGGTCTTCGCCGCTGTCATACAGGAACACACGGGGCTTAGTGGCGGGCAAGGTCTTTTGCACGTCGGCGATCTTGGCCTGCATCTGTGCGATCAGCGTATTGGCGCGGTCTTGCACGTCGAAGATTTTGCCGAGGTTTAGCAGATCGTTGTAGGTGTCTTGCATGCTCGCCGCAGGGCGTTTCATCACAAAGGCGCACGACTCGGTTAATTCATACACGTTGATGCCCAGCGGGGTCAGCGTTTGCGGCGTAAGGTCGCCGCCCACACGCATGCCGTAATCCCAACCGGCGAAGAAGAAGTCAACGTTGGCATTGAGCAACGTTTCAACCGATGGGTACTTGCTGGCCAGCTCCGGCAGACCCTCGAGAATGGCCTTCATTTGCGGGGTGACTGACTTCCAGCCACTGATGCCGCTGTACCCGGCCATGCGCGACTTGAGGCCCAAGGTGAGCATCATCTGGGTCATGTTGATGTCATGGCTGACCGCGTGTTTGGGGGCTTCATTGAAGGTCACGTCGCGGTTGCAGCTTTTAATCGTCAGCGGGTATTGGGTGGCGTCAGCGCAGGCCAATTGGGCGCCGAATAAAGCGCTGAAGCACAGCACGAGGTGGATCAGCTTCATGGGTGGGTTATCCAAGTAATGCGCGGGTAGCCAGCCAGCGGATGGTCATCGACTAATGCGTCGACACCAAACACGTTGCGTAGCAATTCGACGGTTAACACCTCGCGCGGGGTGCCGCTGGCGATGATCGTGCCGTGGTTGATCACATACAAACGGTCGCAAAAAGCGGCGGCCAGATTGAGGTCATGGATGCTGGCCAGAGTGCCGATGTTTAGGCGCTTGACCAATTGCAACAACTCCAGCTGATAGCGTGGGTCGAGGTGATTGGTGGGCTCGTCGAGGATCAGCAGTTCAGGTTGCTGCGCCAAGGCGCGAGCCAGGATCACGCGCTGTTTTTCACCGCCCGAGAGAGTTGCGAAGGCGTGGTCTTCAAAGCCTTGCAGGCCGACGGATTCGAGGGCGTTTTTTGCCAGCTCACGATCAGCATGGGTGTCACCGTCGAACAGCCCTTTATGCGGGGTACGGCCCATGGCGACCACTTCATCAACGGTCAGGCCAAAAGCATCAGGGAACTCTTGCAGCACCACGGCGATGCGCTGGGCACACCAGCGCGGTGATTGTTGCCACAGGGAGTGCGAACCGAGATGCACCTCGCCCGCCTCGGGCTTGCTAAAGCGATAGGCGCAGCGCAACAAGCTGGTTTTGCCGCTGCCGTTAGGCCCGATCAACCCCACAAACTCACCGGCGGCGACGTGCAAATTGGCATCGCGCAGCGTGAACTGGTGATGGCAATGGCCGTGGCCCAAGGGTGTCCAGGCGAGTTTTGTGAGAGTGAGATTGCTCATTCATTTACCGATCAATCCTGTAGGCGCGAGCTTGCTCGCGATCTTTTAAACGATCAAAAGATCGCGAGACAAGCTCGCTCCTACAGGTCATGTGTTGTGCTTAAAAGGTGTAATCCGCCGTGACAAAGGCCGACCGCGGTTCACCCATGATCCATTGTTGGCCGTCATTGTATTGGCTTAAGGCGTATTGGCGGTTGAACAAATTGTTCAGGCGCAGGCCGAGGGTGGTTTTAGGCAGGGCTTTCCAGCTCACGGTGGCATCCACCACGGTATAGCTTGGCAGCACGGCGGTGTTGGCCAGGTCGGCGTATCGCGCATCGACATAACGCACACCAGCGCCCGCGTTGACGTCATCAGTCAGCGCTTTGCTCAACCACAGGTTGGCGGTACGGCGCGGGACTTCGGCAGGGCGATTGCCTTTGAGCGACACGCCGCCTTGATCGAATTTGTCGTATTGCGCACGGACAATGGCGGCGTTGGCCTGGAGCTGCCAGCGGTGTGGCAGTTGCAGATCAAGGCTGGCTTCCAGGCCTCTGGAGGATTGCTCCCCGATTT
>NZ_LLWH01000210.1 GCF_001411475.1 Pseudomonas endophytica | reverse complement strand
CCGAGGTGCTGTACTCAGTGGGTTTTGGTGGCTCGGTTGAGTCTAAAGAGGATGAACAGGGTCAACCCCGGCAAATCTGGTGGCCCAGCGAGACAGTCCGCGCCATTGCCTATGACACGCCGGTGGTCGGTTGGCGCGGTGCGAGCGTCAACACTTTGCGCCTGTGGCGAGCGAGGGCGCTGCACGATTTGAACCTTGGGCGGTTCAACGCCGGTGATCATTTGGGCGCCGTCGCTGAAGTGGTGCGCGCAGAAAGTATTTCCCGTGTGTTGTACCCGGCGGACAGTAATGAGGCGGGGCAAGAGCTGCGTTTGCGTCAGGAGTTTTTCTTCGTTTCGGCCTCGTTGCAAGACCTGTTGCGTCGCCACCTGAACGTACATGACACCTTGCTCAACCTGGCCGAGCATGTCTCGATTCAGCTCAACGACACTCACCCCTCAATTGCCGTGGCCGAGTTGATGCGCATTCTGGTCGATGAGCATGGCATCGAGTGGTCCACCGCGTGGCAGATTACCGTCGACACCTTGTCGTACACCAACCACACCTTGCTGCCCGAGGCACTGGAGACATGGCCAGTCGGTTTGATGGAGCGGCTGCTGCCGCGGCATATGCAGATCATCTACCTGATCAATGGTTACCACATCGACTTGCTGCGCGAAAAAGGCATCCATGATTTTGACGTGTTGCGCGCTGTCTCGTTGATCGAGGAAGACCACGGCCGCCGCGTGCGCATGGGCAATTTGGCGTTTCTGGGCTCGCACAGCGTGAACGGCGTTTCGGGGCTGCATACGCAGTTGATGCGCAGCACGGTGTTTGCAGAACTGCACAAGTTGTATCCCGACCGTATCAATAACAAAACCAACGGCGTGACTTTCCGCCGCTGGCTATTTCAGGCCAACCCGCCACTGACCTCGATGCTGGTTAACGCCTTGGGCGAGGATGTATTGGATGAAACGGAACACAAACTGATCAAGCTGGAGCCTTTTGCCGAGCAGGCCGATTTCCGCAAGCAGTTTGCCGATCAACGGCTACAGAGCAAATGCACGTTGGCGGCGCTGATTTACGAGCGGCTGGGGATTGTGGTCAGCCCTGAAGCGATGTTCGATGTGCAGATCAAGCGGATTCATGAGTACAAGCGCCAATTGCTCAACTTGTTGCACACCGTCGCGCTGTATCAAGCCATTCGTGCCGAGCCGAGTAACAACTGGGTGCCGCGGGTTAAGATTTTTGCAGGTAAGGCAGCGGCCAGTTATACACAGGCCAAACTCATTATTAAGCTGGCCAACGATATAGCCCGCACCATCAACAGCGACCCCACTGTGCGTGGCCTGCTCAAAGTAGTGTTTATCCCCAACTACAACGTCAGCTTGGCTGAGAACATCATCCCGGCGGCGGACTTGTCGGAGCAGATATCCACCGCAGGCTACGAAGCGTCGGGCACCAGCAACATGAAATTCGCACTCAATGGCGCGTTGACCATCGGCACGATGGACGGTGCCAACGTTGAGATGAGTGAGCGAATCGGCGCTGAGAACATGTTTATTTTTGGTCTCAGCTCGCAGCAGGTCGAGGCTCGCAAGCGCAGTGGTGAGTTCCATGCGGAGCCGGATATTGCCGCCTCTCATCGCCTGAACGATGTCTTGCAAGCGATACGCGGCGGTGTGTTCTCGCACGACGATCCGGCACGTTACACCGGCTTTGTCGACTCTCTGATCGACTATGACCGCTTTTTGGTGTGTGCCGACTTTGATTCCTATTGGGACGCGCAGATGCGCGTTGAACATCTGTGGCACGACCAAGATCAATGGTGGCGGATGGCGGTGTTGAACACGGCGCGGGCAGGCTGGTTTTCATCCGACCGTACCATTCGTGAGTACGCGACCGATATTTGGAAGGCGTTGTAATACCTCTGTAGTCGCTGGCGCAGGCTGCGACTACAGTTTTTCCGATGATTTAAGGGTTCAGCAGCATCCTCTACGTCGGTTCTTAGTCTGTTTAGAAGATTTGCACGGCAACACGCGTTAAACTGCGCGGGTTTTTTCGCCCCCTCCCCCTAGTTCGGAGCCTTACATGTCTCGCGTTACCCTGAGTCGCTATTTGATCGAGCAGACCCGTAGCAACAACACACCTGCTGATTTGCGTTTCCTCATCGAAGTGGTGGCGCGTGCTTGCAAAGAGATCAGCCACGCCGTGTCCAAAGGCGCCCTAGGCGGAGTTTTGGGCAGCATGGGCACTGAAAACGTACAAGGTGAAGTGCAGAAAAAACTCGACGTGATTTCCAACGAAATCTTGCTCGAAGCTAACGAATGGGGCGGTCACTTGGCCGGCATGGCGTCCGAAGAAATGGACAATGCCTACCAGATCCCGGGCAAATACCCGAAAGGCGCCTACCTGTTGGTTTTCGACCCTCTGGATGGCTCGTCGAACATCGACATCAACGCGCCGGTTGGCACGATCTTCTCGGTACTGCGTTGCCCTAACGAATACCTGAGCCAGAACGAGCCGTTGAACGAAAAGGCGTTCTTGCAGCCAGGTACTCAACAAGTGGCCGCCGGTTATGCCATCTACGGCCCGCAGACCATGCTGGTGCTAACCTTGGGCGATGGCGTTAAAGGCTTCACCCTTGACCGTGAAATGGGCAGCTTTGTGCTGACCCACGAAAATATCAGCATCCCTGAAACCACTCAGGAATTCGCCATCAACATGTCTAACCAGCGTCACTGGGAAGCACCGGTACAACGCTATGTAGACGAACTGCTGGCCGGCGAAGAAGGCCCGCTGAACAAAAACTACAACATGCGTTGGGTGGCCGCGATGGTTGCTGACGTACACCGCATTCTGACGCGCGGTGGTCTGTTCATGTACCCGCGCGACAGCCGCGAGCCGTCCAAGCCGGGCAAACTGCGCCTAATGTACGAAGCCAACCCGATGTCGTTCCTCGTGGAGCAGGCGGGCGGCGCGTCGACCGATGGCCATCAGCGTATTCTGGATATCCAGCCAGAAGGCCTGCACCAGCGTGTTGCGGTGTTCTTGGGGTCTAAAGAAGAAGTAGCGCGCATCACCTCGTACCACAAAGCGTAATGACCTAGCTGCACCCTCTTCTGTAGGAGCTGCCGCAGGCTGCGATCTTTTAAACGATTAAAAGATCGCAGCCTGCGGCAGCTCCTACAGTCGTTTCTGGCCAAGGGAACCACCCCGCGCTTTTCTCTTCTAAGCTTGCAGCAGGCAGCGATGCCGATTTCTCACTCAGGAGCTTTTCCATGAAGTTGCGATCTTTGGCGTTGTTGTCTTTCTGTGTGCTGCTGGCGGCTTGCAGCAAGGTCAATCAAGAAAACTACTCCAAACTCTCGGCAGGCATGCCCAAAGCCGAAGTCGAAAAATTGCTGGGCAGCCCAACTGATTGTTCGGGCGCGCTGGGTATGTCGAGTTGCACCTGGGGCGACAAAAACAGCTTTATCAGCGTGCAATATGCTGGCGATAAAGTGCTGATGTTCTCAGGGCAAGGTTTGAAGTAACCCACACTCATAGGAGCGTTCGCCATGAAACGTCTTTTAGTTGGCCTTGGGGCCGCGCTGGTGCTGGCAGGATGCTCAACCTCTAGCAGCGATAAGCTGGCACCGAAAACCGTCGAGAATGTCGATTTAAAGCGCTATCAGGGTACGTGGTATGAGCAGGCGCGGTTGCCGATGTTTTTCCAGCGTAACTGCGCGCAGTCTGAAGCGCATTACACCCTGCAACCTGACGGCAACGTGGGCGTGTTGAACCGTTGCCAAACCGCTGATGGTAAGTGGGAAGAGGCTAAAGGTACGGCTAGCCCGCAGGTGCCGGGTAAAACCGACAAATTGTGGGTCGAGTTTGATAATTGGGTATCCAAGTTATTGCCGGGCGTGACCAAAGGCGATTACTGGGTGCTGTACCTAGGCGATGGCTACAGTACCGCGGTGGTAGGTAACCCGGATCGACGCTACTTGTGGCTGCTGTCGCGTAAGCCGCAGATCGACGAGCAAACGCGTGACGAATTGCTCAGCAAGGCTCAACAACAAGGCTATGACACCACCCGCTTGATTTGGCGAACGCCAGACGCGGACATGCCAAAAGAATAAACCCGTTGTAGGAGCGAGCAAGCTCGTTCCTACAGGTTTACAGGTTTAACCGCGCAGCAGAGTTTTCCAAGCGCGGTTCTGGTAAACGGCAATGGTTTGTTGCTTACGCGCGTTGAGCAATAGGCCATTGCTTTCGGCGTCGTCAGTGATTGGCAAATTCGCCAACTCTTGCAACTTGTTCATCTCGCCATACAAGCGATCGACTTCCGGGATCTCCAGCACATCGCGAGCTAAGCGCAACCACGCTTGAATGCGCTCGATGCGCGGCAGTTGCTCAGCCAGATCTTCGGGTTGCTGCTGATAGCGATTCAAACGCAGCGCAATGGCTTCATCTGACAGCAGGCGCGGCAGCCAACTGGCTAACTGTGCGGCGCCCTGACGGTTGCCACGGGTGGTGCCACGGTCGATGGTCCAGCTACGGGCCAACAGCCAGCGCGAGGTGTTCAGCGAGAACTGGCCCCAGCGCGGGTCTTCCAATTCTTCTAGGAACTGTTCAGGGGCAGCTTTACGCACGTCTTCATCGTCTTGGCCAATTTGCACAATCGGGCGCCAGTCCTCGAGCAGGGAATCCAGTTCGGCCCGCAGGGTATGTGTCGACGGGCGAGGAGCGGCTTGGCCTAGGCTGCTCACCAATGCACGCAGGTCTATCAACTGCTGTAACCAGTCTTGCAGCAAACGCCAGTGGCCGTTGAAGCGATATTGCTCGGCCAAACGCTGGCTGTTGCCCAGTAGGTGCCAGGCCAGCGCGGCAAAAGCGTCGTCCAGAGGGGTTTCTGGGGTCAGTTCAGGGGCAGGCAGGCTAACGGTGTAGCTGTTGGCATCGAACAGGCGATACCCGCGCTCGGCTTTGCTGATGTCACACGGCATCAGTGGCAGCTTTTCAGCCAGTTCGGCGGCCAACTCCAGCAATGCGGCCGGCTCGCCTTCGCGCAGTTCGAGTTCCAACTCGCAGATTTCTTCTTTGTGCTTGCCGGCAATCACGTGGCCCAGATCCAGAGCGGCCTCGATCACTACCTTGGCTTTACCGCGGCCCCACGAAATTTCAGCACGTTCGCGAACGAAATCAGTGGTGAAGATCGGCTTCAAGGTTTTTTTGTCCAACTCGGCCAGTTCGTCAGGCCAGCATTCGCCTTCGAGCTTTTTGATATCGAGCTTGGCCTTTGGCAAGTGCCAGTCGTATTCATTACGCTCTGACAGCCCGGCAATACTTTGGCCGCGGGTCTTGAGGGTTTGGATCACCTCTTCACCGTCACGGCGCAAACGCAGGGCAACCTTGGCCTTGGCCAGATCGCGCTCAGGGGTATCGAAGTATTGGTTTAACAACTCACGGCTTTCCCAGCCACTTTTGTTGCGTTTTTTCAGCAAAGGGTGCTCGCGCAAGGCGGCGAGTGTTTCTCGGCTGACGCGGAGCTTGATTTCGGTTTCTTTCTGCATGGCCGGAAAATCCAGGAACGGTGCGCAGCCGGGGAAAGTGTGGCTGCCAAGGTCGTGCAGTGTACAGGACTCACCGCGCTGGCGCGTCGCGCGGGTTTATTCTCTGACGCAGATGGCTCTATGATGGGCCTCGCCCAGCTAACAGGAAGTCAGCGCATGCCTTTACCGTCCCTCAAAGAGCAATTCGCTGCGTTGATCGGCACGCCGTCGGTCAGTTGCACTCAGCCTCACTTGGATCAATCCAACCGCGCCGTGATCGACTTGCTAGCCACCTGGCTGGGTGAGTTGGGCTTTAACTGCGAGATCCAGCCGGTCAGCCCCGGCAAGTTCAACTTGCTCGCCAGCTTGGGCAGTGGCCCCGGTGGGCTGGTGCTGGCAGGCCATAGCGACACAGTGCCCTACGATGAAGCACTGTGGCAGACCGATCCGCTTAAGCTGACAGAAGTGGATAACCGTTGGGTAGGGCTTGGCAGCTGTGACATGAAAGGCTTTTTTGCCTTGATCATCGAGGCCGTGCGCCCGCTGGTGGACAAGCCCTTCAAGCAACCTCTATTGATTCTAGCGACCTGTGACGAAGAAACCTCCATGGCTGGCGCTCGCGCGCTGGTTGAGGCCGGGCGGCCGCTGGGGCGTGCCGCGGTGATTGGCGAGCCGACTGGGCTTAAGCCAATCCGCATGCACAAAGGCGTGATGATGGAGCGCATCGACATTCTGGGGCGCAGTGGTCACTCCTCAGACCCAAGCTTGGGCCACAGCGCGCTGGACGCCATGCATGACGCGATCACCGAACTTAAAGGGCTGCGCCAGCAATGGCTGAATGAATATCGCCACCCGCAGTTCAGCGTGCCGCAACCGACACTGAACTTTGGCTGCATTCATGGCGGCGACAACCCGAATCGGATTTGCGGCCAATGCTCGCTGGAATTCGATCTGCGGCCTTTGCCGGGCATGGACCCAACGCAATTGCGTTCAATCATCCGCAGCAAACTCGACCCGTTGGCCGAGCGCCATCAGGTCAAGATCGACTTCGCACCGATAGCGGCGGGTGTTGCGCCATTTGAACAGGCGGCTGACAGCGAGTTGGTGCGTGTGGCCGAGCGGCTCACCGGGCATCGCGCCGAAGCGGTAGCGTTTGGCACCGAAGCGCCTTATCTTCAGCAGCTTGGCTGCGAGACCATTGTGCTAGGGCCGGGTGATATCTCCTGTGCCCATCAGCCTGGTGAGCACCTCGAAATGTCACGTTTGCAGCCGACAGTGCGTCTATTAAGCCAACTGATTGAACACTATTGCCTGACCCCGGCCCAGTAAACGGCCGCAGGCTTGATCCGTATACATAAGGAGAGCACGCGTGTTGCCCATTTTGTTTCGACGATAACTCTCAGCCTGCTGTGCGTTTGCTGTTTTTGCCCTCTTTAGGCGACTCATTTTTTACAGGCTTCGGTTATGCACGATTACGTTAATTGGCTGCGTCATGCTTCTCCTTACATCAATGCTCACCGCGATTGCACATTCGTCGTCATGCTCCCTGGCGACGGTGTCGCGCATCCTAATTTTGGCAACATCGTCCACGACTTGGTGCTTTTGCACAGCTTGGGTGTGCGGCTGGTGCTGGTTCATGGGTCACGCCCACAAATCGAAAGCCGCCTTGAAGCGCGTGGCCTGTTGCCGCATTACCACAAAGGCATGCGCATCACTGACACGCCGACGTTGGAGTGCGTAATCGACGCCGTAGGCCAGCTACGGATTGCGATTGAAGCGCGTTTGTCCATGGACATGGCTTCATCGCCCATGCAGGGTTCGCGCCTGCGAGTGGCCAGCGGTAATCTGGTCACCGCTCGGCCGATTGGCGTGCTTGATGGTGTGGACTATCACCACACTGGCGAAGTGCGCCGGGTCGATCGCAAGGGTATCAATCGCCTTTTGGACGAGCGCTCTATCGTCTTGCTTTCGCCCTTGGGCTACTCGCCCACCGGAGAAAGCTTCAACTTGGCCTGCGAAGACGTTGCCACCCGCGCCGCCATCGACCTAGGGGCTGATAAATTGCTGCTGTTTGGCGCCGAGTCCGGTTTGCTTGATGAAGAAGGGCGGCTGGTGCGTGAGCTGCGGCCACAACAAATCCCTGCGCACATGAAACGTCTGGGCAGCGATTACCAGGCGGAACTACTAGAAGCGGCGGCCGAGGCCTGCAGCGGCGGCGTAGCACGCAGCCACATCGTCAGTTACGCCGAAGACGGCGCGCTGCTGACCGAGCTGTTTACCCGCCACGGTGGCGGTACTTTGGTTGCCCAAGAACAATTCGAAGTTACCCGCGAGGCCGCGATTGAAGACGTGGGCGGGTTGCTGGATTTGATCAGCCCCTTGGAAGAGCAGGGCATTTTGGTGCGTCGTTCGCGCGAAGTGCTAGAGCGCGAGATCGAGCAATTCAGCGTGGTTGAGCGCGAGGGCATGATCATCGCCTGTGCGGCGCTGTACCAGATTGCCGATTCGGACGCGGGTGAACTGGCGTGTCTGGCGGTCAACCCTGAGTATCGTCACGGTCGGCGTGGCGATGAGTTGCTTGAACGCATCGAAAGTCGTGCGCGGGCGCAGGGGCTCAAAACCTTATTCGTACTGACGACCCGCACCGCTCACTGGTTCCGCGAGCGTGGCTTTGAGCCGAGCAGCGTGGAGCGCCTGCCTACAGCGCGTGCCTCGCTGTACAACTTCCAGCGTAACTCCAAAATTTTCGAAAAGGCGCTGTAAGGCGCCGGATCAACGCAAGCCTTGTCGTAGCTGACGAGGCACGAGGCTGCGATGGGTTGGAGGGCGGTCCTACGCTTACATCGTGACTTCGTGACTTCGTAGCGGCTACAAGCATTGCTTCAGGTAAATTCCTTTACTAATTACCCATGCTCCCTACAAATCAGTCGGATCCGGCTGATTTAGGCTTCTGCATTGTGTCGATAACGACAGGTTCTTCAGCTTGCATTTATCAAAAGGCCAGTAGTGACATGTTATGCATCGGCTATAAATGAATGCTTATAACTTCGCGTTGAACAAACCTCAGCCTCAGACTTTAACGGTTCGACAGTTCCCTCCACATAATTATGTGGAGGGAGCAAGCGCTATGGGTAGGTAGATAATGTTAGACGTCAATGAACAGTCTTCTGGGTCTTTTATATCTGTACGTCATCGGGAAGTTATAGTCTTTAACTTCTATGTGAACCAATTAAAGCGACAGCATAAACTCTCTGAGCAGTTATTCTCATTAGGAGGGCCGCAAACTCTAGGAACTAATGAGTAATGAATAGTGGCTTTTAGGGGGGGCGCGTGGCTACTAAAACCCTATTGAATTTCATCCGCCTGAAGGCGCTTTAATAACTATAAGAGAGGGCGTGTGATGTCGTGGGATTTAATGGGTATTTTGGCGCTTGTGGCTTTTTGCGCGGGTTTTTATGACGGCATCTTTGGCCCGGGTGTAGGGTCCTTTTTTATTGTTGGCTTTGTTCTGCTGTGTGGCATTGGCATGATGAGGGCCATGAGTTTTACTAAGCATTGCCAATGCCTCTTGCAACTTAGGTTCATTAGCTATTTTTATCACCAAAGGCGTTATTCTGTGGCCGGTCGCAATAACGATGGCCGTAGCGGCATTTATGGGTGCCCAACTCGGTGCGCGAGCGGCTGTTCGGGTCGGCCCACGGTTAATTAAACCGATGTTGATTGTGGTGTGCTGCACATTAGCTATTAAGTTGCTGAGCGTAGAAACTAATCCGCTGCATATTGCATTTGTGCAGGCTCTGGCGTTGTAAGGCGCCTGCTTGATGTGCTGGCAAGCTACGGTATGAGGCTTGTTTTGGGTGCGATATTTTACTGGTTAGGTTCAGTTATGAGCCGCTGTAAATCAAAAGATCGCGAGCAAGCTCGCTCCTACAAGTGCAGGTTGTGAGCATTCAACGTTCATAGGCTCAAGAATCCCCTCTGTAGCAACTGTGCTCTCAAGCCAAATGCGTGACAGCATCCAGATGACACAAAAAAGAGTACAAAGATGGGCTGTAGGAGCTGCCGCAGGCTGCGATCATTTGCTTTTAACGATCAAAAGATCGCGAGCCATCGAGCGTCGACCGGCTGCTCCTACATATCCCTGCATTCAGACGCTGGCCTCAGTTACTAATCGCCAAAATACTCGCCTGATACGAAGCCACGAACAGGTCGAAATCACCCTCTTCGATTTTCTCGGTTTCAGTTTGTTCCAGCAGCGATTGGCGGGCTTTGTCTTCAAAGGCGGTTTGGTCTTCGGCACTCAGTGGTTCGCTGCGAAAGTACTCGGCGTGAGTCTGGCTTTGGCGCATTGAGAACTGGGCGAAGCTTTCTTTGTGTTCGGTCATGCTGGCCAAGACTTTAGCTGACGGGGTCAGGGACGCGTCTTTGACCTTGGCAAATTGATCGTCCAGCGCTTTGCTGTGGGGGCCGCTTTCGTGGTTCTGGTCTAGCAAGGCCGCCACAGGAGCGATTTTTTCCAGCAGTTCTGCTGCCCATTCCTTCAGGTCAACCGCTTGGCCCTGACGTTGCAGTTGCAAACCCGGACGGCGGCCTTCTTTAACGACGCTTAAGAAGTTGGAGGTGCAGTTGTCACATTCGCTGCTTTCAAACTGCGGGCTTTCTTGTAGCGCGCAATACAGCAGGAAAGCGTCCAAAAAGCGGGCTTGAGGCAGGTCGATACCTACCGGCAGGAACGGATTAATGTCTAGCAGACGCACTTCAACATATTGCACGCCTCGTGCGACCAGAGCCTGTATCGGACGTTCGCCGACGTAGGTCACGCGCTTGGGGCGGATGTTGGAGTAGTACTCATTTTCGATTTGCAGAATGTTGGTGTTTAGTTGCACCCATTCGCCATCTTTATGTGTCCCGATTTCAACATACGGTGCGTAAGGCGTGGCCACGGCTTTGCGTAGGCTGTCGGTGTAGCTGTCGAGGTTGTTGTAGCACGGGGTGAGGCCCGCTTGGGCGTTGCTCTGGTAGCCCAAATCACTCATTCGCAAGCTGGTGGCGTAGGGCAGGTACAGTGTTTCGGCGTCGAATTGTTCCAGTTGGTGCGAACGACCACGCAAGAAACCGGCATCCAGTGCAGGAGAAGCACCGAACAAGTACATCAGTAACCAGCTGTAACGGCGGAAGTTACGGATCAGGGCGATGTAGGCGTCTGATTGGTAATCGCGATCGGTGCCGATAAAACCTTCAGCTTGCTTGAGCGCAGGCCATAGGGCTTCAGGTAAGGAGAAGTTGTAGTGGATCCCGGCAATGCACTGCATGGTCTTGCCATAGCGCAAGGCCAAACCCTTGCGATACACGTACTTGAGCTGGCCGATATTGGACGTGCCGTAGTAGGCAATCGGGATGTCTTCTTCAGCCGGCAATGGGCACGGCATCGAAGGGCTCCACAGAAACTCATTGCCAAGTTTGCTGTAGGCAAAACGGTGAATCTTGTCGAGGCTGGCCAGCGTGTCCGTAGGATCGGGCAGGGCGGGGGTGATGAACTCCAGCAGCGACTCGGAATAATCGGTGGTGATTTGATCGTTGGTCAGGGCCGAACCCAGCTCTTCAGGATGCGGGGTCTGTGCCAGTCGGGCATCGGCTGTTACGCGCAAGCATTCGCGCTCGATACCATGCAGGCACTGCTCGAGCAAAGGGAGGTTATTGCGCTCGCCGAGTAAGTTCAGGCGGCGGTTGAGAAGTTCGCTCAAGTTGGATTCCGTCACGCGTCAGTCGCCCCAATATGGGGGTGGTCAGGACGGTCTACAAGGGTGAAGTTGTACCGGCGTGGTCGCCTGGCTTTGTAAGATCATGCTCAGCCCCGTCCCTGTTTCGGTATTTCGGCGCTCTGAGCGCATTTCGGCACCGCATTCGCAGTGCCGAAATTAACTCAGATTACAGGTTGACCGCTACAGGACAGCGAAAGTGCCTTGGGCTTTAGCGACAAGTTTGTCGCCTTGTAAAACGTCGGCTTCGACGACAAATGTTCTTCGACCGGGATGGATGACTTTGGCGATGCACATCACTTCGCCGTCCGCCACCGATCGCAGGTAGTTGATTTTGCACTCGATGGTCACGCTTTGCTGGTCAAAACCATGGGCGCCGGAACATGCCAAGCCCATGGTGATGTCCACCAGACTGAAGATGGCCCCGCCATGCATTTTGCCGCCACGGTTGCGCAGGTGGGGTTCAAGGCTCAGCGCAACATGCGCTACACCGTCTTCAACAGAGTCCACCCGGCACTCGAGTAACGTGCTGTAAGCGCTTTGGGTCAAGCTTTCAGGAACGGTCATTAGCGTTTCTTCAACTGTTTGGCGTTGGCAAACAAAGACGCCATTGCGTTGTTGGCCGGTGCCGCAGCAACTGACTCTTTGCGAGGCGTCGAGTTTGACTGGCGAGGGGCCGAGCCTGGGCGTGCACCGCGGGCACCATCAATTTTCTCGCCAGGGGTATCGCTCATGCGCATCGACAGACCAACGCGTTTACGCGGGATGTCGACTTCCATGACCTTGACCTTAACCACGTCGCCCGCCTTTACAGCTTCACGCGGATCTTTGATGAACTTCTCCGAAAGTGCGGAAATATGCACCAAACCGTCTTGATGAACTCCGATATCCACAAAAGCACCGAAGTTGGTCACGTTGGTGACCACGCCTTCTAATATCATGCCCAGTTGCAGGTCTTTGAGATCTTCGACACCTTCTTGGAACTCGGCCGTTTTGAACTCAGGGCGTGGGTCACGACCCGGTTTTTCTAGCTCTTGCAGAATGTCAGTGACCGTTGGCAAGCCGAAGGTTTCATCGGTGAATTTTTTAGGATCCAGGCGTTTTAGAAAGCCAGCGTCGCCGATCAGCGAGCGAATATCACGCTCGGTGTCAGAGGCAATGCGTTTAACCAATGGGTAGGCTTCCGGGTGAACGGCTGAAGCGTCGAGCGGGTTGTCGCCGTTCATCACGCGTAGGAATCCGGCGGCCTGTTCAAAGGTTTTTTCGCCTAGGCGGCTGACTTTTTTCAGCGCGGCACGGGTTTTGAACGCGCCGTTTTCATCGCGGTGGGCCACGATGTTGTGCGCCAAAGTGGAGTTGAGCCCCGAAATTCGGGCCAGTAGTGCGACCGAGGCAGTATTCACGTCCACGCCCACGGCGTTTACGCAATCTTCGACCACCGCGTCCAAGCCGCGTGCCAATTTGAGCTGGGACACATCGTGTTGGTATTGACCGACACCAATGGATTTCGGATCAATTTTTACCAGCTCGGCCAGCGGATCTTGCAGGCGACGAGCAATCGACACCGCACCACGGATTGACACGTCGAGGTCCGGGAATTCTTTGGCGGCCAGTTCAGACGCTGAGTACACCGAAGCACCAGCCTCGGACACCATGACTTTGGTGACTTTAAGCGCTGGATACTTTTTGATCAGGTCAACCACCAGCTTGTCGCTTTCGCGGCTGGCGGTGCCGTTGCCGATGGCGATCAGTTCGACCGAGTGCTTGGCGCACAAAGCGGCCATCACAGAGATTGTTTGGTCCCATTTGTTGTGTGGCACGTGCGGGTAGACGGTGGCGTGCTCAAGCAATTTGCCGGTGGCATCAACCACGGCGATTTTGCAGCCGGTACGCAAGCCAGGGTCTAGCCCCAGGGTGGCACGCGGGCCAGCCGGGGCGGCTAGCAGCAGATCGTGCAGGTTGTGCGCAAATACGTTGATCGCTTCTGTTTCGGCGGCGTCGCGCAGTTCACCCAGCAGGTCGGTTTCGAGGTGGGTGTAGAGCTTGACCTTCCAGGTCCAGCGCACCACTTCGGCAAGCCACTTATCGGCTGGGCGATTTTGATTTTGTAGGCCAAAACGCTCGCTGATCATCATTTCGCTAGGGTGCATGCTGCCGGGTAGTTCTTCACCGACTTTAAGCGAGGAACTGAGAATGCCTTCGTTGCGACCACGGAAAATAGCCAGTGCCCGGTGCGACGGCATGCTTTTGAGCGGTTCGTCGTGTTCGAAGTAATCGCGGAACTTGGCGCCTTCCTCCTCTTTGCCCGCAATGACGCGCGCGCTGAGGATGGCTTCCTGCTTTAAGAAGCTGCGCAGTTTATTCAGCAGGCTGGCGTCTTCAGCGAAGCGCTCCATCAGGATGTACTTGGCGCCATCGAGGGCTGACTTGACGTCCGCTACGCCTTTTTCGGCGTCGACAAAGCGTGCAGCTTCGGTTTCTGGAGTCAGGTTCGGGTCATTGAACAGGCCGTCAGCCAGTTCGCCAAGGCCGGCTTCCAGGGCAATCTGGCCCTTGGTGCGGCGTTTTTGCTTGTAGGGCAGGTACAAGTCTTCGAGGCGGGTCTTGGTGTCGGCGAGTTTGATGTCACGTGCCAACTCGGGCGTCAATTTGCCTTGTTCTTCGATGCTGGAGAGGATGCTGATGCGCCGTTCGTCGAGTTCACGCAGGTAGCGCAAGCGTTCTTCTAGGTGACGTAATTGGGTGTCATCCAGGCTGCCTGTCACTTCCTTACGGTAGCGAGAGATGAAGGGTACGGTGGAGCCCTCATCCAGAAGAGCGACGGCCGCTTCGACCTGCTGCGGGCGCACGCCAAGTTCTTCGGCGATGCGGCTGTTGATGCTGTCCATAAAACCACCTGACAAATTGTGATGCAGGCTCGCAGGCCCGGGCTGTAAGGCTTGCGAGACTGGTTGAGCGGCCCGAAGGGCGTCGCTACCTGGGCCAAAAGGGCAGCCTGTTGACCCGTGAAATCAGAAAATTACGGCAAAAATTGAAAAAATAAATTCTGGCGCAATTTTTGAAAATCCAAGAGTGCCTGACACAAAAGGCGGCGCATTATAACCAGCGTTCCCGGATTCAGGGGATTGCCCTCTGTGCCCGCTATACTCTGTGCACTGGTCTTGAAGGAAAAATCTGCTAACAATGCACACGATGCGTATAACAGCAGCTAAGACATAATGCGCGCCGAGATCACAGGAGTATCTAATGAGCAGCATTGCACAACCGGCTGAAGGTGAAAAAATTCTCATCGTTGATGACGATCCCGGGCTGAGCAGCCTGCTGGAGCGTTTCTTCGTCAGCAAAGGCTACCGCGCCCGCGCTGTGCCGAACGTCGAGCAAATGGACCGTTTGCTGGCTCGTGAGGTATTTAACCTTGTTGTACTGGACCTGATGCTGCCCGGCGAAGACGGGCTGTCTGCGTGTCGCCGCCTGCGTGCAGCGGGCAATCGGGTACCGATCATCATGCTGACGGCCAAAGGC
Organism: Pseudomonas endophytica; assembly: GCF_001411475.1. Lineage (GTDB taxonomy): Bacteria > Pseudomonadota > Gammaproteobacteria > Pseudomonadales > Pseudomonadaceae > Aquipseudomonas > Aquipseudomonas endophytica. The sequence goes on along the minus strand of NZ_LLWH01000210.1, from coordinate 8,249 downwards.
GACGAGTTGAGCCGCATTAAAGGGTTGGAACTGGGAGCTGACGACTACCTAGCTAAACCGTTCAACCCTGACGAGCTGATGGCTCGTGTTAAGGCCGTGCTACGCCGTCAGGCGGCGCCTGTACCGGGTGCGCCGGGTAGCGAAGACGAAAGCGTCACCTTTGGTGATTACGAGTTGTCGTTGGCCACTCGTGAACTCAAGCGTGGCGATGAAGTGCACATGCTCACCACTGGTGAGTTTGCTGTGCTCAAGGCGTTGGTCATGCATGCACGTGAGCCATTGACCCGCGACAAGCTGATGAACCTGGCACGTGGCCGTGAATGGGATGCTTTGGAGCGCTCAATCGACGTTCAGATCTCTCGCCTGCGCCGTATGATCGAGCCGGACCCTTCCAAGCCGCGCTACATCCAAACGGTCTGGGGCGTTGGCTATGTGTTCGTGCCGGATGGCAACGCAACCAAGTGATGGCGCATTTGTAGGACCGAGTCACTCAGTGCCCTGAGGGGGCTGAGTGGCTCGTAATCTATTATCTTGCGGGTCTTGGTACTCGTTCCTGCAAAGTGTAAAGCGCCGTCTATGAAAACTCCTCTGTGGTTCCCCCAAAGTTTTTTCTCTCGCACCCTCTGGTTAGTGCTCATCGTCGTGCTGTTTTCCAAAGCATTGACGCTGGTTTATCTGCTGATGAACGAAGACATGTTGGTCGACCGCCAATACAGTCACGGTGTGGGCTTGGTGCTGCGCGCCTATTGGGCGGCCGATGAAGAGAACAGGGCGAAAATCGCTGATGCCGCCACGCTTACCCGTGTGGTCGGCGGTGGTGTGCCAGAAGGTGAGCAACACTGGCCCTACAGTAAGATTTACGAGCGCCAGATGCAGGCTGAATTGGGTGCCGATACCGAAGTTCGTTTACGCATGCACGCGCCTCCAGCGCTCTGGGTACGCGCCCCGAGCTTGGGCGATGGCTGGCTGAAAGTACCGTTGTATCCGCATCCGCTTCGTGGGCAAAAAATCTGGAGTGTCTTGGGCTGGTTCTTGGCCATTGGTTTGTTATCCACCGCTTCGGCGTGGATTTTCGTCAGTCAGCTCAATCAGCCACTCAAGCGCTTGGTCTATGCAGCTAGGCAGTTAGGGCAAGGGCGCAGTGTACGGTTGCCAATCAGTGATACCCCCAGCGAAATGACCGAGGTGTACAGCGCTTTTAACCAAATGGCTGAAGATGTGGAGCAAGCAGGCCGTGAGCGTGAGCTGATGCTGGCGGGCGTGTCTCATGACTTGCGAACCCCGTTAACCCGGTTGCGTTTGTCTCTGGAGTTGATGGGCAACCACAACGACCTGACCGACGACATGGTGCGTGACATTGAAGACATGGACGCCATTCTTGATCAGTTTTTGGCGTTTATTCGCGACGGTCGTGATGAGCCGGTCGAAGAAGTCGATTTGTGTGAGTTGATTCGCGAAGTCGCCGCGCCCTACAACCAGAACCAAGACCAGGTGCACTTGCGTTTGCAACCGATTCAACCGTTCGCGCTACGACGCGTTTCGATGAAACGCCTGCTCAACAACTTGATCGGCAACGCTTTGCACCATGCGGGCGATGACGTTGAAGTGGCTGCCTATGTGTCTGGGGATACCAGCGCGCCCTACGTGGTACTGAGTGTGATGGACCGGGGCGCGGGCATTGATCCTTCGGAGCTTGAGGACATATTCAACCCGTTTATTCGTGGCGATCGCGCCCGGGGCGGCAAAGGCACAGGTTTGGGTTTGGCAATCGTTAAGCGTATCGCCTCGATGCACGGCGGCAATGTTGAGCTGCGTAACCGTGCGGGGGGTGGTCTTGAGGCAAGAGTCCGGCTGCCACTGGGCCTGATGCTGCCACGCGGAGCTGTATAAAAAGTGTAGGAGCAGCCGGCCGACGCTCGATTGCTCGCGATCTTTAAACATCAAAAGATCGCAGCCTGCGGTAGCTCCTACAGCCCATCTTGGTGATTGTTTTTGTGCCATATCCGTTGCTGCGGTCACAACCGGTGCTGCTTGTGCTTCCAAGGAGCAAGGTTTTCGGTACGTCAGTAAAGACGCTTAACCCTTGCCTTTAGTCCGCGTCAGATTCGGGCCGCTGTTTTTTTCCAGATGCTCAATGATGATCCCCGCGACATCTTTGCCGGTGGTGGTTTCGATCCCTTCAAGCCCCGGCGATGAATTAACTTCCAGCACCAGCGGGCCGTGGTTGGAGCGCAAAATATCTACTCCCGCCACGCTAAGGCCCATGACTTTGGCCGCACGAATGGCCGTCATGCGCTCTTCTGGGGTGATTTTGATCAGGCTGGCGCTACCACCCCGGTGTAGATTTGAGCGGAACTCCCCCGGTTTAGCCTGACGCTTCATGGCGGCAATCACCTTGTCACCCACCACAAAACAGCGAATATCAGCACCGCCCGCTTCCTTGATGTATTCCTGCACCATGATATTTTGCTTGAGGCCCATAAAGGCCTCGATGACTGACTCAGCCGCCGTAGCGGTTTCACACAGCACCACGCCAATGCCTTGCGTACCTTCCAATACTTTGATCACCAGCGGCGCGCCGTTAACCATCTCGATCAAGTCCGGAATGTCATCTGGCGAGTGAGCAAACCCGGTCACTGGCAAGCCCAGGCCACGACGCGATAGCAATTGCAGCGAGCGTAATTTGTCACGCGAGCGGGCAATGGCCACCGACTCGTTAAGCGGGAACACACCCATCATTTCGAATTGACGCAACACCGCGCAGCCGTAAAACGTAACGGACGCACCAATACGTGGGATTACCGCGTCAAAGCCTTCTAGCGGCTTGCCACGGTAGTGGATCTGCGGCTTATGGCTGGCAATGTTCATATAGGCGCGCAAGGTATCGATCACTACCATCTGATGGCCTCGCTCGGTGCCGGCTTCAACCAAACGACGAGTGGAATACAGACGCGGATTACGCGACAGCACAGCGATCTTCATGCAACACCTTTGGAAGGGGTAGTGGTGACCGGAAACACCGGCTTGTCTTGTACGTATTTTTGCCCAGGATTGACGACCAACTGGCCGTCAACTAGGGCTTTTGAGCCCAGCAACAAGCGGTAGCGCATTGATTTGCGGCAAGCGAGGGTGAACTCGACCTGCCAGACGTGATCGCCCAGCGCTAAGCTGGTTCGAATCACATAGCGCACTTGAGTGTGACCGTTCGAGCTTTTAATAGTTTTTATTGCCACCATTGGCGCTTCGCAGCGGCGGTGACGCAGTTGCACCAACGTGCCTAAATGGGCATTAAAACGCACCCATTTGACCCCGTCGCGCTCAAAAGGCTCGATTTCAGTGGCGTGCAAACTAGAGGTACTGGCACCGGTGTCGATTTTTGCGCGCAAGCCTGCGACACCCAAATCGGGAAGCGCCACCCACTCGCGTAGACCGACAACGGTCAAGTGATCAAATGTCTTCAATATAAGTAACCAGCGATTAACGTCTTCAGGCCACAGGAAATGCCCTGTAGGTCACACAATCGACGAAAGCCGATTTGAAAGCCAACAGGCGGTATTCACGCAGAATAGCTGGCAAATGGCGACAGTTTTCCTACGAACCCGCTGCGCAGTGCTTAAGCTGCAACGTTGACTGGTAGGCATTCTATCCGGCGTATTCCTTCCTTAGATCATCAAAAGTAGTAGTACAGTTCTGTGAATTTAATTGAAGGGGGTTTCCAGTGGCACAGAAACAAGAAGAGGACGACAAAGTCCGTTTGGATAAGTGGCTATGGGCGGCACGTTTCTATAAAACCCGAGCACTGGCTAAGGCCGCCATTGAAAGTGGCAAGGTGCACTGCCGTGGCGAGCGTTGCAAACCCAGCAAGGAGCCGCGTATCGGTGATGAACTGCAAATCCGGGTAGGGCTTGAAGAGCGTACCGTAGAAGTGAAAGCCCTGTCAGTGGTGCGTCGCGGTGCTCCAGAAGCGCAAACACTGTACGCCGAAACCGAACACAGCATCGCTAAGCGTGAAAATGCAGCTGCGTTGCGAAAAGCCGGTGCAATGGGCATCAGTACCGATGGCAAACCCACTAAAAAACAGCGTCGTCAACTGCATCAGCTGCATGATGTGAGCGATTTGTAGTCGCTGGCGACAGTGGTCCGCTGATGGCCGAGCCGACTTGCCGTGCGTCGTGTCATGAACAGACATGACTTGTAACTGAGCAGGTGAAACGCCATATAGGGTTATTAGCCAATGGTCAGTTAAAGCCACCTCACCATAAAGTCACCTATCCAGAACTCTATTCTTATGTCCGATTTGCTCAAAAAAGATGCCACTCAACGCTTCATGTTTGATACCAGCGATGCCCGCGGCGAGTTGGCTTCGCTGGAGCATAGCTACGCTGATGTCTTGGCCAAACATGCTTATCCGCAGCCGGTTCAGCAATTGCTGGGCGAGTTGATGGCCGCAGCAGCGTTGCTGGTAGGCAACCAAAAAATTGATGGTTTGCTAAGCCTGCAAGCGCGCTCCGAAGGCCCGGTGCCGTTGTTGATGATCGAGTGCACAAGCGAGCGCGAAATCCGTGGTTTGGCCCGTTATGATGCCGAGCAGATTGCGCCGGATGCCACGTTGGCCGACCTGCTGCCAAACGGGGTCTTGGCCATTACGATTGATCCTAGAGTGGGTAAGCGCTACCAAGGCATTGTCGATCTCAATGGCGAAACCTTGGCTGATTGCTTCACCAATTACTTCGTTATGTCTGAGCAAGTGCCGACCCGTTTTTGGCTGGCTGCTAATGGCCAGCGCGCGCGCGGCATGTTCTTGCAGCAATTGCCTGCTGACGTCATTGACGACGAAGATGAGCGCACTGAAAGCTGGGATCGACTGCTGATGCTGGGCGATACGCTCAAGACTGAAGAATTGTTGGGCCTAGACAACGAAACCATTCTGCATCGTCTGTATCACGAAGAAACCGTGCGCGTGTTCGACCCTGAAGCGCTTGAGTTCAAATGCAGCTGCTCGCGTGAGCGTTCGGGTAATGCGTTGACCAGTTTGGGCCATGAAGATGCACTCAATCTGGTGGCCGAGCACGGCGGGCATATTGAGATCGACTGTCAGTTTTGCAACGCGCGTTATCTCTTCGATGCGGCTGATGTGGATCAATTATTCTCCGGTGCCGGTGTTGAGTCGCCTTCCACCACTCACCACTAAAACGTTTCAGCCTAGGTAAAACACCTGTCAAATACCGTTGTTGCGCGGTTCTGACAGGTGGGCCCTACACTTTTTGGGCTTTTCTGGCATAATCCGGCCCACTTTTTTCGCGGTAGTAGTGCAAATTTTTCTACTACAAAACGTTTGGCGCACTCGGCCAATGGCCGACGGGGAACCTCATGACGCAAGCTAATAACGCCGTGTACACCGATCTGAGCATCGATGATCTGGTAAAAGAAGCCCTGAACCGTGGTGAAGGCGAGCTTGCCGACAACGGCGCACTGGTTGTTAAAACGGGCCACCGCACAGGGCGTTCGCCAGCTGATCGCTTCATTGTTGAAGAGCCGACTACTCAGGACGCTATCGCTTGGGGCCCGATCAACCGCAAGTTCCCAGCCGACAAGTTTGACGCGCTGTGGGAGCGTGTTTCTGCTTACGTTGGTGAGCGCGAGCGTTTCGTTTCTCACGTTCATGTAGGTTCTGATCCAGCTCACTACCTGCCGGTCAAAATGACCACCGAAACTGCGTGGCACAACCTGTTTGGCCGTTGCCTGTTCATCAACCCAGAACAGTACAACCCAGCGGGCAAAGACGAGTGGCAAATCATCAACGCACCGAACTTCGTGTGCGAGCCAGAGCGTGATGGCACCAATTCCGACGGTTGCGTGATCATCAACTTTGCAGCCAAAAAAGTACTGATCGCAGGCATGCGCTATGCCGGCGAAATGAAAAAAGCCCTGTTCTCGGTTCAGAACTTCCTGCTGCCAGCGGCTGACGTTCTGCCGATGCACTGTGCGGCCAACATGGGCGAAGAGGGCGACGTGACCCTATTCTTCGGTCTGTCGGGCACCGGTAAAACCACTCTGTCGGCTGATGAAAGCCGTTACCTGATCGGTGACGACGAACACGGCTGGGGCGTGGGTGTGGTGTTCAACATTGAGGGCGGTTGCTACGCCAAGTGCATCGACCTGTCCGAGAAAAACGAGCCGGTGATCTGGAAAGCCATCCAGCACGGCGCGGTATTGGAAAACGTCGTACTCGACGCAGACACCAAAAAGCCAGATTACGCAGATGACAGCCTGACTCAAAACAGCCGTGCTGCTTACCCGCGTGAACTGATCGAAAAACGCGCACCGAAAAACCTCGGTGGTGAGCCAAACGCTGTGATCTTCCTGACCTGCGACCTGACCGGCGTACTGCCGCCAGTGTCGATTCTTAGCGAAGAGCAAGCGGCCTACCACTTCCTGTCGGGTTACACCGCGCTGGTAGGTTCGACTGAAATGGGTTCGGGCAGCGGCATCAAGTCGACGTTCTCTACCTGCTTCGGCGCGCCTTTCTTCCCACGTCCTGCTGGCGAATACGCAGAGCTGCTGATCAAGCGCATCCGCGGCTTCGGCTCCAAGGTTTACCTGGTTAACACCGGCTGGACTGGCGGCGGCTACGGCGTTGGCAAGCGTTTCAACATCCCGACTACGCGTGGCGTGATTGCAGCGATCCAGAGCGGTGCTCTGATCGGCGCAGAAACCGAGCACCTCGACACCATCAACCTCGACGTGCCATTGGTCGTTCCGGGTGTTGACGCTGGCCTGCTGAACCCACGTAACACTTGGGAAGACAAAGCAGCCTACGACCAAGCGGCCAAAGCCTTGGCTGGCCTGTTCGTCGAGAACTTCAAGAAGTTCGATGTCAGCGACTCGATCAAAGCGGCTGGTCCAAAGCTGTAAGCTTTCGATTAGCGCCTTGATCCACAAAAAACCGCCTGAAAGGGCGGTTTTTTTTGCCTGAAAATTAGAAAACAGCGTAGGAGCTGCCGAAGGCTGCGAGCGGTAAGCCATCAAAAGACCGCAGCCTTCGTTAGCGTCTTGTGTCTACAGCGGTATTCAGGCCTCCAGCGTTTGCGTGTCCCACTGCCCGGCCATGATGGCTTCATACAGCATGCCAATGGTCAGCGGCACCTTGCTGCCCCGGCCTTTGGCATCGCGCTTAAAGTGCGGGTCGTTACCTGCGGGCTGGAAATAGCGATACGCATCGTAGTCTGCCAACTCCAATCCGAAACGCTCTTCAAGGGTTTCCATTAAGTGCTGGGCATCACTGCCATTGCAGCCTAGGTCGAGATTAATGGCGGTCTCGAGGCGGATGGTCTTGTTGTCTGGCAGGCCGATTTCTTCATGCAGCAACTGCATCAGCTCGCGCAGGGCGGGGGTGTCTGGGAGGTCGGAGGCGAGTTTCATGGAAGGGATCCGTAGCCAGTGAGTAGGTATTTTCTTGATTTTAAAGTGCTCTAAAAAGCATCTTTAGTGGCTCTCATACATGTGCTATTTTCGGCTCTTATCGCGAACACTTAAAACGAAGTTTGACTCAGATGACACACATACATAACGGATAAGTCATCTCTTATTAAAAGATATGAGGCCCTATCATGACATTCACCATGCTCGCTAAAGTTGCTGCATCTGTTACCGATTTGAAAAAAGATCCTATGGGTACCTTTCGTGAAAGCGGGGGCGATCCAATGGTCATTCTCAATCGTAACGAACCTGCTTTTTATATCCTTTCGCCAGAGCGCTATGAGCTGCTGCTGGAGATGATTGACGACGCTGAGTCGGCAAGGTTAGTCAATGAAAGACGAGATAGCCCTCCTATTAAGGCCGATATTGATGAGCTCATCGCTACTGCCGAAAAATCCTAAACGTCAGAACGATTTGATCAAAATTTACACGCTTGAGTTTGTAATAGAGGCTAAAAAAGAGCTGTCAAAATTGGACAAAGTGCTTCAAGTCCAGCTTTTGAAAAAGCTCAAGTCGCGTCTGTTATCTCCCCGAGTACCGGCTGCAAAACTCAGTAATATGCACGACTGCTACAAAATCAAACTGCGCGCCAGCAGCTTAAGACGGGTCTATGAAGTGATTGATGATCGCTTGGTGGTTTTAGTGCTCGGGGTCGGTAAGCGTGATGACAATGCGGCTTATGTAGCGGCCAAAAAGCGGCTTCATTGACCGACACTCGTGTTTGACAGTTTGATAGTGGCTGTATCATCCCCTCTCAATTTGCCCCCCCG
>NZ_LLWH01000209.1 GCF_001411475.1 Pseudomonas endophytica | reverse complement strand
GTGGTAGGCGCTGGCGAAGGCTGCGATCTTTCGATCGTTAAAAACAAAGATCGCAGCCTTCGGCAGCTCCTACAGTCTGGACTGCCCGCAAAGGCGTGTCAGGATTGAGTGCTGTGGTTCCGTTGATAGGTGTCGGCGCCCATGGCTTCAATTTGCCCTTCTATTAGCGCTTCAAATGGTCGCAGCAAGGCTGCATATGAACGCGGCGCCTCAACGATTTCCAACGCTTGGACGATGGCCTCCACGGTCGACAACGCCCCAGGCCCAGGTGCCTTGCGCAGCCGATAACGCGACACTGCGCCTTCGGGCAAGGTCACCCGTGGTAACTGTGCCAGCAATGGATTGAGGTGCAGCAGTTTGCGTGCCTTGCGCCACGTTCCATCCGGCACTACCAGTAACAGCTTGTCATCCGTCACAGCCCCCGACTGAAGCAACTGTGCGCCCTCCCCCGGAAACAACAAACGCGCTTGATACCCCGGCAGGTTGAGTAAGCCGTGTAAATCCTCAAACACTTCGCCCACACGCAGCTCTGCATGGGTCAAACCCAAGGCGGCCAAGCGGGCAGTATTCAACGCATGGTTGACCTCACTGGGGTGCTGTAACAGTAAGATTCGCGTCTGGCTATCCAACTGTGGGATCAAGTCACATAAGCAGTGCGTTTGCGGACGCATGCAGCGAGGACATTGGGCACGAGACATGGCGGTAATGCTCTGGTTCAAGGGTGATTAAGCTGCGCTTTGAGCAGGTCACGGAAGGTTTGAATCAACGGCTCACGGCTACGTCCGCGGCGCACAATCATCGAAAACGGTGCCTGATAGCCGAAAGTGGCTGGCAGTAGTACGCGCAAGTCTCCTTTCTCGACCCACGACTCAGCGTAATGCTCGGGCAAGTAGCCAATGTAGGCGCCTGATAGCACCAGAATCAATTGGGCTTCCATGCTGTCGACCGTCGCGGCGCTATGTTTAAAACCGTGCCGCGCCAGCTCGGCTTGGCTCCAATAACCTCGCCCGACCATACGTTGCTGGGTAATCACGGACTCATGAATCCGACGCTCACCGAATAATGGGTGTCGGGTGCTGCAATACAGCCAGTGTTGCTCACGGTACAACGGCTGATACACCAGACCGCTCATGCGCGAAGAAAACGCTCCGATGGCCAGATCCAGCCGATTATCCTGCACGCCAAGCTGCAACTCGTAAGGGCTCAAGACCGACAGATGCAAGTGCACCGCAGGGTGCTCTTGGCTGTAAGCGCCAATGGCTTCGGCAAACGGCAAAGCTTTATCGCTGACTGTGGAGTCGATTACGCCCACGTTTAAAGTGCCGCGCAGCTCGCCTTTTAACGCCGCCGCATATTGTTCAAACCCTTCCAGTTCGCCGAGCAGACGTAGGGTTTCTTGATGGAACAATTCGCCTTTGCTGGTGAGGCTGAATCCGCCACGACCGCGATGGCACAGCACCAGCCCCAGATTGGCCTCCAACTGGCTCATGTAAGTGCTGATGGCCGAGGTCGACAGGTTGAGTTCCTGCTGAGCCGTAGCGAACCCTTGGTGTCTGACCACGCTGGCAAAAATTCGCAGTAGTTTCAGATCGGGTAAAGCGTTGGCCATGCAGGACTCACTTTCTACCTGTGGATGCGAGGTTGATGTTTGGGTCTGGAGTCTAACGCGAGCGTTGCCATTAGTTTAGAAAAACCTGAAGTAAGTATTTGCCCACAGGGATTCTTCCTCTGACCGGCCTTTCGCAGAATCGAGCGCCATAACCACAACAAACGACGAGGTCTTTCCCGTGGAAAAAATTCTTCACCAACCACTGGGCGGCAATGAAATGCCACGCTTCGCCGGCATTGCAACCATGATGCGCCTACCCCACCTGCAATCTGCCGCCGGTCTGGATGCCGCCTTTATTGGCGTTCCTTTGGATATCGGGACGTCGTTGCGCGCAGGCACCCGCTTCGGTCCACGCGAGATTCGCGCCGAGTCGGTGATGATCCGCCCGTACAACATGGCCACTGGCGCCGCCCCTTTCGACTCGCTGTCGGTTGCGGACATCGGTGATGTGGCGATCAACACCTTCAACCTGTTGGACGCTGTGCGCATCATCGAGCAAGCCTACGATGACATTCTTGAACACAATGTGATCCCGCTGACACTGGGTGGCGACCACACCATCACCCTGCCGATATTGCGCGCAATTCACAAAAAGTACGGCAAGGTTGGCCTGGTGCACATCGACGCACACGCCGATGTGAACGACCACATGTTTGGCGAAAAAATCGCCCACGGCACCACCTTCCGCCGCGCAGCTGAAGAAGGCTTGCTGGACTGTGATCGCGTTGTACAAATTGGTCTGCGCGCCCAGGGTTATACCGCCGAGGACTTCAACTGGAGCCGCAAACAAGGTTTTCGCGTGGTTCAGGCCGAAGAGTGCTGGCATCGGTCACTGGCCCCTCTGATGGCAGAAGTCCGTAAAAAAGTCGGCAATGGCCCGGTCTATCTCAGTTTTGATATCGACGGGATTGACCCGGCTTGGGCACCTGGCACCGGGACACCCGAAATCGGCGGCCTGACGACCATTCAAGCCATAGAAATCATTCGCGGCTGCCAAGGCCTCGATTTGATCGGTTGCGATCTGGTGGAGGTTTCGCCGCCCTACGACACCACGGGTAATACCTCACTGCTGGGTGCGAACTTGCTGTACGAAATGCTCTGCGTATTGCCCGGCGTCGTCCATCGCTAAACCCGTGATTAGAAAGCATCGAGGTGCTGTGAAGCACCTTGAGCGGTGAACGCAAGCGGAGCATGTGGTTAGCCAGGATGGCAGTGGTTCTTGTGTCATAAAACAAGCGCCTGCACACAAGAAATAAAGGCCGATGATGCCCTCAATCGCCTGATCGCCTTATAAAAAAAATAATCGGAGACTCGCCATCATGGCTTTAGATTTATTAGTCGTCCTTATCTACGCTGCGGCAATGCTGGTGCTGGGTTACTACGGCATGCGCAAGGCCAAAACCCACGAAGACTATTTGGTCGCCGGGCGCAATCTCGGGCCAACTCTGTACATGGGCACTATGGCCGCCACCGTACTGGGCGGCGCATCGACCGTCGGCACTGTTCGCCTGGGCTATGTGCACGGAATTTCGGGTTTCTGGCTGTGTGCAGCACTGGGCTGCGGGATCATCGCGCTCAACCTGTTCTTGGCTAAACCGTTGCTCAAGCTAAAAATCTTCACCGTGACCCAAGTCTTGGAGAAGCGTTACAACCCAATGGCACGCCAAGCCAGCGCCGTGATTATGTTGGCTTACGCGTTGATGATCGGGGTGACCTCCATTTTGGCCATCGGCACCGTGCTTGAGGTGTTATTCGGCTTACCGTTCTGGGTGTCCGTGGTGCTCGGCGGCGGTGTGGTGGTTGTGTACTCAACCATTGGCGGCATGTGGTCGCTAACCCTGACTGACATCGTGCAGTTCGTGATCAAGACCGTGGGCTTGATGTTCGTCCTGTTGCCGATTTGCCTTTATCGGGTCGGAGGTTGGGATGAGTTGGTGAGCAAACTGCCAGCGTCGAACTTCAACTTCACCAGCATTGGCTGGGAAACCATCGTCACCTATTTCATGATTTATTTCTTTGGCATTTTGATCGGTCAAGATATTTGGCAGCGTGTGTTTACTGCAAAAACTGACAAGGTGGCTAAGTACGCCGGTACGTTCGCAGGTGTTTACTGCATCGTCTACGGCCTAACTTGCGCCCTAATCGGTATGGCTGCGCATGTATTGATCCCGGATTTGGGCAACGTGAACAATGCGTTCGCCGCCATCGTAAAAGCCTCGCTGCCGGACGGCATCCATGGGCTGGTGATTGCAGCGGCCCTAGCCGCCATGATGTCGACTGCCAGCGCGGGCTTGCTCGCCGCATCCACCGTACTCACCGAAGATCTGCTACCTAAGCTGCGCGGTGGCAAGCAGTCGAGCTTGAAGATTAACCGCCTGTTCACCCTGCTCACGGGCTTTGTGGTACTGGCTATCGCATTGGTGGTTAACGATGTGATCAGCGCCCTCACACTGGCCTACAACCTGTTGGTTGGCGGCATGCTAGTGCCATTGATCGGGGCCATTTACTGGAAGCGCGCAACCACCGCAGGCGCTATTAGTAGCATGAGCTTGGGCTTTATCACGGCGCTGGTCTTTATGTTCAAAGATGGCTTGGACGCGAATACGCCTATCTATTACAGCTTGGGCGTCGGGCTTATCAGCTTTATCGTGGTGAGCTTGCTGGATCGGCGCCCGGCTACCGTAGGCAGCGTCGCCTGATAGGCACTTTCTTCAGCGGGCGCGACGTCGGAGGTCGTGCCCGTTTTTTTCAGTGCAGCCCAGATTCCTCAGCCTGCGCCTTGTTAAACGACAGGGGTAGCAGACTTCAAAATCGTCAGGCGATAGCGCCAAGCACCCGTCTTGACAGTGATCTTAACGGCGACGTTGCGGACGGCGACGTGGATCTTCGACGGGAATCGGGATCGGTTGCAGAGGAGGCTCAATCAGGCCCAGTGCAACGCCGACGTCATGTAGCCAAGTTTTCAGTTTGTCTTTCATAAATCCCCCTTGGGGCCACACGTGCGACCGGGTTCCGTGGCCGCTTCGTACAGATAATAGTCCGAACTCCTACAAGATGCTTGCCGTAGGTCAATGATCTTTAGGTTACTTCTTGTCTTTTTCAGTTATGCAGATGCCCGTTTCGACGCCGTAATAACGTTGCTTCTCTGAGAGTGCGTCTGCTGCAAGGTTATCCACGCATTCAAATTGGCGCCTAGCATGCCCTTACGCCACATCAACCATGTCGTGGCTGAGTCAAAAGGTTGTTTCAAAGGATGTACACCGACACTTTCACGACCCGGCAAGCTGGCTAACATCGAAGCCGGCATCAATGCGACACCCGACCCGGCCACGACGCACGCCAACATCCCCTGATAAGACTCGATCTCCATGACCCGCCCCATCGCTGCTCGATCACTGGCGTACCAAGCCTCCAGCCGCGTTCGATAAGAGCACCCTTGACGAAACGTAAACACTTCGCGGCCTTGTACATCCTGAGCGCGAGTGATTGGCGGATGGTCCAAGTCGCTAATCATGACCAGTTGTTCTTCACAGAACTCAACCCCATCAAGCCCAGCCAACTCTAGCGGGCCGTCCACCAGTGCTGCGTCCAGACGCCCCGTTAGCAAACCTTCGAGTAGTTCTCCACTCGGGGCCGACTGTACGTGCAAGCTCACCGCTGGGTGGGCACGGTGGTACTGCGCCAAAAGGCTAGGTAAGTGGATCGCCGCGGTGCTGTACATCGTCCCCAGAGTGAATTTGCCAGAGGGCACACCGCCTTGCACCGCGCCTAGCGCTTCATCGTGCAGAGCAAACAGACGACTTGTGTAATCCAGCAGCACTTTGCCAGCCGGGGACAATTGCAGGCGTTGGCGCTCGCGCATAAACAACTCAACACCCATCTGTTCCTCTAACTGTTTGAGCCGAGTCGACAGATTAGAGGGCACGCGATGCAAACGTTCAGCGGCACGGGTAATCGAGCCTTCTTCGGCCACGGCTTGGAAAATACGTAACTGACTGAACTCCACAGCATTCTCCAAAACTGAATAAGTAGATCACTATTATTCAATTTTAAAGAAAGTCAATGATCTCTAGCCTAACGGTCATTGTCTTCACTCTGGAATCAACAACATGTCCCCCGTGACTCGGATACTCGCCAGTTTTATCGCACTCATGATGGCCATGGGTATTGGTCGTTTTTCACTCACGCCGCAATTGCCGCACTTGATCAGCGAAGGTCAGATCAACTTGACGGACGCAGGGCTAATCGCCGCCGCCAACTATCTGGGCTATTTAATCGGCGCACTGGACGCCATTCGCGCCAGACGCCCGGAGCAAGTTCGCGCACGCCTGTACACTGGGCTTTGGCTATGCGTGCTACTGACGCTGGTTTCGTATTGGGCTCAAGGTTTCTGGCCGCATTTACTACTGCGCTTGGGTGCCGGGGTGGCCAGTGCTTGGGTGATGGTGATGATCACCGCCCTTAGTCAGCAAATAGCCGTCAGCACCAACCGCCCACGGCTGGGCGCACTGGTGTTTGCCGGCCCCGGCGCTGGCGTGGTTCTCACTGGGTTACTGGCTCTGTTTGCCAACGCCCACGGGCAAAATTCGTCGACGCTATGGCTGATTTACGCGATGGCCGCCCTACTCATGCTCTTGCTGATCATGCCGATTCTGCCGCGATCGGACATGCTTGCCCCCCATCAGCCTGCTGCGCCAGCCAGTCAGCGCCACCCAGGAATAACCCGTCTAGGGGCGATTTATGGCCTATATGGTTTGGGATACATCATCCCGGCAACTTTTTTGTCGCAGATGGCTAACGCTCAATTTCATGGCCAATGGCAAGCCGATCTGTTTTGGCCGGCTTTTGGACTGTGCGCCGCCATTGGCGTAGTTTTGATCAGCCTGCGCCGGCCTTCGCCCCGTACCACTCGCCTGTGGTTGATGGCGGCACTTTGGATTCAGGCTGTAGGCGTTTTAGCTTGCTTGCTGCCCAGCAGCACGGGCTTGGCACTGGGCGTGATCTTGTGCGGCACACCTTTTCTGGCCTGTATGACGCTGGTGATGCAAAGCTCGCGAGACATCGCCCCGCACGCCACCCAGCGTAACGCCGCCTTACTGACCGCCTGCTTCGCTATTGGACAACTGGGCGGCCCTTTATTGGCAGCCATGAGCAGCCACTTCAGCGGCGACCTGCACCCGGCGCTGGTCATCGCGGCCAGCGGTTTACTTCTGGCCGGAGTGCTGGCTTTGCAGCTCTCACCAACGACGTTAGAGTTGCCCACTGATAAGCCTGAAGAAACCAACAGGCTCGGCGTCTAGCGTTGGTTTACACCAGCTCGATACGATCAGCGTGGATGACAATTTTGCCCTCTTTGTAGAGCGCGCCAATGGCCTTTTTAAAGTTGCCCTTGCTGACCCCAAACAGGCTGCTAATCAACTCAGGTGCACTCTTATCACTCACTGCCAGTACGCCATCGTTGTCGCGCAACTTGCTGAGGATTTTAGAGTTAAGGCTGCTGGCAGCCTGCTGCCCAACCGGCTGCAAACTAAGGCTGATTTTGCCGTCGGCACGCACCTCTTTGATGTAGCCTTTTTCTTGCTTACCCGCGCGCAAGAACTTGAAGACTTCATTCTTGTGGATCAAACCCCAGTGTTTATTGTTGATGACAGCTTTGAAGCCCATGTCCGTGGCTTCTGCCACCAACAAATCAACTTCCTGACCCACCTCATAGTTGGCCGGGGTTTTATCAAGGTAGCGGTCCAAGCGTGCCGTGGCGGTGATGCGCCGAGTGTGCTTGTCGAGATAAACGTGTACCACGGCATATTCGCCTGCGGTCATCTGGCGTTTTTCTTCGGAATACGGCAACAGCAAATCTTTAGGGAGCCCCCAATCAAGGAAGACGCCGATGCTATTGATTTCGACGACTTTAAGACTGGCAAACTCACCGACTTGTACTTTTGGTTTTTCAGTAGTGGCAATTAACTTGTCATCACTGTCCAAATAAATAAATACATTGAGCCAATCTTCATCTTCACTGGGAATATCTTTAGGAATATAACGGTTGGGCAACAGAATCTCACCGTCCGCGCCACCGTCTAAATACAAACCAAAGTTAGTGTGTTTGACCACTTGCAAGCTGTTATAGCGACCGATTAAAGCCATGTGCATTACCCTCATTACGTGAGCGGCATTCTACCCGAGTTTGCGCGATCACATGGATTCAGCGCGGCACAGGGTTGAATTTTTTCAAAAAGCTATGATTTATCAGGGATTTTTGTCGAAATCAGGGAACCACTCGTCACCCAACGCACGCCTTAAGCCTGCTTGCTCAGCCCAAAATTAGCCTGATGATATGAATTAAAACAGCGAGTTAGCGGACTATTATCCTGTTTATTATGTTCAGCATTATGGTCGTCTAATATTGTAGAAGGATATTTAACAAGCATTTGTCAAGCATTTCAGTTATTATCGCTGGCCAAGTTATTTTCTACAGGTGAATAGTCGCCATGCGTGTAAAAGCATCCGCCAGCAAAGCAAAGCCAGCTCCCGCTGTTGAAACCAGTGATTCAATCAATGCGCAAATTGCCGCATTCCTGAAGTCCGGCGGCGAGATTCAACAAATTGATAAAGGTGTCAGCGGCCAAACTTTCGGCGCATCCAAGCAAATTTCGCTGGGCAAGAAGTAATACACCTCCTCGCTTTATAGGGTCCTGTGCGCTTTGCCTTTCAAAGCGCTAGGGCACTCTCCTCACCGCACAATTAAGAAATCGACGAACGGCACCCATCTGCGTGCAGACATCCGTATTCTTGAACCTCTCTAAATCAAGCCTTCGAGCCAATCACTGCATCCAGCTGTTAAGGGAGTGGCCCATGCTCACACGGACGTTACTGCTCACTGGCACACTACTGTCTAGCGCGGCAATCAACGCGCAGGTGTTTTCACGCGAGCTGGGCGACTTCGACCTTAAGCTAGGCACCCAGCCGAGCCGCAGCATGGCACAAGGCTTGGTCAAACCGACCAGCCCCGGCTCGACCTTCCACGGCGGCCTTGATCTGACTCACGACAGTGGCTGGTACATCGGCCAGTGGGCGCCCACCATGGGTATCAAGCCGGGCAGTAACCTCGAAGTCGATTCCTACCTCGGTTACAAACACCCTTTTGACCAGACCTTAAGTTATGAACTGGGGGTCATTCAGTACAGCTATCCCAAAGTCAGCCCCATGGACAGCCACCAGTTCTATGCAGGGCTAAGCTTGCTGGGCACTCACCTGGGCGCTGCGTTCAGCAATGATCCAGATCGACGTGACAGCACGGTATTTGCCGATTTAGGAGCCAATCGCCCCCTCGGCATTGGGGTGCGCTTGAAATACACCACTCATCAGTTAGGTACGCCGGTGTCCATCGCCGATGGAGGGAGCGTAAGCACCTTCAATGATTGGTCGATCACCCTCTCGCGCCCTTGGAAAGGCTTAGATCTGAACGTGATTTACAGTGACTCCAGCCTCGATGGCGGTGATTGCTCTGCCTACTCGGGGCAAAATCCACAGTGCGATGGTTTGCTGACGTTCAAGGCAGAACGTACGTTTTATTGAGGGGGCTTTGGCCTTCTCTAGTGCAGTACAGGTTCTGTACGCCGTTTTACGTCTGCTGCCCAGCCTCGCTTCGTTCCTCAGCAGCTACAAAATCCTTGCACAATCGCTAAGATCGCAGCCTGCGACAGCGCCTACGAGAAGCTGGTTGCGTAGCTTTTGATTTGGTTTTTGATCTTAGAGGCCCCGTTAAACCACGCTGGCCCCACACAGGCTTTGCGCAGTGGGTAACCCGGCAGGACGCCGGGTTAGCCGCGACACGGCCAAGGATGGCCGATCGCGGCAGGCCCACGGAGCAATGCCTGTGTGAGGGCATGCCAAGCCACAGCGAGGCACCGAGTGGTTGGGGCAAAAGCGTTTTGGTTACTTTGCCGCTTTTGCAAAGTGAAACGCCGTAAGGGCGTAACCCTAAGTGGCCGTTACCGAAGCCTCTTCTCAGAAGGAGGATGAACCGATCGGCGGATCATCAGCAGTCTTAAGCCGTAAATACTACTCAGCCGCCGGCGCTTCTGGCTTGCGACGCTTAAGCGGCGCCATGCCATCTTTGCTCACCAACGACAAGGCGTCAGTCTTAGGACGATTGGCAATTTTGCGCTTGGTCGGCGCCTTGGCACCGGTCTTTTTCTTGTCGCCTTTGGCATCGGTTTTTTTCTTCTTAACGCCGACCGCCTTACCTGAAGCCTTGACCTTTTTAGGCCCGCTGTAGGTGCCTTTGACTTCTTTGATGGTACGACGCTCGAAGCTTTGTTTCAGATAACGCTCAATGCTGGACATGAGGTTCCAGTCACCATGGCAAATCAGCGAGATTGCCAAGCCATCGTTACCCGCACGACCTGTACGGCCAATACGGTGAACATATTCATCACCGCTACGTGGCATATCAAAGTTGATAACCAGATCCAGCCCCTCAACGTCCAAACCACGAGCCGCAACGTCTGTGGCAACCAGGATTTTTACGCCGCCCTGCTTCAGTCGATCAATGGCCAGCTTGCGATCTTTTTGATCCTTCTCGCCATGCAAGACAAACGCCTTGTATTCCTGAGCCACTAAACGACCGTAGATACGGTCGGCCATGGCGCGGGTATTGGTGAAGACGATGGCTTTTTGATAAGTCTCGTTCGCCAGCAACCAGTTCACAATTTGCTCTTTGTGCTGATTGTGATCCGCGGTGATCACTTGTTGACGAGTGGTGGCGTTAAGCTGGCTAACTTGGTTGAGTTGCAAGTGCTCCGGATTATTCAGCACTTTGCCGATCATGTCACGCAGGCCCGAACCACCGGTGGTGGCCGAGAACAGCATGGTTTGCTGACGATTTGGGCACTCATCAACCAAGCGCTGAACGTCTTCGGCGAAACCCATATCCAGCATGCGGTCCGCTTCGTCGAGTACCAAGACTTCGACGTCGTTCAGTTGCAGGTTGCCAGCATTGAGTTGCTCCAGCATACGGCCCGGCGTGCCGATCAGGATATCCGGCACTTTGCGCAACATGGCAGCCTGCACCTTGAAGTCTTCACCGCCGGTAATCAGCCCGGACTTGATGAACGTGAACTGCGCAAAGCGTTCAACTTCTTTCAGTGTTTGCTGGGCCAGTTCGCGGGTCGGCAGCAAAATCAACGCTTTGATGCTGACACGAATTTTGGCGGGGCCAATCAGACGATTGAGGATCGGCAGAACGAAAGCAGCGGTTTTGCCACTCCCGGTTTGAGCTGTAACCCGCAGGTCACGCCCTTCGAGCGCGAGCGGGATAGCCGCTGCCTGCACAGGTGTAGGCTCGACAAATTTAAGCTCGGCCACAGCTTTAAGCAGGCGTTCGTGCAGGGCGAAATCGGAAAACACGGGTGCTACCTCGAAGAAATACAAAAAATCAGCGGCATAGAGTAACGGTTTCGAGCGCTCAGGCCGAGTTTCTTTGCATCAACTAGGTGAAACAAATGCATTTTTAGGGTGTTTGCTTCAAAGACAGCCCAAAAACAGGTTTGAAATGCTCTAATTACGTCGCCATTTCTTTTTGGGATAACGCTTTAACTTATGGATACGCAAACACTCTGGAGCTATATGCAAGGCTTTTGGGCCAGCCTCGAACAAAACCCTTGGCTGTCAGCTATTGTCGGTCTGATTATTTTGGTGAGCGTCGCCCTGCTTGCTGGATACATTGCCCGCATCATTATTTTGCGCGTAACCAAGATGCTGGCTCGCCAGCCCGCGCTGCATTGGGTAAGCGATTTACGTGAGCACAAGGTGTTTCACCGTATCGCGCAAATGACGCCCTCACTCGTTATCCAATTCGGACGCAATTTTGTGCCCGAGCTGACCGATGCCGGTCGCAACTTCCTTGGCAACCTAGCGTTAGCCATCACCATTTTTGTGCTGACCCGAGTGATCAGCGCATTGCTCGACGCACTGCTCGACATCTACTCGCGCACCAATTACGCCAAGACCCGGCCCATCAAGGGCTATATTCAACTGGGTAAAATGCTGCTGTTCGTGTTCTCCGCGATCATCATTGTCTCGATCCTGATCGACCGCTCACCAATGCTCTTGCTCTCGGGCTTGGGCGCCATGTCTGCGGTTCTCTTACTGGTTTACAAAGACACGCTGTTGTCATTTGTAGCCAGCGTTCAGTTGACCAGCAACGACCTACTGCGCGTAGGTGACTGGATCGAAATGCCACAGGTGGGTGCCGACGGCGACGTCATGGACATCACCTTACACACGGTCAAGGTTCAGAACTTCGATAAGACCATCGTTTCGATTCCGACTTGGCGCCTGATGTCCGAGTCGTTCAAAAACTGGCGCGGAATGCAACAGTCCGGTGGCCGTCGGATCAAGCGCAGCTTATTTATTGATGCGGGAGAAATCAGCTTCTTGAGCGATGAGCAGGAGCTGCGCCTAGAAAAGGTGCGTTTGCTAAGCGATTACTTAGTGCGCAAAAAAGCCGAGCTTGCCAGTTGGAACGAGGCGCAGGGCGAAGTAGCCGCATTAGCCGCCAACCGTCGACGCATGACCAACATTGGCACTTTCCGCGCCTACGCCCTGGCCTACTTGAAGAGCCACGCCCAGATCCAACCGAATATGACCTGCATGGTGCGCCAGCTTCAAGCAACGCCTCAGGGCGTTCCCCTTGAGATTTACTGCTTTACGCGGACGACGGCGTGGGATGAATACGAGCAAATCCAAGGCGATATTTTTGATTATTTGATCTCGGTACTGCCTGAGTTCGGATTGAGCTTGTATCAACAGCCGAGCGGCAACGACTTGCGCAATGGGCTGTTAAACAAAATCAATGCGCCGCAGGCGATAGAAGAGCAATAAATAAAAAGGCTGCGATCAACAGTAATAGCGTTGATCGCAGCCTTATTCCTGCACGGTGTGTCAGGTTTGCTTGAACTGCGGGTCCCCTGTGAGCTTGAACAACAACTCGATACCCTCGGGCCAAGCGCCTAGGCCGCTTTGGTCATTAATGTGTTTGGCCTGCTGCAACCAAACCAACTCACTGCCCCACGCCTGACTGAAGGCGGCGGCGCGCTCGACGCTGACATATGGATCGTCGGTACTGGCCACCGTAATCGAATTAAAGGGCAGCTTGCTTAAGCGCATGGGAGTGAACCCCGAAGTACCTGCTGGGTAACTCGGCGCTTCGGTGTCAATCGGGGCCACCAGCAGCGCTCCACGGATTTGCCTCTCGGCTTGCTCCGGATACTGTTGCGACCACGCAGCAATCAGGTTACACGCCAAACTGTGGCCCACGAGAACCACCGGGCGCTGGCTGGAAGTCACTTTTTTGTGCAATTCCTGCACCCAGTCGGCGCATTCTGGGGTTTTCCAATCTTCTTGACGGACCCGTTTCAGACCGCTGTAGTTCTTCTCCCAGCGCGTTTGCCAATGATCTTCCCCCGAGTTATTCAGGCCCGGCAAGATCAACACTTTGACTGTCATTCCCACTCCCCTTTAAGGCGTTAGTTAGGCCTTAGAGACCTTAGCCCCTGATAGGCCTACGGTCTAGCCGGCTGATCCAAACGGCTAGAAGAATGACCGTCCCGCCCAGCAGCAAACGGCCCAACGGTTCATGCTGATTCCATATCAACAGGTTGAGCAGCAGCCCCACGGGTACATGCAGATTGTTCATCACCGCCAAAGTCCCGCCACTCACCAAACACGCGCCTTTGTTCCACCAGTACATACCCAGCGCTGTAGACACTAGGCCCAAAAACAGCAGTACGCCCCACTGCAAAGGCGCGTCGGGCCAGAAGTGCTCTTTGCCGAAGAGCATAAAAGCCGGCAAAACCACCACCAAAGCGCCGATATAGAAGTAGCCGAAGCGTCGGTAATCTGGAAGCTCACTCGGGTAGCGCACCACCAAGCGCCGGTACAACACCTGACCGGCGGCATAGGTGAAGTTGGCCAGTTGCAACAACAGGAAGCCCTTGAAGAAGTCCGGGTTGATGCTGTCGAAACGAATGACCGCAGCCCCCGAGACAGCCACTAGCGCAGCGACCAATGCCCACGGATTGAAACGCCGGTTGAGCGCGTCCTCAATCAAGGTCACGTGCAGCGGCGTCAAAATGGTAAACAACAACACTTCAGGCACCGTCAGTACCCGAAAGCTCAGGTATAGACAGACATAGGTAATCCCAAATTGCAGAGCGCCGATCAACAGCATGCCCCGCATAAAACCGGGTTCTACCTTGCTCCAGCGGGTTAGCGGGATAAACACCAGCCCGGCCAGCACTACGCGCACCAGCACTGCGAAGTAACTGTCGACGTGCCCTGCCAGATACTCGCCAATCAAGCTGAAGGAAAACGCCTGAATCAGCGTCACAATTAACAAGTAACCCATAAATCTCTCGCCCGGAATTTAGCATCAGCCTATCGAATGGACGCGACCTTAGCGGTTTTCCACAACGCTGTGCTATCCGCCGGTAAAACCCGGACAAAAAAAACCCGATCCAGCTCAGTGACTGATCGGGCGAAGGCACTCAAAGAAAGCGCCAAGGGAGGTTCGATGCGCGAACCGGTTGCTTGAAGGAGCAATGAGGTGAAGTAAGCCATGTGACGATTATGTGTCGATTAACAAACCTGATTCAGGTCATCTCTGAAAGCTACTTTTTACAATCAGAACATTTAGCCATGAGAAGTAGGCTCGATCTGAAAATTCTGTAAGACGATGGAGCAAATGTTAGAGGGTATTTTTCTGATAAAAAAGCGTAAATATCTGCTACAACCTATCTATAAATTTGTTTATTAATGAGTACTCTATAACAGCTGTGCTAGGCCGCGGCCACACACTGACTCAATACCAAAGGAATAGAACGTGAAAGCGCCCCGCGTGACCCTTGATCAATGGCGCACGCTGCAAGCGGTAGTCGACCATGGTGGCTTTGCGCAAGCTGCTGAAGTTCTGCACCGCTCACAGTCGTCTGTCAGCTACACCGTCGCTCGCATGCAAGATCAACTCGGCGTTCCGTTACTGCGCATAGATGGACGTAAAGCCGTGCTCACTGAGGCGGGTGGTGTGTTATTGCGCCGCTCTCGCCAGTTAGTCAAACAAGCCAGCCAGCTCGAAGACCTTGCACATCATATGGAACAAGGCTGGGAGGCCGAAGTCCGGTTGGTAGTCGACGCCGCTTACCCAAATGCACGTCTGGTGCGCGCCCTGACTGCCTTTATGCCGCAAAGCCGTGGCTGCCGCGTACGGCTGCGTGAAGAGGTGTTGTCCGGCGTCGAGGAGGTGCTACTTGAAGGTGTGGCCGACTTGGCTATAAGTAGCTTCAATATTCCCGGCTACTTGGGGACTGAATTAAGCACCGTAGAATTCATAGCCGTCGCGCATCCCGAGCATGCTTTGCATCGCATGCAACGCGCGCTGCACTTTCAAGACCTTGAAAGTCAGTTACAAGTGGTGATTCGTGACTCAGGCCGCCAGCAACCACGCGATGTCGGCTGGCTGGGGTCTGAACAGCGCTGGACAGTCGGCAGCTTGGCCACAGCGGCAGCGTTTGTTGCCAGCGGTCTGGGGTTTGCTTGGTTACCACGGCACATGATTGAGCGCGAACTCAACGAGGGCCTGCTCAAACCCTTGCCGATGGATCAGGGTGGAGATCGTCATCCGGTGTTTTACCTGTACGCCAACAAAGACAAACCGCTTGGCCCGGCGACGCAAATACTGGTCGAATTATTACGCACCTTTGATACGGCACCGTTAGACGTTGTATTTACCGCGCCAGAACAGGCATGACAGCGATGGGCAGGAACATCGTTGACGAATATCCTGTCCAAGGTTCGCGTTTGGCCGTTTATTGCAGCCCGAGCTCTTCACCTCACTCATTCCATACCCAACGCGTGCAATGACTGACGCAGTTGCTCCACCTATCAGGACTATTAATCTATGTTGAAAAAAATCGCCTTTGCCGCTAGCGCCCTGCTCTTCGCTGCCAACCTGATGGCCGCCACACCGGCGGCAAACAAAGCACCCCACGTGCTGCTAGACACAAGCTTCGGCCAAATCGAAGTCGAACTGGATCCGGTGCATGCGCCTATCAGCAGTAAGAACTTTTTGGACTACGTTGACAGCGGCTTTTACAACAACACCATCTTCCACCGCGTGATTCCGGGCTTTATGGCGCAAGGTGGCGGGTTCACAGCGCAGATGACGCAAAAACCAACCCGTGACCCGATTAAAAACGAAGCCAGCAACGGCTTGCACAACGTACGCGGCACCTTGTCCATGGCGCGCACTTCTAACCCAGACTCTGCGACCAGCCAGTTCTTTATCAATGTGGCCGATAACCCGGCCTTGGATCCGGGCCGTGATACCGGTTACGCCGTATTTGCCAAAGTCGTAAAAGGCATGGACGTCGTAGACAACATCGTCAACACCCAGACCACGACCAAATCTGGTATGCGCGATGTGCCTGCTGATCCAATTCTTATCAAGTCCGCCAAACGCATCGACTAACCGCTAAGAACGCTGCGGGCAGCCTGACCGGCCTAGGCCGGTCACATCACTAAAGGAGAGTCCGCAAAGCGGGCGTCAGTGACCATGCTTTACCGTCGTTTTGAAAAACTGATCGATATCTTTCGCGAAGCTCCCAGCGCTGCACCTCCCAATACGGTTTGGGCGTTTTACTTTTACTACCTGCGCCAAGTCTGGCCGATATTCGCGGCCTTGCTGGTGGTCGGGCTAGTCGCCTCGTTGATTGAAGTCTCGCTATTCAGTTACTTGAGTACCCTGATTGACTTGGCCCAAGGCACACCCAACACCGACTTTTTTAGCCTGCACAGTGGCGAGTTGATCTGGATGGCAGTGGTCGCGCTAATCATTCGCCCAGTTTTTTTTGGGCTGCATGATCTGCTCGTTCATCAAGCGTTGAGCCCAGGTATGACCAGCATGATTCGCTGGCAAAATCACAACTATGTGCTGAAACAAAGCCTCAATTTTTTCCAGAACGATTTCGCTGGGCGGATTGCCCAACGCATCATGCAAACCGGTAACTCGCTGCGTGACTCGGCGGTGCAGGCCGTAGATGCCTTGTGGCATGTGCTGATCTACGCCATCAGCTCACTGGTGCTATTTGCCGAAGCCGACTGGCGTCTGATGATTCCGCTGTTGACTTGGATTGTGTGCTACATCGGTGCCTTGTATTACTTCGTGCCTCGGGTCAAAGAGCGCTCGGTGGTGTCTTCAGATGCGCGCTCCAAACTGATGGGCCGTATCGTCGATGGCTACACCAACATCACCACCCTCAAGCTGTTTGCACACACCAACTACGAGCAGCAGTACGCCCGCGAGGCGATCGTCGAGCAAACTGAAAAAACCCAATTGGCCAGCCGCCTCGTTACCGGCATGGACGTCACCATCACCACCATGAACGGGCTGCTGATTGTCAGCACCAGCGGTCTTGCGCTGTGGTTATGGAGCCAGTCGTTGATCAGCGTCGGCGCCATTGCTCTGGCGACCGGCTTGGTGATCCGTATCGTCAATATGTCTGGCTGGATCATGTGGGTGGTCAACGGTATTTTCGAGAACATCGGTATCGTTCAGGACGGTTTGCAAACTATTGCACAACCCGTTGCGGTCAATGATCGAGAGAACGCTCCACGGCTTAAAGTCGACCGTGGCGAAGTGCGCTTTGAGCACGTGGACTTTCACTACGGTAAGCGCAGCGGAATCATCAGCGACCTGAACCTGGTGATCAAACCCGGCGAAAAAATCGGTTTAATCGGGCCATCGGGCGCAGGGAAGTCGACGATGGTTAACCTGCTTCTACGCCTGTACGACCTGCAAGGCGGGAAAATCCTGATTGACGATCAGAACATCGCCGATGTGACGCAAGAAAGCTTGCGCGAGCAGATCGGCATGATCACTCAGGACACGTCTCTGCTGCACCGCTCAATCCGCGATAACTTGCTGTACGGCAAACCGGACGCCACGGATGAAGAGCTTTGGGCAGCCGTGCGTAAAGCTCGGGCTGACGAGTTTATCCCGGCTCTTTCCGACGCTCAGGGTCGGACTGGGTTTGACGCGCATGTGGGTGAGCGAGGGGTCAAGCTGTCTGGCGGCCAGCGCCAGCGCATCGCAATTGCGCGGGTCTTACTCAAGAATGCGCCGATCCTGATCATGGACGAAGCCACTTCAGCGCTGGATTCCGAAGTCGAAGCTGCTATCCAAGAGAGTCTCGAAACCTTGATGCAAGGTAAAACCGTGATTGCCATCGCTCACCGGCTTTCAACCATCGCCCGAATGGACCGCTTGGTGGTGCTCGAAAAAGGCCAGATTGCCGAGTCCGGCACCCACGCCGAACTGCTCGCGCACAAGGGGTTGTATGCCCGTCTATGGCAGCACCAAACGGGGGGATTTGTGGGTATCGACTGATCACGCCCTATCAGGCTGCGATCTGGTGATCTGCAAAAGCAAAGATCGCAGCCTGCGGCAGCTCCTACGAAAAAACGCCATTGATCTTGTTTTAGCTTTTGATTTAGGAGGCCCACTTAGAGTGCCAAGCTTGCAAACACTAGCAACAGCCAGCGTCTAACGACTTTCCTGTAGGAGCTGCCGCAGGCTGCGATCTATAGATCTTCAAAAGCAAAGATCGCAGCCTGCGGCAGCTCCTACAAAAAACACCATTGATCCTTCTTTGGCTTTTGATTGAAATCAGCACTGCCTCTGTCAGGCTTGCCGGTAAGGCAGTGCTGCCCTCGCCTCTTGCGCATAGGCCAAGACCCCGACCCGCTCACGGTTCAGAAAATCACTGACGGCAGCTTTTAGACCCTGATGGCGCAAGTAATGCCAGGAATGGGTAATCACCGGTTCAAAGCCGCGTATTAGCTTGTGCTCACCTTGGGCGCCCGCATCAAAACGCTGAATGCCTTGAGCGATGGCGTACTCCATACCTTGGTAAAAACACGTCTCGAAGTGCAAGCGGTCAAACTCCGCCAAACAGCCCCAGTAACGGCCATACAAACTGCCGCCACCGATCAAGCTAAAGGCCATAGCGACCGGCGTTGAACCTTGCTTGGCCAGAACGACGCGAATCGACTCGGGCATACGCTCGGCCAACACACTGAAAAAATCTCGGGTCAGGTACGGTGTTTGCCGTCTTACGGCATAGGTGTTGGCGTAACAGGCGTAGACAAAGTCCCACTGGGCCTCAGTGACCTGTTGCCCCTCTAGCCATTCAAACTCAACACCCTGCCCTGCCACTTGCTCACGCTCTTTGCGCATTTGCTTGCGCTTGCGCGAACTCAATGCATCGAGAAAGTCCTGAAAGTCCCGGTACTCACGATTTTGCCAATGAAACTGGCAACCCAAGCGCTGCAACCAACCGGGCTGTTGCCCCAGCACGATATCCGCCTGAGCATCTGTGAAGTTGATGTGCGCACTGGACAGCCCTTCGAGTTCCAGATAGCCGGGCAATGCAGCCAATAACTCAAGGCCGTCTTCAACCCGCGCAGCCAGCAATCGCGGGCCAGTGACCGGGCTGAAGGGCACTGCGCTCAACAGTTTGGGGTAGTACTCGATCCCGGCTCGTTCGCACGCATTCGCCCATTCGTGATCAAACACGTACTCGCCATAGGAATGCCATTTTCTGTAACTGGGCAGTGCCGCTAGGTATTGACCGTTTTCCACTAGCACCAAGTGTTCAGACTGCCAACCGGAATGCGGCCCCAAACTCCCGCTGTCTTGCAGTGCGCTGAGAAACCCGTGACGAAGGAACGGTTGCGCCACGGGCACCAGTGAATCCCACTGCTGAGCCGAGATGGCGGACAGGCTGTCCAGTCGTTGTAACGGCATTCAAAGCCCCCTGACCTGTGCAATTGAGCGGCGATCTTAGCACTTGGTCCATGACGCTGCTTTTTTACCTGTGACTGCACTGACTGCCCTTGCCAAAAATACACGCCCTCAGGTGACTCGTTTCAGCGTTCAGGTGCGATGTCACATAGTTGCTATCAACGTGCCACTTTTCTGTCATATCCAGCCGCGATACTGGCGCCGCTTCTTAGAAGTCGGGGTTATGAGCCAGCCGCTTGTCACTCCATCTAAACATCATATTTACGAGTCCATAAGGACCGATTGTGCTTGGGGTGGCTGGGGCCATCTCACTACTGGGAGATTCATATGCGTCTTGTTTCTACACGGATTGCGGCGGGACTGTGTGGCGGGCTGGTATTAGGCATGAGTGTTCCGGCGAGCGCTGCCGTGGATGCAAAACTGCTTGAAATGCTCAAAGCAAACGGCTCTATATCCGCTTCACAGTACGCCGAACTGCAAACCGAGTTGACCAGCGAGAAACAAGCTCAGCAAGAGGCGGCGGCTCAACAGGTCAAAAAATCTGACCTCAGCGCTTTCGAACAGAAAGTGGCATGGGCTGCCAAAACCGAATTCAAAGGCGACGTTCGCGTGCGTCATGAAACCGTGAAAATTGACGGTGAATCCGACGGTAAAAACCGTGACCGTCAACGTATCCGTGCGCGTCTAGGCGCTTTCACCGAAATCAACCCGCAAGTGAACACCGGTATTCGTATCGCCACCGGCAGCAGCGACGACGCGCGCTCCACCAACCAAGACTTGGACAACTACTTCGACAAGAAGCAGCTGTGGCTGGACATGGCTTATGTGGACTACCATCCAACAGCGATCAAGAACCTGCACTTGGTCGGCGGCAAAATGCCACAACAGTGGGTCAACATGGGCGACGTGATCTGGGACAGCGACATCAACCCAGAAGGTGTGTCGGCGTCCTACAAGACCAACTTGGGCAGCAGTGGCGTCGAGATGTTCGGTAGCACCGGCTATTACACGCTCAAAGACAACGTTAACGGCGATGGCGTGCAATTTAAAAATGACTTGAGCATGTACGCCGGTCAGTTAGGTGCTCGCTTCACCCCAACCGACAGCTTGAAAGTGACCTTGGGGGGTAGCGTTTACGGCTTCAAAAACGACGAGGACAGCCGCTGCCCAACCACTGGCACTAAAACCACTCCGTGTGCCTTGGCCGTTAACGGCAACAGCACCAGCGAGTTCCGTCTGTGGGAAGGTTTCGGTCAGGTCGATATCGCTAACCTGCCGCTACCGCTGTCCTTGTATGGCCAATATGTGCATAACTCCGAAACCGACAGCGACCAAGACGACGCATGGCTGGTGGGCTTCAAGAGCAAGCTCAACGCGTTTAGCTTGGACTACAACTACCGCGATGTTCAGCGTAACGCAGTGGTCGGCGCCTTCACCGATTCTGACTTTGCTAACGGAACTACCGGCTCTCGAGGTCACAAGGTCAAACTGGGTTACGAAATCGACAAAAACTTTGGTGTCGGTGTGACTTACTTCCTGACCAAAGCTGACTACGCTACGTCGACTCAGAAAGACGCGAAGGTCAACACGCTGCAACTGGACGTAGAAGCCAAGTTCTAAATCGTTTCACGCAACAAACACACCGCTGAAGCTATTCAGTGGTGTGTGTTTTCCCGCAGAGCATGGCTGTCGTCGGCCCCCATCACATCCACCGACGCAAGTCTTGCCTGCGCTCTATCGCTGACGCGACTGCTCACGCATCATTCGCTCAACCGTCGTATCCAGATCACTGGGTAACGGTTCGGGCATCGCCTTCACCATTACCCGCATCAAACGCATCTGCCTGACAAAGCGCCGACAACTCGGACAAAACAGCAGGTGATACCGTACCTGTAAATGCTCACGAACACTCAACTGCTGGTCCATGTGGTCACTTGATCGCGCAACATAGTGCTTACAGCTCAACATTCACCCGTCTCCCCGAAGTGCTCCACAGTCGCAAATACTTTAAGCCGGGCACGATGCACCAGCACTCGGACATTAGAGAGCGAGAGGTCGAGAAGATTACAAATCTGTTGCAACTCCAGCCCTTGGCGCTCTCGTAGAATCAGCACCGAGCGTTGCAACAGCGGCAGGCTGAGCAGCGTGTGTTCAAGGCACTCTCGCAACTCTTCTTCAGTGAGCAACGCTTGTGGTGTGTCATCGTGCCAGGCATAAGGCGCCAGCAACCAATGACCATCGCTGGCGAAACGCCCATCATCAACTGTGCCGTGGGGCGACGGCAGGTCGTCGAGCAAGACTTCACGGCGGGTATGTTTCAAACGGGTTTTAGCGGCGTTGGCGGTGATCGTCAGGAGCCAAGTTTTGAGGCTGGAGCGTGCTTCAAAACCCTGAAGGTTACGCACCACTGACAACCAGGCATCTTGCACCACTTCATCGGCATGGCGGTTGCCGACAATCGCATACGCTACGGCGAGCATCGCTCCTTGATAGGTACTGACCAACTGCCTGAAAGCCTGCTGCTCACCCGCAAGCAGGCGTTGGAGCATGAGAACGTCGTCAGTGGCGGCCATTCACGCTCCTCTGCTTATAAACACTGTAGGCGCGAGCTTGCTCGCGGCTAGTTGAAGATCAAAAGATCGCAGCCTTCGGCAGCTCCTCCAGGGCTGTGTGTACACCCAGCCCTGTAGGAGCGAGCTTGGCTTAGCGTTTGCGCAGGATCACACTGCCAATCGAGTAACCTGCACCGAACGAGCTGAGCACTGCTAGCGAACCACTGGCCAAGTCATCTTGGTAGGTGTGGAAGGCAATCACTGAGCCGGCCGAGCTGGTATTGGCATAGGTATCGAGAATCACCGGCGCTTCTTCAACTGACGCTTCGCGGCCTAACAGGCGCTTGACGATCAGGTGGTTCATGCTCAGGTTGGCTTGGTGCAGCCAGAAGCGTTTTACATCGGTCACTTCAAGCTTGTTTTCTTCCAAGTGCTGACCAATCAATTCGGCCACCATTGGGCATACATCACGGAATACTTTGCGACCTTCCTGCACGAATAGTTTGTCCGGGCTGTCGGGGTTTTCGTCAGATGCCCGATTAAGGAAGCCAAAGTTATTGCGGATGTTGTTCGAGAATGTGGTCAGCAGTTTGGTGCTGACGATGTCGAACTGATGCGCGGAGGTCGCAAGGTCAGCGCGCTCAACCACAATGGCGGTCGCCGCATCGCCAAAAATAAAGTGGCTGTCACGGTCACGGAAGTTCAAATGACCGGTGCACACCTCAGGGCTGACTAACAGCACTGCGCGTGCCTGCCCCAGTTGCACACTGTTGCTGGCGGTCTGCAAACCGAAGGTTGCCGAAGAGCAAGCGACGTTCATGTCAAAGCCAAAGCCTTGGATACCCAAAGCCTGTTGCACTTCAATGGCAATTGCCGGGTAAGGGCGTTGCAGGTTTGAGCAGGCAACGATCACCCCGTCGATATCAGCAGCGGTCTTGCCAGCACGCTCCAACGCTTGTTTGGCGGCGCCTACCGCCATCTCGCAAAGCACCGACATCTCGTCGTTGGAACGCTGAGGCAAACGTGGGCGCATGCGTTGTGGGTCAAGGATGCCCTCCTTGTCCATCACAAAACGGCTTTTAATACCTGAGGCTTTTTCGATAAAGGCGGCGTTGGACTCAGCCAGAGGTTCAATATCACCGGCCTCGATAGCGCTAGCATTGTCGGCGTTGAACTGTTGGACATAAGCATTGTAAGACTGCACCAACTCTTCGTTGGAAATGCTGTTGGCCGGGGTGAACAGGCCGGTGCCACTGATGACGACGTTATTCACGGTCGTTCCTCTTATTTTGTTCAAGCAGAAAATAATCGCGTCAGGTACTTATAGCCGCGAAGTTTGCCATAAAAGGCAACATGTTGCGTGCGACCTGTTTTTTCGTAGGCGCTGGCGCAGGCTGCGATCTTTAAAGATCAAAAGATCGCAGCCTGCGGCAGTGTCTACTCAGTTATTCGTCAGCAGAGTCAAGCATCTACCAAGCTCCACTGCTTGCTCAATCGCTTATCAGAAATCGGCACTTTGGTGCCCAGTTGCTGGCCGAATAACGACACGCGGTATTCCTCCAACCACCAACGGTAAACCTCCAACTGCGGATCGCGCTTGCCTTCTTGGGCGTGCTTGGTGGCCCGCGCTTGGTACTGCGCCCACAAACCACTCAGCTCGCCACTCCACACTCGGTCTTTCTGCACTTGAGCTGGCAGTTTTTCAAGGCGCATTTCAATGGCCTTGAGGTAACGCGGCAACTCTTTGAGCCACAGCGCAGGCGTTTCACGAACAAAGCCCGGGTACACCAAATGGCTGAGTTGCTGTTTGATGTCGTTTAAGGCCACGGCCTGCGCCAAGTCGATCTTGCCTTTAAAGCGCTTTTGCAGCCCGTGCCACAGTTTGAGAATGTCCAGCGTCACGTTGGCCAGCTTTTCGGTCTGCTCGGTCAAAGCACCGCGCTTGCGCTCAGCCAACGAGGCCAAGCCTGCACCGTCACGCGGCAATGTCGTCTCGCCCTCAAGGATGCAACTGTCGAGGCTGGCCAGTAGGATGTCTTCGAGTAAACTCTCAACCCGACCCAGTTCGCGATACAACAAGCCCAGCTCCGTCTGCCCCGGTAATTTGCTGCGCAAATACTTGGTCGGTTCGGCCAACTGTTGCATCAGCAAACGCTGCAAGGCTCGACGATGTTGATACTCGGCCTCGGCCGGTGTCGAAAAACGCCCCTCTTTGACCGAGTTGCCTTCTTCCACCAAAGCCGGGTAAACCGTCATCGATAGCCCGGCGATTTTTTGCTGGGCTTTTTCAGCCACCGGCGCAAATACTTTTGCCTCAACAGGCTGCTGGCTTTTTGCAGTTTGCGGCACCGCGAGCGCAGCTTGGCTGGCTTGGGCAAAGCGAGCGGTCAATTCGGCAAGGTCGCGACCCTCCCCCAGAAACTGACCTTCGCCATCGACAATTTCGAGGTTCATCTTCAGATGGTTCTCGACCTGCTGTGCGGCTTCGGCCCACGCCTCGTCACTCACCCGTGCGCCTGTCATGCGTAAGAGTTCGCGCCCCAATACCTGTGGCAATGAACCCTCGCCAAACGCCATCCGCTGCAAGGCCGCTTTGACGAAGTCCGGCACGGGGACAAAGTTTTTCCGAAGCGCCTTGGGCAGACTGCGCACTAACGCAATGCACTTGGCTTCGATCATGCCCGGCACTAGCCATTCCAGCCGCTCGGGCGGCAGTACAGACAATAAAGGAGCAGGCACTTTAACCGTGACGCCATCACGCGGGTGGTTGGGCTCGAAGTGATAACTCAACTCTAGGGTCAAATCCCCTAGGTGCAGGGTGTTCGGGTAGTGCTTGGCGGTGATTTCGGTGGCTTCGCGCGCCAGCACGTCCTCTTCGCGCATGATCAACAACTGCGGGTCTTTCTGGCTATTCACCCGGTACCAGCTGTCAAAGGTCGCGGTCTGATGGATTTCAGCGGGCAGACGAGCGTCATAGAACGCATAAAGCGTTTCTTCGTCGGCCAAGATGTCGCGGCGCCGCGCCTTGGCTTCTAGCTCATCGAGTTGCTCAAGCAATTGCGCATTGGCCGTCAAGCACTTGGCTCGAGACTGAATCTCGCCGCGCACCAGCCCTTCACGGATGAACACTTCGCGCGACAGCACGGGGTCAATCGGGCCGTAATGCACCGCGCGACGACCGACCACAATCAGGCCATACAGCGTGATCTGCTCATAAGCCACTACTTGGCCACGTTTCTTTTCCCAGTGCGGCTCAAAGTAGTTCTTTTTAATCAGATGCCCCGCCAGCGGCTCAATCCAGTCCGAGTCAATTTTGGCAACCATCCGTGCATACAGCTTGGTGGTTTCAACTAACTCGGCGGTCATCAGCCACTGCGGACGTTTTTTGCCCAAGCCTGACGAGGGGTGAATCCAGAACCGGCGCTGACGCGCACCTAAGTAATCACCGTCTTCGGTTTTTTGCCCGATTTGGCTCAGCAACCCTGACAGCACCGCTTTGTGCAGTTTGGGATAGTCAGCAGGCTCTTTATTCACGCTAAGCTGCATGTCTCGGCAGATCAGGCTCAATTGGCGATGAGAGTCCCGCCATTCGCGCAATCGCAAGTAATTTAGGAAGTTCTTGCGGCACCAGTTGCGCAATGGGCTCGCGGTCAGCGCTTGGCGTTGTTCTTCAAAACCGCGCCACACATTGATCAGCGCAGCAAAGTCCGAGTCCACATCCTTCCATTGCGCGTGAGCTTGATCGGCCGCCTGTTGACGTTCTGGTGGACGTTCTCGCGGGTCTTGCACCGACATTGCACTGGCGACGATCAACACTTCTTGCAAACTGCCCAGCTTCGCCGCCTCGAGCAACATGCGGCCCATGCGCGGGTCAACCGGCAAGCGCGCCAACTGGCGGCCCAACGGCGTCAGCTGGTTCTCACGGTTAACCGCCGACAGCTCTTGCAGCAGGTTAAAACCGTCAGTGATGGCCTTGCCATCCGGCGGTTCGATAAACGGGAATGCGGTAATTTCGCCCAAGCGCAGGTGCAGCATCTGCAAGATAACGGCCGCAAGGTTGGTACGCAGAATCTCAGGGTCGGTAAATTCCGGACGACCGTTGAAATCTTCTTCAGCGTACAAACGCACGCAAATCCCCGGCTCAACACGACCGCAGCGACCTTTGCGCTGATTGGCGCTGGCCTGGGAAATGGCCTCAATTGGCAAGCGCTGAACCTTGGCTCGGTAGCTGTAGCGGCTGATACGCGCAGTGCCACTGTCGATTACATAGCGAATACCCGGCACCGTCAGCGAGGTTTCAGCGACGTTGGTCGCCAGTACCACACGACGCCCTGGGTGCGACTGGAATATCCGTTGTTGCTCAGCCGGTGATAGCCGTGCATACAACGGCAAAATTTCGGTGTGTTTGAGTTGCGCCTTGCGCAGTATTTCGGCGGCATCGCGAATCTCGCGTTCGCCGGGTAGAAACACCAACACGTCACCCGGGCTTTTGCGCTCGCTGCGCTCATGGGCGGCGATCTCATCCAAGGTGGCGATGATCGCTTGGTCGACACTTAGATCTTCTTCGACACTGTTGCCCTCTTCGTCCTGCTCCGACGTCAGCGGGCGATACCACGTCTCGACTGGATAGGTTCGACCTGACACTTCAACAATCGGCGCATCGTTAAAGTGTTTGGAGAAACGTTCAAGGTCGATGGTGGCAGAGGTGATGATGACTTTAAGATCCGGGCGCCTTGGTAGCAGAACCTTCAGATAACCCAGCAAAAAGTCGATGTTCAAGCTGCGCTCGTGAGCTTCGTCGACGATGATCGTGTCATAGCGCTCAAGGAAACGGTCATGCTGGGTTTCAGCCAGCAAAATCCCGTCGGTCATCAGCTTGATCAGGGTGTTGGAATCACTTTGATCCTCAAACCGCACTTGATACCCGACTAGCGCTCCCAGCGGAGTCCCTAGCTCTTCAGCGACCCGGGTGGCGACACTGCGCGCAGCAATTCGGCGCGGCTGGGTATGGCCGATCAAGCCGTGCTGTCCACGGCCAATTTCGAGGCAGATTTTCGGCAACTGGGTGGTTTTACCCGAGCCTGTTTCACCGGCCAGGATCAACACTTGATGCTTGAGCAATGCCGCTTTGATTTCATCGCGCTTGGCGGCAATCGGCAGATTCTCGTCATAACGTATTAACGGCACGCTTGCCGCCCGCGCCGTGACTTGCGCGCACGAGGCCTGCACACGCTCGGCCCACGCCGCCAGCTTGGCGTCATCCGGTTTTTTGCGTAGCTCATGCAACTGCCGACGTAGCTTGTGGCGGTCGGCGATCATGGTTTGATCGAGATTTTTCAACAGCGAGTTGATTGCAGGCGATTCGTCAGTCATCAGGTGCGCAAAAGTCTTGGTGAAGGCAGGGTGCGAATTGTCGCAGATTTAATGCCTGATGCACGAATCTGTAATAGATTGGCCTTTTACGCCGGGGCCAAGCAATGGCCCCTTATCGTGCCCCGGGTATCACCCTTGATGCTTTATATATTCAAGTGCTGTAGATACCGATGCAGCACCTCATCGGTGCGCTCGGATTCGCGAACCGTACCGCGCATTAAAAAAGACTTCGCACGACTGCAATCCCACCGGTATGTATTTTGATAAAGCTCCAGTACGGACTCACCGTTATGCATATCGTTGGCGAACATGCCGCGTAAAGGATAAAGAAACGCCTGAGTATCATGACTCCAACGGTCAACCCATTGTTTGTACGGCAACAACTCAAATTGACGCCCGTAATAACTACCGACTCGCTGACAAAAGGTCTGAAGATCTAGGTTGGTCGATTCGCTCTGTATGAGATTGAATTTTTGCCCGAGGGCCTCTGGAATACGCGAAATACTAGCCACTGCCTCGACCATATAGTCAACGGTAGTCAGCCCTTCCAGAAGGTTTTGCAAATCGGGGACGGCGTTGTATTTAAGGCACGTGCGAATAAAGCGGCCCCACCATTGATAGTTGGCACACACACCTGTGCGGCGGTGACAGGTGGCGTAGCCCAAGCGAAAAGTCATCACCGGTAAACCTGCCGAGGCTGCAAGATCAGCCAACTTCTTCATCACCCATTTGCTTTGCACGTTCCCTAAGTCATGGCGGATAGACTCCAGGTTCTCGTCAATGCTGTCGTTTTCATACACTCGCGCTTTGTGGGTATAACGATGACCCCAGCTATACACAGAAATTGTCGATATCAGCATTTCGACGATGCACTTGATGGTTACGATATTGGAAAAGTCTTCTACCCATAGAGCCCTGCAAGAACGCCAGCTATTGACACGACAAAATTAAAGCGCCGGAACTTTCCGTCACACACTCTAAAAGCCAAGGCGCAGATTATTCACGCAAAGTCAGAGGAAGATAAACTGTCAAATTTGACAGTTTTTAAGATCATAAAAAATAAAAATCCGTCAACTCATAACTTCTATCAAGATAAAAAAACTAACGCTGTTAACGAATTTTTCAAACTTTATAAAAGCTATAGTTGAGCTCTTAATCCTGAACGATTATGAAGCTACATCAATTGTTCACCCGGCCTTGCTCCGACTCAAAATATAGCTCCAAACGTCTGGTCTTTGAGGAGTTTGTAGATTTGTCGCGGATGCCAATGCGCCGCATCGGATGCGCTCCGTTATTGCCTTGCGGCCTACATCCCCTACACTGCCCGCCTTAATCCTTGTAAGAGAAGATCCGTGAGACTCGCCGACTTTGTACGCATGCTGTCGCTGGCTGGCATTTGGGGCGCCAGTTTTCTATTTATGCGAATTATCTCGCCCGTACTCGGCTCGGTTCCTACTGCTTTTTTTAGAGTTTCGATTGCCGCTACCGGCTTGCTGGTGATGCTGGCGCTGATGCGCGTTAACTGGAACTTCGGCGGTAAGTTCAAGGTAGTGTTGATCCTCGGCGTCATCAACTCCGGGCTACCCGCCACGCTGTATTCAGTCGCTGCGCAAGTGCTACCCGCGGGGTATTCGGCTATTTTTAACGCGACTACGCCGCTGATGGGGGTCTTAATTGGCGGCTTGTTTTTCAGTGAGCAACTCACGCTGACCAAGTTGGCTGGGGTCTTTCTCGGATTACTCGGCGTAGGTGTTTTGACCCGTGCAGGGCCGGTCGCCTTTGATATGGACTTATTGATAGGTGCCCTTGCCTGCTTGATGGCTACGGTCTGCTATGGCTTTGCAGGCTTCTTGGCACGCCGCTGGCTGGACCAACAAGGCGGCCTTGACCCGCGCCTTTCGGCCATGGGCAGCATGTTGGGGGCCACTTTATTTTTGTTGCCGCTGTTTGGGCTGAGCCTGCTCAATCAACCGCCAGCCGACTGGGGCGGAGCACGCGTATGGCTGTCGTTGCTGGGGCTCGGGTTGGTATGCACAGCTTTTGCTTACATTTTGTTCTTTCGATTGCTGACCAACATTGGGCCAGTCAAGTCGATGACCGTGACCTTTATGACCCCGCCATTCGGTATCTTGTGGGGCGCCCTGTTCTTGGATGAGCCGCTGTCGATTGCGCATGTGTACGGCGGATTACTGATTGGCGCAGCGTTATGGCTGGTGCTGAAACCGAATAGCAAGCCCGTGTAGGAGCCGCCGATCGACGCTAGATTACTCGCGATCTGCCAAAGATCAAAAGATCGCGAGCAAGCTCGCTACTACAGGTTGGACTGCTCCAAAAGCGCCCCCTCCCGTAGGAGCTGCCGCAGGCTGCGATCTTTTGAGCCTAAAAGATCGCAAGCAAGGCTGACTCAACCGAATAACCAGCGCCACAGCAATAGCAGCACAATAACCGCCAGCACAGGGCGCGCTACGCGGTACAGCTTGGGATGACGGCGCTTCCATTGTTTAACCACGCCACTAAAGCGGTCGCTGAAGGTTTTGCTCCAAGCGTAAGCTTTGTTGATCCCGCCGACGCGCTCGTCATCAAGGTTTTGCGGGGCTGTGGCTTTGCCCAGCTGCGCGCTGACCCAGCGATTGATACGGGTCATGAGGCGGCTGGTGAGCGGACGTTCAACGTCACAAAACAAGATCACGCGGGTGATGTCGGTTTCGTTTTTAACCCAGTGCACGTAAGTCTCGTCGAACATAACGTCTTGTCCATCGCGCCATGCGTACTCTTCGCCATCGACGAAGATACGGCAGGCGTCGGAGTTCGGTGTCGACAGGCCCAAGTGATAACGCAACGACCCCGCAAACGGGTCGCGGTGCGGGTTTAGGTGGCTGCCACCGGGTAACAGGGCAAACATCGCCCCCTTGACGTTAGGAATGCTGTTCACCAATTCAACGGTTTTAGGGCACAGCAATTCGGCCGACGGCAGCGGTTTGTCGTACCACTTTAGGTAAAAACGCTTCCAGCCTTTTTTGAAGAACGAACCAAAGCCTGCGTCGTTGTTCTTTTCGGCGGCACGAATGTAGCCCTCATCGAACAAGTGCATCGCTTCTTCGCGAATGGCTTGCCAGTTGTCTTTAAGCACATCCAACTCAGGGAATTTGCTGCGGTCCAAGTAAGGCTTGGACGGTACACCTGAGAACAAATACATCAAGGCGTTGTAGGGCGCAAAGAACGCGGAGTGGTTGACGAACTGACGCAACACCGGCAAACGCGCCTTGCCGCGCAAATGCACGTACAGGATGCTGCCGACAAACAGCAGTATGAGCCCTGCCTTGATGGCGAAGGATAAGGTCATGCAACAACTCCTCGAAAATACCGTGCGGCACCAAAAGCCTGCTGTGGCAGCCGGCCATGATAAACACTCGCGACGCAGGACAAAACCCGCGTGTTCCAACATTAGGTCTTAGGTACTACTAATTCATCCATCAATTATGCAGAGACAGGACGGTAAATCGTTTGATTTGGGTCAGAGACTAGCCTGTTTGGTACGTCTCTGTGGGGCGGACAAGCCCGCTCCCACAGGGGTTTAGCGTTACTGCTGCAATTCTTGCTCGTTGAACATGTCGCTGAACAAGAAGCTCGACAAGTAGCGTTCGCCAGAGTCTGGCAGGATTACCACGATGGTCTTGCCTTGCATCTCGGGGGTTTCCGCCAAGCGTGCCGCCGCAGCCATGGCCGCGCCGCATGAGATGCCGCTCATAATGCCCTCTTCTTGCATCAGGCGCAGCGCCATAGCCTTGGATTCGTCATCGCTGACCAGCTCAACTTTGTCGACAATCGACAAATCGAGATTTTTCGGCACAAAACCCGCACCAATCCCTTGGATTTTATGCGGCGAAGGCTTGATCTCCTCTCCCGCCAGCGCCTGAGTGATCACGGGCGAGGTAATGGGCTCAACGGCCACCGACAGAATCGGCTTGCCCTGAGTGTGTTTGATATAACGCGATACCCCGGTAATAGTTCCGCCAGTGCCCACGCCCGCGACTAACACATCGACGCTGCCATCGGTGTCATTCCAGATTTCTGGGCCGGTGGTTTTTTCATGAATGGCCGGGTTGGCCGGGTTATCAAATTGTTGCGGCATAAAATACTGTTCAGGGTCGCTGGCCTGAATTTCAGCCGCCTTTTCAATTGCGCCCTTCATGCCTTTGGCCGGTTCTGTCAGTATCAGTTCAGCGCCCAGTGCCTTGAGCACCTTACGCCGTTCTAGGCTCATGGAGGACGGCATAGTCAGCATCAATTTGTAACCGCGAGCCGCTGCAACGAAAGCGAGGCCGATTCCGGTATTGCCGGAGGTGGGTTCGATGATAGTCATGCCAGGCTTGAGGACACCGCGGCTCTCTGCGTCCCAGATCATGTTGGCGCCAATCCGGCATTTCACCGAATAACCAGGGTTACGCCCTTCAATCTTGGCCAGAATAGTCACGCCACGCGGCGCAATACTGTTGATCTGAATCAGAGGGGTGTTGCCGATGGAGTGCGCGTTATCTGCAAAAATGCGGCTCATGACGAGGTCCTTATGCACCTTTTGGGAAGGCCCCAAGGGTAGGCTTCACACCTCTTGGCGTCCAGTCATGGCGTGACGCCCCATTCAGAGACTGAATACCGCGTCTGCGTTCACCTCAAGCGAACGCCGCGTTATAGTCGGACATACGTTTTTGTCCACCACCCCGCCCTAGCAGGCTCGGATTATGGTTTGAGGAATTGCAGATGAAGTTTGAAGGCACTCGCGCCTATGTGGCTACTGACGACCTGAAACTGGCGGTCAACGCAGCGATCACCTTGGAGCGCCCGCTGTTGGTCAAAGGCGAGCCCGGCACCGGCAAAACCATGTTGGCAGAGCAATTGGCTGAATCGTTTGGCTGCAAGCTGATTACTTGGCACATCAAGTCCACCACTAAGGCTCATCAAGGCTTGTACGAATATGACGCGGTAAGCCGCCTGCGAGACTCGCAACTGGGCGTAGACAAAGTGCACGATGTGCGCAACTACCTTAAAAAAGGCAAGTTATGGGAAGCCTTTGAAGCCCAAGAGCGAGTGATTCTGCTGATCGACGAAATCGACAAAGCAGACATCGAGTTCCCCAACGACCTGTTGCAAGAACTCGACAAGATGGAGTTCTACGTTTACGAAACTGATGAAACGATTAAAGCCAAGGTACGGCCAATCATCATCATTACCTCCAATAACGAAAAAGAACTGCCCGATGCGTTTTTGCGTCGCTGCTTCTTTCACTACATCAACTTCCCGGATCGCACGACGCTGCAAAAGATCGTCGATGTGCACTTTCCGAATATCAAACAAACGCTGGTCAGTGAGGCACTGGACGTCTTTTTCGACGTGCGCAAAGTGCCCGGCTTGAAGAAAAAACCTTCGACCTCCGAACTGGTGGACTGGCTCAAACTGCTGATGGCCGACAACATTGGCGAAGCAGTATTGCGTGAGCGCGATCCAACTAAGGCGATCCCGCCACTGGCGGGTGCACTGGTTAAAAACGAGCAAGACGTGCACTTGCTGGAGCGTCTGGCGTTTATGAGCCGTCGCGGTAATCGCTGATTTTTTAAGAAGGCGATAAGCATGCTGCTGAATCTGTTCAATGAAATGCGCGCAGCCAAGGTGCCAGTGTCAGTGCGTGAGCTGCTGGACTTGATCAACGCGCTGAAAAAACGCGTGACCTTCGCCGACATGGACGAGTTTTACTTCCTTGCGCGCACGATTTTGGTAAAGGACGAGCGCCATTTCGACAAATTTGATCGCGCCTTTGGTGCCTATTTCAATGGCCTGCAAAACCTCGATGAACACCTTGAGGCGCTGATTCCAGAAGACTGGTTGCGTAAAGAATTTGAGCGCTCACTGAGCGATGAAGACCGCGCGCAACTGCAATCGCTGGGCGGCCTGGACAAACTAATCGAGGCGTTCAAACAGCGCTTGCAAGAGCAGAAAGAACGCCATGCCGGTGGCAACAAATGGATTGGCACCGGCGGCACCAGCCCATTCGGCTCGGGCGGCTATCACCCCGAAGGTATTCGGGTTGGCGATGCCGGTTTACGCCAGGGCAAGGCCGCAAAAGTTTGGGAGCAGCGCGAATATAAGAACCTCGACGATCAGGTCGAGTTGGGCACACGCAATATCAAGGTTGCGCTGCGCCGTCTGCGCAAATTCGCCCGCCAAGGGGCAGCCGATGAACTGGATATTGACGGCACCATCGACCACACCGCCCGCGATGCAGGTTTGTTAAATATTCAGATGCGGCCAGAACGACGCAACAACATTAAACTGCTGTTGCTGTTTGATATTGGCGGCTCGATGGATTCTCACGTGAAGACGTGCGAGGAGTTATTTTCGGCCTGCAAGACCGAGTTTAAGCACTT
Source organism: Pseudomonas endophytica (assembly GCF_001411475.1). Classification (GTDB taxonomy): domain Bacteria; phylum Pseudomonadota; class Gammaproteobacteria; order Pseudomonadales; family Pseudomonadaceae; genus Aquipseudomonas; species Aquipseudomonas endophytica. Next base: position 66,965 of record NZ_LLWH01000209.1, on the reverse strand, counting down.
GGAGTACTACTACTTCCACAACTTCATTTACGAGTCGATGTGGAAAAACAATCAGCGACGCAACGTCGAACGCATCGCCACTCAGGATGTGTTGAACACCTACGGCGCCGACTACAAAGTGATTTTTATCGGCGACGCCGCGATGGGACCGTATGAAATTACGCATGCCGGCGGCAGTGTCGAACACTGGAACGAAGAGCCAGGTTACAAGTGGATGCAGCGGTTTATGGAGAAATACAAAAAACTGATCTGGATTAACCCGTACCCCAAAGACACATGGAAATACACGGCATCGACCGGGATCGTGCGTGATTTGGTTGAAGACCGCATGTACCCGCTGACCTTGGACGGGCTGGAAGAAGCCATGCGATTTTTAGCGAAGTAAGCGGCTTTTTTGTAGGAGCTGCCGCAGGCTGCGATCTGTTGTTTTTAAAGATCAAAAGATCGCGAGCAAGCTCGCTCCTACAGAATCCTGTCAGCTAAGCACAAGATCAGGTCGACCAAAATTACACTGCATAAACGCTTGATGCTGACGCTGCGCGGCATCTTGTGTGATGGGCCGTAAGTGCACTGTCTCTCCCGGCAGGCATTGCGCTAAACGCGCCAAGGCCAACGGGCTTAACGCACCAAGCCGCGGGTAGCCGCCAATGGTTTGCCGATCATTAAGCAGCACGATTGGCTGACCATCGGGCGGTACTTGAATCGCGCCTAAGGGGATCCCCTCCGAGATCATCGGCGCGCCTTGATACACCAGCGCCGGACCTTGCAGTCGAATACCCATGCGGTCTGCGCGGCTATCGAGGGTCCATGGCTGGTTGAAAGCATCGAAGGTGCTTTGCCCGCTAAACGCGCCGATCTGAGCACCCAGTACGACATCCAATGAAGGGTTGGGTTTAAACACAGGCTGCATAGGTAAAGGTATTTCACGCACTGCTGACGAATCAGTGGCGAAGCTCAGTTCATCGCCAACCGCCAAGGCGCGGCCAAAGCCATCAGGCCCACCCAATTGCTCACGCACTACGGTGGCGCAACTGCCCAACACCTGCGGGGCGACAAAGCCACCAGGGGCAGCTAAGTAGGCGCGCGCGCCTGCTAAGGGATGACTAAAAGTCAGCGTTTGACCTTTTTTTAACTGGAAATGATGCCAGGGTTTCAGCGCCTGCCCCTCCACGCTCGCCGCTAAGTCAGCACCCGCCAGTGCCAGCGTGCAATCGTCTTGGGCGATCACGGCCAAGCCTCCCAAGGTAATTTCGATGACCGCCGTACTTGCCGGGTTGCCCAATAGCCAGTTGGCCCACGTCATCGACAACCAATCCGCCGCTCCGCCTTGGGTCACGCCCAAATGTCGTACACCAAAACGCCCGGCATCTTGCAAAAGGCACATTGGGTTACTCGCTTTAATCAGTAAACGGCTCATACAACTGCCTCCTGAGGTGTGTCGTCACCGCCTAATCGAATGAATTCTGCGTGGGAAACAGCCTCGAACAGAACCGTGTCGCCGGGCTGCATCAAGCTGTAGCCTTCTCGGTCACGATCAAACAGCGCACTTGGGGTACGACCAATGAGATTCCAGCCACCCGGCGATTGAGCCGGATACGCAGCCGTTTGGCGCTCAGCAATCCCTACACTTCCAGCCGCCACGCGTTTGCGCGGGGTGCTCAGACGTGGCGCGGCCAAGGCCTCTTCGACCAGGCCCATAAAGGCAAAACCTGGCGCAAAACCCAGCGCAAAGACTTGATATTCATGCTCGCTGTGACGACGAATGACCTCCTTCACGTCTGCGCCAATGCGCGTCGCCAGTAATGCGAGCTCCGGGCCGACACTGAGGTCGTACCACACCGGCACGACATGACGCTGACCATGGCGCTGTGTTTCCGGGCGCAGATCGGTCAAGGCTTGGTCGATCCGCTCGCGTGCTTGAGGCGGCGTCAGCGCTAACCCGTCGTAGTGCACCATCAAGGTGGTGTAGGACGGCACTAAATCAATCAGGTCGTCGGCAAAAATAGCACGCAAGCGCTCGCTGGCCGCCAGCATCCACGGCATGTTGCTTTCGGCAATTTCATCGAATAAACGCAGCATCAGGCAGTCGATGGCCACCACTTCGATACGCGGGTTCATAAGGACGACTGCCGATTAAAGGCTTCACGGATGCGCTGCACCGCTGCGATCGAGCTGGCGTTGTCGCCATGGACGCACAATGTATTGGCTTGTAGATGCAAGGCGCTACCGTCGCTGGCGGTTAGAGGCTGACCTGCGGCAATCGTCAGCGCTTGCTGCACGATGACCTCGGCGTCGTGGTGGACGGCACCAGGCAATTGACGCGCAACCAACCGCCCCGCGTTATCGTAGGCACGATCAGCGAACGCTTCAAACCACAGCGTTACGCCAAACTCATCGCCAATGGCTTGAGCGGCGCTATTGTCACGCGTCGCCATCAGCATCAAGGGCAGCGTGATCTCGTAGGCAGCGACCGCCTGCACCACGGCGCGCAGTTGCGCGGGGTTGGCCATCATGTCGTTGTACATCGCGCCGTGGGGTTTAACGTAGCTGACACGGGTGCCTTGAGCGCGACACATTCCGTCCAAAGCGCCGATCTGATAATGCAGCAGATCTTGCAGCTCTTGCGCCGAGTAAGCCATGGAGCGCCGACCAAAACCGGCCAAGTCTTGATAAGCCGGGTGCGCGCCGATCTGTACGTTGTTCGACAGCGCCAAGCTTACGGTCTTGCGCATGATCCCCGGATCACCGGCATGAAAGCCGCACGCGATATTTGCGCAATCAATAAATGGCATGACTTCGGCATCCAGACCCATCGTCCAGCTGCCAAAACTTTCTCCAATGTCGCAGTTCAATAACAGCCGGCTCACGATGATGCTCCTGTGGTCTGCTTAGAAAGTAAGTATCGGCATTTTTCGACAGCAACAGCTCACTCGTCCAACTAATAAAAGCTGGATCTAGGGATAAGAAAAGTTGATAGCAGCTTATGTAGAGACTTAGCTGTGGCGTTCGCGGCGGGCAATGCGCTCGCGCTGACGTTTACCGCCCAGAACAACCCAATCTACCAACCGCAAGAAGCCTTCGATGATGAAAGAAAATAGCAATGCACCTGCCATCGCCCAGCCAATCGCCGTAGGCGATAGCAGTACTTGATAGGTGTAGGCGTTGAGGGTTTCTTGTCGGATGTCTGGGTCAGCGGCGTAAGCAACTTGCAAGGCTCGGATGTACCAAGGCCCTTGCATGGCCTGGTACTGTTCGTCGAGCAGACGCTGGCGGCTTAGTAGAGCCCCAAGGCTGTTGGCATCGCTGCGAAACACCGGGTCGTCACTGGCTTGGTAATGCGCCACCAGTGCGCTCAAGTCACCTTTAAAAAACTGATTGGCGGTGTTTTGAAAACCCGCCAACCCGGTCTGGGCTTCGATTAGATGAGCTTGCACGCGGTTAGCGTAATCGTTGATAAACCCAGGCACTTGCACGCCAATGAGCAGTCCCAACGTGAACAGCACCAACCGCAGGTAGCTCAACCACATAGATGCCTTTCCTTAATCGGTTTTGCCTTGGCTGACGCATTCACCGCGTCGCCACAGGCTCCAGTGGCCAGGCTCATAGCGAGACCAGGTTTCGTTTTCAGTGAGTGGCTCGGTGGCAATCACTGTTACTACGTCATTGGGGGTGGTTTCTGACTGAAAATCGACGATAACGTCGACATCTTTCAATCTGGCCGGACCAAACGGGGCACGCCGGGTAATGTGTACCAGCTTGGTAGAGCAGTAACAGAACAGCCAATCGCCATTACTGAGCATGCAATTAAACACGCCTTTGCTGCGAAATTCGGCGCAGGCCTGAGTCAGCACCGGAATAAGCTGTTCAACCTCAACGGGTTCAGGAAACGCCTCGCGAACGCGGTTGAGCAAATCACAGAACGCCGCTTCGCTGTCAGTGTCGCCAATCGGCCGGTAAAAGCTTGCGCGAGGTGAAAAATCAGCCAATTGGCCGTTGTGCGCGAAGCACCAGTTATGCCCCCATAGCTCACGCACAAAGGGATGGGTGTTGGACAAGCAGACTTTACCGACATTGGCCTGACGAATATGGCCAATCACCACTTCACTTTTGATGGGATAGCGTTGCACCAGCAACGCAACTTCTGAGTCGCAACTGGCGGCCGGATCTTGGAACAAGCGCAGACCGCGGCCTTCATAAAAGGCGATACCCCAGCCATCACGATGCGGCCCGGTACGCCCGCCTCGCTGCATCAAGCCGGTAAAACTGAACACAATATCGGTCGGGACATTGGCGCTCATGCCCAATAATTCACACACGCTCGCACTCTCGCATTCAAGCTCAACGAAAAAATTAGACCCGCGGCTCAACCCGCGTCGAGCCTGCTGGACGCGGCGCTGACGGGCGACTGTAGCGATCATCGCCCGCCGAGCCGAAAGGCTGATCGTCTTCAGGGTCAATGCTACGGGTTTGCTCAGCGGCCGCGTTTTGCGCCACACGCGCTTTACGGGCACGCTCAATAGGCCAGCGGACTAATACAAACACCGCATATAAACAAAACGCTAAGAGGGTGTACATCAACAGGTCAGATACTGCACGCAACAGGTTGTCACCCACCTTGAAGGCAAGATCCAAAGCCGAGACGGCTACTGCTGGCGCAAATGTTTCTTTGACAGGGTCAATTATGGTCGGGCTGAACAACAGCACCGCCATCAGGATACGTAATGGCTCACGCAACCAACGCCACATAAAGCGGGTCAGGCGGCACCACACGAGCAGGCAGCCTAAAGCGGCGAAGGCATATAAGCCCCAGGCGATCAGATAGTCGTTCTCGGTCATGGTATCCATGGTCGGCAGGCAATGAAGCGCTATGATAACGGCTTTTCGAGAGTGCGGCTGCACCGCTGTCAGCGTCACTTCTATTCATCAAGATTTCTGAGAACGCTCAATGACCGAATCAGCCTACGCAAAAAGCGCCCCAATCGCACATAAGGTCGAGGGTTTAGACCCCTATTCATGGTTACAAAATCGCGACAGCAAAGAGGTTTTGGACTACCTAATAGCGGAAAACGAGTATCAGGAAGCACAACTCGCCGATCAGGCCGCATTGCGTGAGACGCTGTTTCAAGAGATCAAAGGGCGAATTCGCGAGACTGACTTATCGCTCCCCTCCCCTTGGGGGCCGTATGTGTACTACACGCGCACCCAGGCAGGTGACGAATACGCCCGCCATTACCGCTGCCAACGCTCGACCGATGACAACCAAGCGGTCGACGAAGGTACCGAGCAGTTGCTGTTAGACCCTAACGCGCTGGCCGATGGAGGCTTTATCTCATTGGGCGCGTTCAGTATCAGCCCGGACCACCAGCGCTTGGCCTACAGCCTAGACACCAGTGGCGAGGAAACCTATCGCCTGTTTGTAAAAGAGCTCACCACAGGCACAGTGACTGAGCTGCCTTTTGAGGATTGCGATGGCAGCATGACGTGGGCCAATGACAGCCAGACGCTGTTTTTCGCTGAGCTGGACGAAACTCATCGCCCGCATAAGCTGTTTCGTCATACGTTAGGTGCGGCCGGCGCTGATGAAGTGTTTCATGAGGACGATGGGCGTTTTTTCTTGCATTGCTATCGCTCAAGCTCCGAGCGCCAACTGATTCTGCTGCTCAACAGCAAAACCACCAGTGAAACTTGGGTGCTTAACGCCGATCAGCCGCAACAGGTTTTTAAATGCCTAGCGCCGCGGGTGGAAGGCCACGATTACAGCGTCGATCACGGCCTGCACGAGGAGCAATGGGCGTGGTTTATTCGCACCAATCAGGACGGTATCAACTTTGCGCTGTATTACGCGCTCGGTGACGCTCCGCAACGCAATGAGTGGCAACGCCTGATCGACCATGACGACAACGTCATGCTTGAAGGTTTGACGCTGAACGCCAAGGCGCTATGCCTGAGCCTGCGTGAGGGCGGCTTGCCGATTATCGAGATTCGTCCGAACGGTTTGCCGTCTTATCGCGTGCAGTTACCTGACGCGGCCTACAGCCTGTATGTGCAAGACAGCCTTGAGTTTCAGGGTGCGCACATTCGTCTGCGTTACGAATCGCTGAATCGCCCTGCGCAGGTTCGACAATTGACGCTCACCGATGGCGAGCAAAAAGTCCTCAAGGAAACGCCGGTACTCGGCTCGTTCAACGCCGATGACTATGTTAGCCAACGTTTATGGGCCACTGCACCAGATGGAACGCAGGTGCCCATCAGCCTAGTCGTCAAACGAGATGCTTTGGGCAAACCGACGCCACTGTATCTGTATGGCTATGGCGCTTATGGCGAAAGCCTCGACCCTTGGTTTTCCCATGCGCGTCTCAGCTTGCTTGAACGCGGCGTGGCGTTTGCCATTGCTCATGTGCGCGGCGGCGGTGAGCTGGGCGAAGCGTGGTATCGCGCTGGCAAGCAGGAACATAAACACAACACGTTCAGCGACTTTATTGCTTGCGCCGAGCATTTGGTCAACCAAGGGTTCACCAGCAGCGAGCAGTTGGTAATCAGCGGTGGCAGTGCGGGCGGCTTGTTGATCGGTGCAGTGCTCAATCAGCGTCCAGAGTTGTTCAAGGCGGCAATTGCCGAAGTGCCGTTTGTCGACGTGCTAAACACCATGCTCGACCCTGATTTGCCATTGACCGTGACCGAATACGATGAGTGGGGCAACCCACAAGAGCCTGACGTCTACGAGCGAATCAAGGCGTACGCACCCTATGAAAATATAGCCGCACAGACCTACCCGGCGATGTTGGTGATCGCGGGCTACAACGACAGCCGCGTGCAATATTGGGAAGCTGCCAAATGGGTGGCCAAATTGCGCGCGACCAAAACTGACGACCATTGGCTATTGCTCAAGACCGAGCTGGAGGCTGGGCATGGCGGCATGAGCGGGCGCTATCAGGGGCTGCGCGACGTGGCATTGGAATACGCGTTTGTATTTAAGGTGCTGGGAATCTGATCCCAACGTTTTCACATAACGATCAGCCGGCGGTTACTCCGCCGGGTGTTTAGCTTTCAAGTCTTTGGGCTCAAGCCCCGGTAGCGGCTGATCTTTGGGGGGAGGCTGTGGCAAGTCTATGGGTGGCAGCGGCACCAGACTGCTGTTGCCAGGGGCCGGGTTAGGGGCCGCACGCGGAGTGACCTGCGGGTAAGGTGTGGGGGTTGCAGTGCCTGGCGAGCCGGGGGCCGACGCCACGGGAACGCTGGGAATAGTCGTTAATTCAGCCGCTTGAACCGCACTTATCGAAAGCGCGCCCCACGCAATGGCCGTTAGAATAGTGCGTTTCATCAATTGCTCCGTTGCCAGATCGGCTTATCGGCCATCAGGCTACTCGCAACCGGCTGTTGTTGTCCCCTTCTGTAAGACGCTCATGAAACGTTTTTGCCTTACTCGCCCGACACCGCCTCAACAACGCTGGGAGCCTAACGCCTCATCAAGTAGCACCTACGCTGCTTGACCTAGGCTCTGTACGAAATATATTTGCGCTCGTTTATGTGGGGTTAAAACAGCCCCAGCCAAGGCCAATACCTAGCTTTTAAAAAGCACTTTATCTCCCTATAAAACCGAACCTCCCTACAAATAACACATAGCCAGAATCGGCTTAAGCCCCTAATATTTTTAACTTCAAACTTATTATTTAAAGTGGTTTATCACTTTTTAATTATCCTCATGGATTGAGAGACTTATCATGCTTGAAGTTGGCAAAGAATATATGGCCTCCGTTAGCGGAGTTGTTAATGGCGGTGGTGTAACCGTGACAATGGCTGAGGGCCAACTGGGGCTGCTCAGATTTAAAACGCTTAAGCAGCACGGCGTTTATCCAGAACATGAAACAGAAAACACCCTGAGCGTTGCAAAAATAGGAGATTACATAAAAGTATATGACCTGATAAAAGTAAGCGTTATCAGCGTGCGAGTTCCAGGACTTCCCGCTGGTTTAGCCGACCTAGAATTTGTACGTTGGTTTTGACTCTCACTCATTAACACAAGACTTTAAACACTTAGCGTTAAACGATTCCAGAAGGGGCCTTGAAAGGTGCAAATATCAGGTGTTGGGATTTTTAACGTTGTCGGGGCGACACAGCAGAAAATCAGGAAACGCCCGCCATTCAGCGCTAAACTTGCCAACACTCGATAAAGCTCCACTTCAGCATCCGAAACAGGTGACCCCATGAGTTCAGCGAACCCACCCTCCCACACTGCTAAGCTGGACCGCATTCTGGCCGATGCCCAGCGTGACCGTGAAATGGGCTATCGCGATAAAGCCCTAAAAATGTACCCCCATGTGTGTGGTCGCTGTACCCGTGAGTTCTCGGGCAAGCGCCTGAGCGAGCTGACGGTTCACCACCGCGATCATAACCACGACAACAACCCACAGGATGGCTCCAACTGGGAGTTACTGTGTTTGTATTGTCACGATAACGAACACTCGCGCTACACCGACCAACAGTACTTTTCGGACAGCTCACTCAGCAGCCCAAAAGCCGCCAAAGCAACCCATAACCCGTTTGCGGCGCTAGCAGGGCTGATGAAGAAAGACGAATAAGTCAACGATACAGCGCCCACGCTGTCATTTTTTGAACGTAACTGCAAAAAATTACAGCGGCGGCAGCTCCGACGAAGGAGTGGTGCCTGTGCTGGTATACTCGCGTCTTTTTTCTGAAAGGCACTGGCACGTGGCAGATAAACGGTACAGCTGCATAGGTTTGTATAACCCAAAATCACCGGAAAACGTCGGCTCGGTGATGCGTGCGGCTGGTTGCTATAACGTGGCGTCGGTGTTTTATACCGGCAAACGTTATGAGCGCGCCCGCGATTTCATTACCGATACCAAGAAGATCCATCAGGATATTCCACTGATTGGTATCGACGATCTTAAAAAAATTATTCCGCTAGGCTGTATTCCGGTCGCCGTTGAGCTGGTCGAGGGCGCACGCTCTCTGCCTGAATACACTCACCCAGACCGCGCGATCTATATCTTCGGCCCCGAGGACGGCTCTCTGGATAAAGAGGTGCTGGACTGGTGTGAGGATGTGATCTACATACCGACCACTGGCTGCATGAACCTCGCAGCCACGGTCAATGTGGTGTTGTACGACCGACTGGCCAAGGGTAAGAACACCCGCTCCGGCCCCAAGTTCGGTTAAGGCTTTTTACCGTGCTGCTGGCCGGTACTCCAATCGACCAGCAGGCTGTAAGCAATCGCAAGCAAGGTCGGCCCAATAAACAGACCAATAAAACCGAAAGCGATCAACCCACCAAACACCCCAAGCAGCACAATCACTAACGGCAAATTGCCCCCTCGACTGATCAAGTACGGCTTTAGTACGTTATCGACCCCGCTGATAATCAGCGTGCCCCAAATGCCTAGGAAAATCGCCATACCGTATTCGCCCTTCCAGACCAACCACGCGGTGGCCGGGATCCAGACCAAGGGCGGCCCCATGGGGATCAAGCTGAGCAGAAAGGTGGCCAGCCCTAGTACCAACGCACCCGGCACACCGGCAATCAGAAAACCGATCAACGCCAACAACGCTTGCGCAGCTGCAGTGCCAATTACACCGTTGACCACCCGTTGCACGGTGCCCGCGACCAACTCTTGATAGTAATCAGCACGCTCACCAATCAGCCGCTCCAGTAGGCTGTGCACAAACGTCGCCAGACGTGGACCGTCTCGATAGAAAAAGAATACAAAGACAATGCTCAGGGACAGCTCAAGTACGCCGCCACCGATCTGCGCACTGCGGGCCAACAACCAGTTGCCCACCTGCCCCAGATAAGGCTTGGCCGCCACAATCAGGGCAGCGCCTTGCTGATCTATGGTGTCCCACATGCCGACCAATCGCTCGCCGACCAGAGGGATCCCTGCCAGCCAACTCGGGGCCTCAGGCAAGCCTTCAAGCTGCACATCTTTAACAAACGTGGTGGCATCGCGTATGTGATCTGCCAGGTTAAACCCCAGCCATACCAGCGGCCCGGCCACCAGTAGCATCCAACCCAAGGTCAGGATACTCGCGGCCAACGATTCGCGACCGTTGAGCCAGCGTGTTAGGAGTCGCATCAGGGGCCAACTGGCGTAAGCCAGTACCGCGCCCCAAAACAGAGCCGACCAAAAAGGAGCCATCACCCATAGGCTGGCGCCGAACAGCGCCACCAACAGGATCTGCACCAACAGGCGATCGTTATTGAGCATGTAGATTCCGCAGAAAAGATAGAGATAAAAATGAGATGACAACTTAAGGTCTGTTGACGTTTCATTGCAGTCGCAATGGACATCAACAGACCTTAAGTGTAGCCGTCGCTTAAAAAAGTTTAGCGCAACAGCTTGAGATGCAAACCTTGGGCGGGTTTAGTGCCCAGCTCTATACGAGCAGCCCCAACACCACTTTTGATCAATGCGTCTCGCCAAGCGGATGCGTCAGTGCCGGTCAAATTGACTCTGGATGCAGCATCAAGGTTCAAAGCCCTGGCGATTAAGGTGACCCATTGCGCATCCGGCTCGCCCGTCAATTTAGGGAAGGCCAACTCACCTGCGCTTTTCAATTGACGTTGTAAGGTTGCCGAGGTGGGGAGCAGTTGGCCCAAATCGGTATTCGCCTGAAGTTGCTCGACGTGCAGATACGCTTTACGGCCACCGCGGTTGATACCGTAAAAGGTGATCAACTGGTTGTGATCTGGCGCGGCTCGACGCATTAGCAAGTAGGATTGTCGATCATCGGCACCCACCAGCTTAGAGTTTCCAAATACTTCATTGGCCCATAAGCTGCTTTCGCCGCAATCTCGACCTTCGCACCAGAACAGTAATTCGGCGCCTTGCGCTTGCAACGCCTCACGAGCGGCGGTTAATGCTTCAAAACCTGAATGCTCAGCAGGCAGTTCGTAAGTGATGGCCATGGTCTGCCCACGGCTGGTGACTTGCTCTTCGAAACGTAGGCGGCCACTGATTTTACGGAGTCTGCCCATTGGGTAAATGCGTTCGATATCAGGCTTTACGCTGTAATCCACAATCTGCGCGTCGGCCAGTCGAGGTATACCCTGCAGGTCGTGACTGCCCGGTACATCGGCAGCCCATGCCCACGAGCTAATGCAACTCAGGCCCAGCGCCCAGATAAAACGATTGGGTATGTTCATCGGCGTCTCACGATTGAGACCGGATAACCTTTAGACGGCGCAGCGGTGTAGTGATCCATGATAGTTGTCTCCCATTTCAACTTGCCAAGCCTCGACAGTTGACCTGCGCAAGTCAAGGAGCGGCGAAGAAGCGATTGAAACAGTCTGCAACAAGGGCTGCCCCAGCCTCGTCATTCAGGTGCAAATGATGCCCTCCTGCTAGCCGTTTCAAAGTAAAGGGTAGACGATCCAGCAGTTGCGGATGACTGGCCAGCATGCCCTCTTCAGCGACCACCAGAGTCGTCGGGCAGCTTATCTGACGCACAAAAGACATGGCCTGCGTATCACTCAGGCGCAGCGGCGACGGCAACGTCAAACGGCTGTCACTGCGCCAGCTGTAGCCCCCCGGCACAGGCATCAACCCGCGCTGTGCGAGTAACTCAGCCGCTTCTCGGCTAACGGCCACCAGCCCCTTCATGCGCGCTTGAATGGCCCGATCAAGTGTTGGGTGCACCGTTTTGCGTTTATGCGCGAGCGCCAACTGCGCCTGAAGGGCTTTGCCCATGTTGGTCGCGGCGTCATTTTCGGGGCCGCTGCGCAGGATAATCCCGTCGATTAATGCCAACTGGGTCACGCGCTCTGGGCACGAGCCCGCGATTATCATCGAAACAATCGCGCCGAGCGAATGCCCTAACAAGGCGAATCGCTCCCAACCCAACTGCTCGGCGACGCACAATACGTCAAAAGCATAATCGGCCAAAGCATAGCCCGCACCTCGTGGGCGGTGGTCTGAATGGCCATGCCCGGCGAAGTCCAGCGCCACTATGCGCAAGCCTGACAGCTTGGGCGCCAGCCGTGCAAAGCTGTTGGCGTTATCCAACCAACCATGTAGGGCAATGACCGGAAGCCCCTCTTCTGGACCAAAAATATGTGCCGCCAGTTCGATGTGCGGCAGGCTCAGACGGATTTCTTCAACCACAGGGCTCATTCAAAATGCTCTTCAAGGGCTGGGCTGACGAAGCTCCCAGCGGGCAAAAATGTGTTTGAGCAGGCTAGCGGTTTCTTGCGGTTGTTCCAGCGGAAACATGTGTCCACCCGGCACACTCAATGACTCGCCGTGCGGCAGGCGCCCCACCGCACGGGCATGATGGCGCATGACCACACGACTGTCTCGCCCACGCACAATAGTTAAAGGCACCTGCAATTGAACGATACGTCCGGGACTGGTGTGGGGAACGCCGCGATAAATATCAATTTCTGTGGCTGGGTCAAACCTCAGCCGCAGCCGATTGTCGACGGGTTGCAAGCCATGTTCTAGGTACGCCTCAAAGCAATCAGGATCAAAACTGCGAAACAGGCTCTTGCTCGCGAAGTAATGCCGTGCTGCAGTACGATCAGCAAATTCTTCACGCCGCCCCAACGTGCGCCCCGCAGGAGTCAGACGGTCAATAAAGCCAAAACGCTTGGCGGCGCGAATCATCCATTGATCGGCCGTTGTGAGAACAGGTGAGTCGAGCATTACCACACCTTTGTACAAGTGCGGGCAGCGCAACGCCGCGTGCAAATGCAAAATGCCGCCCAGCGAATGACCGACACCCAGCACCGGTTCGGCTTGATCTTGCAGGTGATAAATCAACTCATCGACCAGATTGTTCCAGTTGTTGTCCACCGGGAACCGGGGGTCGTGGGCGTGCTGGGATAAACGGGCGACGCTATAATCCGGGGCTAATGCATCAAACAATTTGCCGTAGGTGCCTGACGGAAATCCATTGGCATGGGCGAAGAAAATCTGCCGAGACATATAAGGCGTCCATACATAGAAGTCAGCCTTATTGTCTGCAGGTGAAACCCCAACAGCAACGACCGTATGCGCCATGCATGACGCCACTACGGCCATTACCGAGTTGAATCATCGCGCGGGCGGCGTTTCGCCCAACGGTATGACAGCGATGGTCAGCCGAGAAATGCAGTTGAGTTTGCCGTTATCGTCGCTCAGACGAATGTCCCAGACATGGGTCGTGCGCCCGATATGAACCGGTTTTGCTATCGCAGTCACCCGTCCGCTGCGCACGCTGCGCAGATGGTTGGCGTTGACTTCAAGGCCCACACAAAAGAACTTTTGTGTGTCGATGCACAGATAGCTGGCCATGGAGCCGAGTGTTTCGGCCAACACCACCGAAGCCCCGCCATGCAACAAGCCAAACGGTTGATGAGTACGATGATCCACCACCATGCTCGCCGTGATGGAGTGATCGTCGAAGGCGTCAAAGGTGATGTCGAGCAGGTCACAGATGGTGTTTTTACGTTTCGCGTTGAGGTCCGCGAGGTCCGGTTGGGTCGTCCACAAGCTCATGAGTCATTCCTTGCTCTGTGAATGTTGGCTGCCATTATGCTGTAGGAAACTTCTGCAAACTTAAACCCAACTATCTTTCACACGCACCCGACTCTGCAACCATTGCCGCTACTAACGCTACGCTGCCATCTGCAAACCGATGACTAAGGGTGGCGCACACTAAGCAATTTCATGCTGCCCGCTAGCGGCCACTCACCTTCGAGTTCTACCAAGCTGGCCGTGTGCATCGGCTGTGGTTTGCGCACGTGACCGTGTTGCAACAGACTGATCAGTTCCCCCACAAAAGGCTGATGGCTGACCAGCAAGACATGTGCGTTGTCGGGCAGTTGACTCGCAGCGTATTTAGGTTCGCTATCTGGGGTCAGCCACGGCACGGTGATGAGGTCTGAGGTAAAACCTAAGGCTTCGCGCACGAGTGCTGCGGTTTGCTGGGCTCTTACATAAGGGCTGACCCAGATACTGTTCAGTGGCTTAGAGCGCAATTGTTCGGCACTGCGTAACACCTGCTCACACCCCAAGGGCGTGAGCTCGCGATCGGCATCACGCGGGGCATGAGGCTGGGCTTCGCCGTGGCGCAAAATCCAGAGTTTCATGGTTTGGTCTCAGTGCTGCCTGAGGGGGAGACATACGGCGCTTCACCTTCCGGGGCTCTCGGCGCTGGCCAATCAGCAAACGGCCAAGGCTTTTGCTCGGTATGGAAGCTGCCAAAACGCCCAATCTGAGCGAGATAGAGACTCAAACTGTCACCAAAATTCATCAAGCCGCGATTGGGTGCGCCGTATAACAGGCGGTAAATCAGTTGCACCAGCACCAGGCCGCCGAGCACTAATTGCGCGACCTGCCAAACCAGTAGGAAAACCAGCATCCACAGCGCGCGTATCACAATGGACTCGTACTTAGGGGCGTTATTGCTATCACTCATGTGCTGCTCCTTTCGTGCTCAGTTAAAACCACTGGTGGAGATAAAATCGACATCGGTCTTGGGCTCTGCACGCATCAATAGCTCGATCACCTGATTGAGCGTACGGCCTTCAAACAGAATGGCATGCAAGCCTGCAACCAATGGCATGTAAACGTTCAACTCCTGTGCTTTGGCCTTGAGTACTTTAAGCGTATTCACACCCTCGGCCACTTCGCCTAAACGGGCAACCGCATCTTCTAAGCTCAGCCCCTGCCCCAACGCGTAGCCAACTTGATAGTTGCGGCTTTTAGGCGACGTACAGGTCACGATCAAATCTCCTACGCCCGCCAAACCAAGAAAGGTCATAGGATTAGCGCCTTGGCTGACCGCAAACCGGGTCATTTCTGCCAATGCGCGCGTGATCAGCATGCTTTTGGTGTTTTCACCCATACCCAGCGCCACCGCCATGCCGGCAATGATGGCGTAAACGTTTTTTAATGCCCCGCCCAGCTCAACGCCGAAGCGGTCAGCGCTGGCATAGACGCGGAACGTACGACCATGCAAAGCGGCCTGTACACTGGCGCACAATGCTTCGTCGGCGCTCGCAACTACAGTAGCGGTGAGCGCATGCTCTGCCACTTCACGCGCTAGGTTTGGGCCGGACAAGACGCCTATTCTGGCTTGAGGGGCGATTTCTTCAAGAATTTCGCTCATCAGTTTGAAGCTGTGAGCCTCAATACCCTTGGTCAAACTGACCAGCATTTTGCCCCTCAGCCGCTCAGCGTGCGCTGCCAGCACACTGCGCAACGCGCTGGAGGGCAATGCGACGAAACACAATGTGCAGCTATCTAGCGTGGCTTGCAGATCAGTGACCGGCTCGACACCGGAATGAATTTTGATGCCTTTGAGGTATCGCGGGTTCTCACGATTAAGGCGCATGGCCTCGGCTTGCTCGGGATCGCGCATCCACTGATGCACACGATGACCGTTTTCTGCCAGCAAGTTGGCCACAGCGGTGCCAAAGCTTCCGCCTCCCAAGACCGCAATAGCGTGCTGTTCAGTCATATGCAATCCCGTCATCCATCTAGCAGTGGCAATCGCGGCATTATACGGGCCGCGTGCCGGGCGACCAGCCCCATAAAGCATCGGAATTTACGCTTTAGCTTAAGAAAAAACAGACCTCGACTATCAATGTCTGACGGCTCAGTTACCATGCCACGCATGCACTGATAACTAATGGCAGCTCTGCTACATATAAAATGACCACTATCGAGTCACGGATGACAGCTTCTACGGGCGACATTTTTGCTGACACGCGCACCACTGAAGGAATTCATCATTCATGACGACACGTAGTCGCTGGGATATTCATACCCGAACGCAGATGATGAGTCTGGGTCCAGCTTTATTAATAACGCTGTTGTTAATCAGTTTTTTTACCTGTGTGCGGATTCAGGACTTGCGCCAGGAACTTAACTATACGGGTCAGTTGATCGCTAATCAGTTAGCTCCGGCCAGTGAATACGGGGTCTTTTCAGGTAACGCGCTGATCTTAAAAAGCCTGATAAACGCCTCACTCAATACTCCCCATGTCGAGTTCATTCAAATACAGGACCGTGCGGGCAAAACGCTGGCTCAGGCTAAGAAGGCTGAGTACTCCCACCACGAGGGAGCGCAGCTTAAGGTTTTCCAGGCGCCGGTTCGCTGGCAAAGAAACCGCACCAGCAACTCAACACTCCTTCATAGCCACCACACGATAGCCCCCGAAGAAGATTACTTGGGCCGCGTGCTGGTAGGCATGTCCAATGATGCGTTTAGTAAGCGTCAACAAGAGATTTTGCTTAAAGCGGTGATTCTCGCCCTATTCGCCCTGGGCTTTACCTACTTGCTAGCACGGCGTCTGGCTTCAAATCTGTCCAAGCCCATCAGTGATATGAGCAAAGCGGTCAAGGCGATTCAGCGCGCAGATTACACAGCGCCTTTGCCGGTGGTTGACGATGGCGAGCTAGGTAGCTTGGCTAAGCACATCAACAATTTGGCCGAAGGTCTTGAGCAAGCCAGCCGCGAACAGCAAACCGCTATGTCTCAGCTTATTCAAACGCGTGAAGAGGCCGAGCGGGCTAACCGTGCCAAAACTGACTTTTTGGCAATGATGAGTCACGAGTTGCGCACCCCAATGAATGGCGTACTGGGCATGCTGCAGTTACTCGAAACTACTGAGATGACTGAGGAACAGAAGGAGTATGCGGATCTCGCCTCACAATCTACTGAACATTTGCTAAAGGTGATCAACGACATCCTCGATTTCTCGAAGATTGAACGTTCGACCCTAGAGCTTGAACATATTGCGTTCAACTTGTTGGACCTAATCGACAACTGCGCGCAAACCTTCCAGTTCAGCGCAGACCAGCGTGGCCTGTTCCTGCAACTGACACGCCCTGAAGGCTTGTCGACCTTACACGTACTCGGGGACCCTACCCGGATACGGCAAATTCTGGTCAACCTGATTGATAATGCCTTGAAGTTCACCGAGTCCGGGGGCGTCAATATTGAAGTTCAATGGCAATCACTTGATCACACATTGATTGGCCTCACCTGCACGGTACGTGATACCGGCATCGGGATTAGTGGCGACAAACTTGAATCGATGTTTGACGCTTTTAAACAAGCGGACAGCTCTATATCCCGTCGCTATGGTGGTACAGGTTTGGGTCTGCCCATCGCCCGAACGCTAGCGGAGCGTATGGGCGGCACACTGCGTGCCAAGAGTAAAGAAGGTCAGGGCTCTGTGTTCACCCTAAAGATCACGCTGGAGCGTCATCAACCCAAAGTCACTGCCCTCCAACCGGCATTGGTTGCACAACCGCCGCCACTGCAAGGACGCAGAGTGCTGCTGGTAGAAGACAACCCGGTCAATCAAGCGGTAATTGGAGCTACGTTACGAAGCTTGGGCTATGACGTGTGCGTGGTCAGTGACGGCGCACAAGCTATCCACCACGCAAATACCGAGCGTTATGCAGCAATTCTGATGGACTGTCGCTTGCCGATCATTGATGGCTATGAAGCCACCCGGCAAATCCGACAATTAGTAGGATGTATGACGGTGCCAATTATTGCCCTGACCGCGAATGCATTACAGGGGGATAGGGAAGCTTGCTTACAAGCTGGTATGAATGATTACCTCGCAAAGCCATTCAAGCGAACCGATCTGGAGCAAATTCTACAGTACTGGATCCAGTAACTTGAGGCTAAAGAGCCACCTGCGACTGGCGTAAAATGCAAAAGTGCGGCAGTCTTAGGCACCCGAATGGACCCCTGAACCGGTTCGATTTAAATTTTCAGTGCACAAGTGTACATTCCTGTCCTTTGCGCTGTGACTTTCACTACAACGCAATAGTCTATGTTTAGGCTGGCGAACTGAGACACGATGTTTCGGTTGGTCGGGAAGATTTGCCCCACCCCGCCGCATGGGATTATTGAGGAGCTCGCATGACCAAACAAAACGCCTTTACTCGGGAAGATCTGCTGCGCTGTAGCCGCGGCGAACTGTTCGGCCCAGGTAACGCGCAACTGCCCGCCCCTAACATGCTGATGGTGGATCGCATCACCCATATCAGTGAAGATGGCGGCAAGTACGGCAAAGGTGAGTTGGTCGCCGAGCTGGATATCACTCCAGACCTGTGGTTTTTTGCCTGCCACTTTGAGGGTGATCCGGTAATGCCAGGCTGCCTGGGCCTCGACGCCATGTGGCAGTTGGTAGGCTTTTACTTGGGCTGGCAAGGTTTACCAGGACGTGGTCGCGCCTTGGGTTCGGGCGAAGTGAAGTTCTTTGGTCAGGTTTTGCCGACTGCCAAGAAAGTCACCTACAACATTCAGATCAAACGCGTGCTGAAGGGCAAGCTGAACCTGGCCATTGCTGATGGTTCGGTGGCTGTCGACGGTCGCGAGATTTATACCGCCGAAGGCCTACGGGTCGGCGTGTTCACCTCAACTGACAACTTTTAAGGGTTATCCGCATGCGCCGCGTCGTTATCACTGGTCTGGGCATCGTTTCGTGCTTAGGCAATGACAAAGAGACCGTCTCCGCTAACCTGCGTGCTAGTCGCCCTGGCATCCGCTTCAACCCGGAATACGCTGAAATGGGTCTGCGTAGCCAGGTTTCCGGCTCCATTGACCTGAACCTCGAAGAGCTGATAGATCGTAAGATTTATCGTTTCGTTGGCCATGCCGCGGCTTACGCTTATCTGGCCATGAAAGACGCCATCACCGATTCGGGTCTGACCGATGAGCAAGTATCCAACCCGCGTACGGGTCTGATCGCAGGTTCCGGTGGCGCGTCGACCTTGAACCAGATGGAAGCGCTGGACATCCTGCGCGAAAAAGGCGTGAAACGTGTCGGCCCGTACCGTGTAACGCGGACCATGAGCAGCACTGTTTCGGCTTGTCTGGCGACACCATTCAAAATCAAGGGCTTGAACTACTCCATCGCCTCTGCCTGCGCTACCAGTGCTCACTGCATTGGTCACGCCATGGAACAGATCCAGATGGGTAAGCAAGACATCGTATTTGCGGGCGGCGGTGAAGAAGAGCATTGGAGCCAATCGTTCCTGTTCGACGCCATGGGCGCACTGTCCAGCCAATATAATGAAACACCAGAAAAAGCCTCCCGTGCCTACGACTCCAAGCGTGACGGTTTTGTCATCGCGGGTGGTGGCGGCATGGTTGTGGTTGAAGAGCTAGAGCACGCCTTGGCGCGTGGTGCCAAGATCTACGCCGAAATCGTTGGCTACGGCGCAACGTCAGATGGCTATGACATGGTTGCCCCAAGTGGCGAAGGCGCTATCCGCTGCATGCAGATGGCAATGTCGACTGTTGACGCACCGATCGACTACATCAACACCCACGGCACTTCGACTCCGGTTGGCGACGTGGCAGAGATGAAAGGTATTCGTGAGGTCTTCGCAGACAAGGCACCGCCTATCAGCTCGACCAAAAGCCTATCAGGTCACTCTTTGGGCGCCGCAGGCGTTCATGAAGCAATCTATTGCATGCTGATGATGGAAGGCAACTTCATTGCTGGCTCTGCTAACGTCGAAGAACTGGACCCAGCGGTTGCTGATATGCCAGTACTGACCAAGACGCGTGAAGATGCCACTATCAACACCGTGATGAGCAACAGCTTCGGTTTCGGCGGCACTAACGCCACTCTGGTTCTGAAGCGCTGGGAAGGCAAGTAAGCCTCCTCGCTCTATAAAAAATGCTCCGACTTAGTCGGGGCATTTTTTTTGCCTCATGGAACGTACAACACTACAGAGTGCTCTATAAAGATCAGGACCTTTATCACTGCACTCTGAGGTTTGCCATGACTGTTACCGTTAATACCGTATCCCACGAAGGTTTTCGTCACAGCATTAAAATCGACGATTACGAAGTGTTTACTGATGTTCCCAAATCAATCGGTGGCGAGGGTTCCGCGCCCTCGCCGCATGACTATTTCGATGCGGCACTGGGCGCCTGTAAAGCGTTAACTCTCAAGCTCTATGCGCAAAAGAAGGATATCCCGCTCACAGGTGTCACGGTTGAGGTTAAGCACGACGCCAGCGAAGAGCAAAACGGCAAGTATGCGGTACACGTCAAACTGACCCTCAAGGGCGTATTGACCGACCAACAACGCGAAGAGCTGCATAAAGTCGCCGACAAGTGCCCGGTACACAAATTGATGACCACGGCTGATGTCACGATTGAAACTCATCTGTCGGAAGGCGCTTTCAGCCAATAATGCCGGCTTGGGGGGCGTTGGGTTATGCTCAACGCCTTCTCTAATTGCCCGGACCGGTCCATGCCTACATCCACCGTGATCAAACCGCGAGCCGAAGAGGTTGAGGGCCAACCAATCTTGCGCCCGCTGCCCTCAGCCAAATCCCGCAGTGTTGGGCCGTTTGTGTTTTTCGATCACATGCTAGAGACGGAATATTCGCCGGGTCACGGTGTGGATATTAAACAGCACCCGCACATTGGCCTATCGACTCTGACGTACCTGTTTGAAGGCCAGTTGCAGCACAAGGACAGTTTGGGGTCTGATCAGCTAGTACGCCCTGGTGAAGTCAGTTGGATGACTGCAGGCGCAGCTATTGCCCACATCGAACGCACACCCTCCTCCCTCAGAGATCAAGGCTCGACCTTGCACGGCCTGCAAGTATGGTTGGCGTCGCCCAAGGAGCATGAACAAGGCGAAGGCTTTTACAGCCATCACCCCGCAGACAGCCTGCCCGTAAGCGACAATCTTGGCGTCAGAATCCGGATGATTGCAGGCACAGGCTTTTGTCTTGAGTCGCCTGTGCCTGTGCTGTCACCTACGGTGTATGCCGAAATACACATGCAAACAGCCACCACCCTGCTGATTCCGAACGAGCATCAGGAGCGAGCACTGTATGTGCTGCAAGGCGATATGCAGTTGGAAGACCAACCCCTTGAAGTTCAAAGCCTAGTGCTATTACCGGCTGGTGAAGCGCTAACACTGAGCGCAGATGGCGATTGCCACGCGGTGCTAATCGGCGGTGCGCCACTCGATGGGCCGCGGCGGATGAGCTGGAACTTCGTCGCCAGCGATCATGCATTAATCAAGCGGGCTAAAACCCGTTGGGCGGCAGGCGATTGGCCGACCGTTCTCGGTGAGAGCGGTCGGATTGAGCTACCTTAAAAACTGAACCTACCTTACAAAACCATGGCGGCAACCCATCCAAAGACTAGCAATGGCAGGTTGTAATGCAGGAAGGTCGGAACCACGGTGTCCCATATATGGTGATGCTGCCCGTCTATGTTCAAACCTGATGTGGGGCCCAGCGTCGAGTCTGACGCTGGCGAACCTGCATCACCCAGCGCTCCCGCAGTACCGACGATGCACACAATCGCCATCGGGCTGAACCCCAACTGCACGCACAAAGGAACGAATATCGCCGCCAAAATCGGCACGGTCGAAAATGATGAACCAATCCCCATGGTTACTAGCAATCCGACTAGCAACATCAGTAATGCGCCAACACCCTTGCTGTGATTAATCCAACCAGCCGAGGCCTCAACCAGAGACTTCACCTCGCCGGTAGCCTTCATCACCTCTGCAAAACCTGAAGCGGCGATCATGATGAAACCAATCATGGCCATCATTTTCATGCCTTCGGTGAACAGATCATCAGTCTCACGCCACCGCACAATGCCCGACACCGAAAAAATAAGAAAACCGACCAAAGCGCCGATGATCATGGAGCCAAGCCACAGCTGGATAATGAAGGCGGCAGCAATCGCAAAACCAGCCACCAACAGGGTTAGCGGGTTGTAATTAATTGCCGTCTGCTCAACCTGCTCGATCTTGGCCAAGTCATAGTCGCGCTTTTTCCGGTAGCTGACGAACACGGCCACCAGCAGCCCCACCAGCATGCCCAATGCAGGAATTGCCATCGCGTGGGTGACATTGACTTGGCTGGTATCCACGCCACTGTTGCTAACGTTAGCGAGCAAGATTTGGTTAAGGAAGATATTGCCAAAGCCTACCGGCAAGAACATGTACGGCGTAATCAAACCAAACGTCATGACACAGGCGACCATACGACGGTCAATTTTAAGTTTAGTCAGCACATACAATAGAGGCGGCACGAGCAGCGGGATAAAGGCGATATGAATCGGCAGGATATTCTGCGAACAAATCGCAACCACCAGTAGTAAACCGATCAGTAGCCATTTAATGCGGTTACTACCATTAGCGTGCTGTTTGTTGACCATGGCCAAGGCTCTGTCAGCCAAGGCATGAGCCAGGCCAGACTTAGCGATGGCGACCGCAAAGGCACCGAGTAGCGCGTAAGACAACGCTACAGTGGCACCACCACCCAAGCCGCTGTTGAATGCATCGAGTGTCGCCTGGATGCTTAAGCCACCCACTAGACCACCGACCACAGCACCGATAATTAGAGCGATTACTACATGCACACGGGACAGACTGAGCACCAACATGATGCCGACCGCGGCAATGACTGCATTCATCTTTAAAACCTCATAGTGCGCACCACGATAAAACACCGTAAAGCGGAAATACCGGGCATGGACTGCTATTCGAGTCGCCGGATTGGAAGTAGGAGTTATTTGAGGGCGCACACTTTGCAGCAGCTTCACTGCCTTGTCAAAGCACAGGCCATAAACTATGGAAAGCCGCCGTACTAACCGGCTTAACCCTAACGTTTAAAGGGTTTTGGCGTATTTCTGTAAACATGAAATTCAACTTTCATCGTAAAGAAATAAGCTTAATGGCCGCTAAGGATATAAGCCTCTTTTTAGGATGTCCCCATGTCGCTCAGACAGCTTTCCATCCAATGGAAAATCACGCTCCTCGCCGGACTTTGCCTTGTGGGTATTGTTACCCTGCTGGTGGGGCTTTCTCTCTACCGCATGAAGTACACAGCCGCATTGGTAGAAACCTCAAGCGCACAGATGCTGAATGAGTCGGCTCAAGCACGCATAGAAGCTCAGGGAGAGGTTCAGGCTCAGACCATCAGTCGTCAATTCATGGACGCCTACCAATATGGCAGCGGATTTGCCCGCCAAGTCCTGTTTTTACGTGAGCAATCTGAAAAGCGTTTTTTAGATGCATTCGATCTTCGTGAGGACCTGACCCGCCAAGTCAAAGCTGCGTTGCAGGCCAACCCTGACTTGCTCGGTTTATCCTTGGTTTTTGAAACCAACGCGTTGGATGGTAAAGATTCGTTGTTTGATCAGCAGCAAACGCTGGGCAGCAATGAAAAAGGCCGTTTTGCCCTTTACTGGACGCAACCGACACCCGGCAAACTGACCTCCATGGCATTGCCTGAAACCGATATGACTGACACCAGCATAGGGCCTAGCGGTCAGGCCAATAATTCATGGTTTACCTGCCCACGCGCTACGCTCAAGCCCTGCATCATCGAACCTTACTTTTATGACATTGACGGGCAACGAGTGCTGATGACTAGCATCGTTTTTCCACTGATCGTCGACGGTAAGGTTATCGCTTCGCTTTCGGTTGATATCAATATCAATAGCTTGCAGTCCATTAGTTTGCAAGCAAGCAAAAAACTATACGACGGGAAAACTCGTGTCAGCATCATTAGCTCGGCGGGGTTGCTGGCAGGCTTCAGCGCCGATGCCAGCAAACTCAGCTTGCCTCTGAATCTGGTCGATTCCGAAGACGGCGCAAAGCTGACAGCGTTGATGAACAATTCGGATAAGACAAATAGCATTCGCAGCCAGCAACGGCTGAAAGTGCTGACTCCGTTCTTACCTATTCCAGGCAGCAAGCCTTGGGCCGTGTTGCTAGACGTTCCTGAAGAGGTTGTGATCGGGCCAGCTCAAGTATTGCAGGCAGACCTCGAGAACCGTAATACCACCGGGGCCCTGATTGAATTAGCTCTTGGCTCCTTGGCCGCGATCATCGGTCTTTTATTGGTATGGCTCATGGCCCGCAGCGTTACCCGGCCCATCCTAAGCGTCGCACGTATGCTTGAAGATATCGCGAGCGGTGAAGGCGATCTGACGCGCAGGCTGGCTTACGATAAAAAGGATGAACTTGGCCAGCTCGCTGGCTGGTTTAATCGCTTCCTCGATAAACTGCAACCGATCATTGCCGAGGTTAAACGCTCGGTACAGGATGCACGCAACACCGCTGACCAATCGGCGGCGATTGCGACCCAAACTAGCGCTGGTATGGAGCAGCAATATCGCCAGGTTGATCAAGTTGCCACTGCGTCTCATGAGATGAGTGCAACAGCGCAGGATGTAGCACGCAGCGCGGCACAGGCGGCTCAAGCCGCCCGTAATGCCGATCAGGCAACACGTCAGGGCTTGACCATCATTGACCGCACAACCAACAGCATTGATCACCTTGCGGCTGATATGAGCGAGGCGATGACACAAGTGGAAGGTCTGGCTGCCAACAGCGAAAAGATTGGTTCAGTCCTTGAGGTCATTCGTGCGATTGCCGAACAAACCAATTTGCTCGCTTTGAATGCGGCGATTGAGGCAGCGCGTGCCGGCGAAGCGGGTCGTGGCTTTGCTGTCGTGGCTGACGAAGTTCGCAATCTGGCAAGACGTACTCAGGAGTCGGTCGAAGAAACCCGTCAGGTGATTGAACAACTACAAGTGGGCACTCAAGAGGTCGTGACGTCCATGGGCAACAGTCATCGACAGGCACAGGGTAGTGTCGAGCAAGTGGGGCAAGCGGTCAGCGCACTGCAACAAATCGGCGAGGCGGTGACAGTGATTACCGATATGAACTTGCAGATCGCCAGCGCCGCTGAAGAGCAAAGTGCCGTAGCCGAAGAGATTAACCACAACGTTGCCACAATTCGCGACGTTACCGAATCGTTGTCGGGGCAAGCTAATGAGTCAGCACGTGTTAGCCAGTCGCTTAATACGCTGGCGAATCAACAGCAAAACCTAATGGATCAGTTCCGGGTTTGATTTGTTGGAAAAGCGACGGCTGATTTATACAGTCGTCGCTTTTAACGTTTACGCTTTTGCAGTTCGATGATCACTAAGAGTCCGCCCATCGGGCCTGTTTCAAGCCGCATCTGCCCTCTCCAAGTGTCTACAATATCGCGCACAATACCCAATCCTAAGCCGTGGCCGCTGGTTTGCTCGTCTAGGCGAGTACCGCGACTGAAAACTTGGTCGCGTTCAGACTCAGGAATACCAGGACCATCGTCTTGAACCTCGATAATAAAGCCGCTCGAGTTTTGGCGAACACTCAGTTCAACGCAGGAGTCCGCCCATTTACAGGCGTTATCCAATAGATTACCGAGTAATTCAAGCATGTCTTCACGGTCCCAAGGCATATGCAAGCCCGGTGACGCATTCAGCGTTAGTTGAAGGTGATCGCCGTGAATCATGCCTAGAGTCGACAGCAGAGCGGGAAGCTCGGTATCGGCATCAAACTGTGCACCTGGCAGGGCATCACCGGCCAAACGAGCACGATTAAGCTCACGACTCATACGCTGTTGAATCTGCTCAAGTTGATCTCGCAGACTTTGCTGTAAGTGAGGATAGCCCTCAAGCTGCTGACCATTAATCAGACTGTATAAAACAGCCATAGGCGTTTTTAAGGCGTGGCCCAAGTTACCCAGAGCATTTCGCGAGCGCTTTAACGTGTCTTCGGTGTGGGCCAACAGATCATTAATTTGTGTGACCAACGGCTCAAGCTCAAGAGGAACCTGAGTATCCAGTTGTGAACGAAGACCTGATTGCAACTGAATAATTTGTTTACGCGCTGTATCCAGTGGCCGTAGTGATCGACGAACCATTAGCCGCTGCATAAGCAAAATGATCGTGAGAGCGAAGATGCCAATGCCCAAACCAATTTTTTGCACTTGCTTAAAGCTTTCACGTATAGGCGTGTAGTCCTGAGCTACTGTGATAGAAACAGGCTGACCAAAACGTTGATAATCGCTGCGCAGTAGCAACAACATCTGTTTATCTGGCCCAGGTTGAAGGGTCCTGTCCAGCCCATACTGCTTAGGCTTGGGTAATTTAGCGTCCCATAGCGAGCGCGAGCGCCAATGTGTGTCGCCAAATTCGATACTGAAATAATGCCCTGAAAAAGGTCGCTGATAGGCGGGTGAGAGGCGTCGCTCATCCAGTTGCAAGCCCTGAGTGCCGCGACTTATCGCAATTAACAGGTTTTCGCTGTCGTTTTGCAGGCCGGACTCTAAATAACGCTGTAGGCCACTTTCGAACAACCAAAGGCTGACCTGACTGACCGCTAAACCCGCTATCAACAAAACACTGAGCAAGCCAACACTCAAACGTCGTTGAATGGATTTCACTGGCCAGAAGCCCCAAAAATGTAGCCCTGCCCGCGTCGAGTTTCAATCACAGAGCGCCCGAGCTTACGCCGCAAGTGATTCACATGAACCTCTAACACATTGGAGTCGCGCTCAGTTTCACCGTTGTAAAGGTGCTCAGCCAAATGGCTTTTGGAGAGAATTTGCTGAGGATGGAGCATGAAATAGCGCAACAGGCGAAATTCGGAAGCAGTCAGCTGTACTTCACTCTCGCCACTCGTTACCGATTGGCGCGACTCATCCAAATGCAGACCGGCCGACTTCAATAGCGGCTGGTTGGACTGGCCATGTGAGCGACGCAAGAGTGCTTGTACTCGCAACTGCAGCTCTTCGGGATGGAAGGGTTTGGTCACGTAGTCATCAGCCCCGGCCTTGAGTCCCTCTATACGCTCAGACCATGAGCTACGGGCCGTAAGAATCAACACCGGCGTAGCCAGGCCTTGTGCGCGCCATTGCTTAAGAACGTCTATACCTGGAACTCCAGGCAACCCCAGATCCAGAATAATCAGATCATACGGCTCGCTTTGCCCCTGATAGAGGGCGTCCCGGCCATCTGCCAGCCAATCTACTGCATAACCCAAGCGCGTTAACTCGCCTACCAGTTCATCTGCCAGAGGGACGTGATCTTCTACAAGCAACAACCGCATTAATCATCAACCTCATCTTTGAGCCATTGGCCATTAGCGGCATTCAGCTTGAGCTCACGGACAACACCGTCCTGAGTCAGTAACTCAACTTCATACACATAAATATCGTCCTCCTCCTCAAGCTCCGCCTCTAGCAGCTTGGCACCTGGATGGCGCTCTAACGCCTTTTGGAGCAGCTCATGCAAAGGCTGGATGATGCCTTTCTCACGTAAACGTAACGCCTCGTCTTGGTCTAGATCCCGCGAGATGGCTACGCATGAAAAAATCACTAGCAATAGCGCAACAGAGCTACGAACGTACAGATTCACTGTAAACAATGACCTCCGACCTTTGCGACGTAAAAACTGCACTATAGCGCTATTCGCTTAAGCGAAACTGAAAATGCAGAGTGATAGCCTACCGGCCTAGAGCTATTTTCGTCAGCACTGCGTTAGCTGCTAAACTGCGGCCCTGCATTCACCGCCGAAGCGGTAGTCCCCCTTTTCAGAGCTATAAACATCGTGGAAATTTTTAAAGAGTTTACTTTCGAATCAGCGCATCGCCTGCCCTATGTACCTGAAGGACATAAATGCGGTCGTTTGCATGGTCATTCCTTCAAGGTTGCAATTCATTTGAGTGGCGACATCGATCCAGCAACGGGCTGGATTCGTGATTTTTCGGAAATAAAAGCGATTTTCAAACCGCTCTACGAGCAGCTTGATCATAACTATTTAAATGATATTCCTGGCCTAGAAAATCCAACCAGCGAAGTTCTTGCTAAGTGGATATGGCAGCAGCTTAAACCTCTGCTTCCAGAACTGTCTGCAATTAGGATTCATGAAACGTGCACCAGTGGCTGTATTTATTACGGCGACTAAACCGTGACATTAAAAAGCCACCCCAAACGGTTAATGCCAGTCAGTTAAGCTGACTGGCATTTTTATTTCTGATCGGATACTTCGGTGATTTGAGCCGGATGGCGCGAGGATAAATACGCTCCTCTCGCCGATGAGGCAGGACATAGTGCGGGGCTGAGGCATGAAGCTCGGCCAGGTACTTGGGGATGTTCCCGGAGCGGTCGGCCGAGACACTATTAATAAACCCTAAAATCGCCCAGGTACACGCGCTAAAGCTCATTTCACACGGGTAAATACCTGGACAGTGACGACTCATTTCCATCATCTGATAGCGCAACAAGTTGTAGCCCAGCAACACCCCCCACAGTTCCTGCTCGATCATCTCGGGTGTCTTGCTACGCAGCGTATAGCTGCTGTTGAGCAGAGTCTGTTTCATCTCTCGAAATCCTAATTCGATCTCCCAGCGCTGGCTGTACAGGTCGACGATTTCTTGGGAAGGGAAGCGGGTCGGCCATCGACGTCAGGATCTGACACACCTTGCCCTTGACGGTTTTGCTCAGGAGTCGCGCAGTCAGGCGCTCGGGCAGCCCCGGCCATTGTTTGCGGGCTTGCGGCGAAGTGCTTAACGAGACCACCGCATCCTGGCGCCCCAAACGCTGAACCACTTCGTACTGCGTGCCTTTTTTCAGTGGCATCAGCCAGTGGCGTTCGGTGCCTGCTTGCTGCCATTGGTGCAGCAAACCCAAGGAGTAAAAGCCGCGATCGAACAGGGTCAACGAGTGATCGGGCGTGGTGTCGATCAGTTGTTCGGCCAGCTTCATTTCGTTGCTGCGATAGCCATGAAGCGCGCTGCCGATCAGCATGTGGCTGGTCAATTCCATTTGGCAGACCATGCGCACCTGAGGAAAACCAGTGTCGCCATGCTGAGTGCTGGCCGAGTCGTAGCGCGCCCGATTTTCCGGGGTATCCGGTGTTCGCCAGACCACACCGTCGACGCCCAGCAAACGCAAGCCTGCCCAAGTTGGGTGATCCACGGCCGCATGCCAACTTTTCTGAGTCAGATGGAAGACCTGTCGGACAGCCTCGCAGCCCAACCGCTGACGGGTTTGAACCACAGCGCTGGGTGCCACCAACGGACGTTGGCCCGGCAGCATGATGTTCATGCGACTAACCACATCCCATGCCGACATGCGTCGAAAGAAGGCCATGGAAATCACGCACCAAAGCATCATTTCCAGCGGCAAACGCCGCTTGCGAAGGGTCGCCACACCGGCCTGTTCAAGGGCCTGCTCGACCAAAGAAGGATCGAGTAAAGAATCCAGTCCCTCGATTGAATTGGGAGTGGAGGCGATGTTGTGGGTCAGTTCCAGGGCCCGAGCGAGACGCATAAAAAAATCCGATGCCAGTACAGGCATCGGATTTTGATTTCTTGCGGCCAAAGGTCAAGCGAGAAGGCTTAACTGATCGGCATTAGCCATTTGGCCACTTTTTTAATGGCTAAAACTTACTTCGGATCAGCCACACCTGCGGTGTTATCCAACAAACTTTTGGTTGCTGTTTGCAAGAAGGCTTCAAGCTTCTTTTTAAGCTCAGCTTCTTCTGGCGAATTGGTCACCACTTTAGCGTCTGCATTAGGGCCTAGGTGATATTGCCAAACCTTGGCTGGCATATCTTTAGGCTGAACTAGCAAATGATCGCCGCTGATGATGGCCACTGTCTGATCACTGCCCGACGGCTTGATCACCCCTGAACCTTTATCGCCTTCAGGCAAGTTCAACAGATCGCGGCCCCAGCATTGCTGACGAAACTCACCACCCAAGCGGCCCATGATGGTTGGCACGATGTCGATCTGAGTGCCCACGGTGTCAACCCGCGCACCAA
Organism: Pseudomonas endophytica; assembly: GCF_001411475.1. Lineage (GTDB taxonomy): Bacteria > Pseudomonadota > Gammaproteobacteria > Pseudomonadales > Pseudomonadaceae > Aquipseudomonas > Aquipseudomonas endophytica. Next base: position 37,343 of record NZ_LLWH01000209.1, on the reverse strand, counting down.
ACTTCTCTTGAATGCCAGGCCCGATCAAGAGCAATGGCACGTTAAAGCGTCCAAGGTCCATTTCAGAGATCTGTTGCTCGTTACCAAAGCCATGGTCGCCCACGACTACAAACAGAGTTTCCTTGAAGTATGGCTCTTTGCGTGCCTTCTCGAAGAATTGCCCCAGCGCCCAGTCCGAGTAGCGCATGGCGGTCAAATGCTCATTCAACGAACCGCGATTGGTAACCGGCTCGACAGGCAACGGCGTCGGTAACGCATAAGGCGTATGGTTGGACAAGGTTTGCAGCAACGCATAGAACGGCTCTTTACCTTCGCGCTTTTTCAGTTCTTCAAGACCGCGGCTGAACATGTCTTGGTCAGACACGCCCCACGTAGGATCTGAGAACACAGGGTTCACGAAATCATTACGACCAATAAAAGTAGTCATGCCTTGGTTGCTGAAGAAACCCGACTGGTTATCCCAAGCAAAATCGCCGTTATACACATACACGTCATCAAAATTACGCGCACTGAGCAGTTCTGGCAGACCGGACAGTTTGTGGCTGCCTTCTGGGGTCTGCATCAGGTACTCAAAGCCTGGCAGGTTCGGGAAGCACGCCATAGTCGCGAACATACCTTGGTGGGTATGCGTTCCGTTGGAGAAGAAGCGCTCAAACAACAGGCCCTCTTTGGCCAAGTTGTCGAAGTAAGGCGTGACATTGCCCGTACGTCCCAACGCGCCCACCGAATGACCTGCAAAGCTTTCCATCAAGATAACCACAACGTTCTTGATCGGCAGGGTGTTTTGCACAGGCGGGGTGGTATCACGGCGTACCGGTGCAGTATCCGGATCAACCAGCTTGTCATTTTCGGTCAGCAACATGTCACGCACTGTCTGCTGAGCCTCAGGCTGCGGCAGGCTGGCTTTCCAGATGTTGGTGCGGTCGTCAGAGAAACGACTTTGTGCCGCAGAGATTAACGACAAAGAACCGTTAAGCCCTAACTGGTTGGCGAAGTTGGAGTCTGTTGTGTAGGCATCACCCCAGCGCAGCGGAGGACCTTGACGCAGCGTGCCGCGAGCAGCAACCACACATACGACCAAAACCACCATGAATATCGCAATGCGCGCATACCACGGCGCGACCGCGCGAGCAGCAGGCGCCGTCATTACTTGCGAGCGCGTCACGCGCTCTGCACCTTTGAACGCAAAGTACAGAATCACCGTACCCACGGCCCAAGCCAGCAAGTAGCGTACAACCGGGAACCCGTACCAGAGCATGCTCATTACGGTTTTCGGGTCTTCCTTCACATATTGAAAGACCAAACCATTCAGACGCTGGTGAAACTCACGGTAGAAGTCCATCTCCATTAGGCCCACAAACAGCGCCAAGCTGGAGGCCGCTGTAAGCCACAAGCGCATAGCGCCGCGCAACCGCATGGCATGCGCACTGAGCAACGACAGCAGCAGAGGAATACTGAGGTAAACCACAATGCGCAGGTCAAAACGCAGACCGTTGAAAAAAGCTTCGAGGAAAGTCGAAGCCGGGGTGTCCAGGATCATTTCCCGGTTGTAAACCAGCAATGCCACCCGCAACAGGGTAAACATCAGCATCATGATCAAGGCGCTGAGCAGCGTAAACGCCAGATGCGATTTAACGGTCGGTTGCAACACTCGCTTGGCAGCGTTCTGTTGTTTTAAGGCGTCCGGGTTTGCCATGTCGTTGTAGGACCCATTGGTTCAAGTTGAAGTGGCTTTTCTGTGCACGACCCGCACTTGCGCCAAGAGGCACTCGTGCAATGAGGTCATGCGCGGGCGGGCAAATGTTGCACGATCACCAGTGCTTTACCACTGATACTGCACGCATTTATACCCAAGGTTTGGCTCGGCATCTGAACAAAAAACTCAAGTCAATGCCATCTGAGTGGCAGCCGAGCCGACATTTTTCACGCAAATTGTCATAGACCGTACGTGAAAATTTTGTGCAGAGCATAATTTGAAACATAAGAAAGGGCCTCGAGGCCCTTTCTTATCCTAACAACCCATTAAACGTTGCTTGACTTATTAATTGCCTGCAAAACGTATTGCGGCAAAGCAAACGCGCCAATGTGTACTTCTGGATTGTAATAACGGGTCACGATGCCACTGCCGGCGAAACGCTGGCGTAAGGTTTCCAATGGCAACTTGCGGTAGTCGCTGTTGGTCGAGCCCCATGCAAATGTCATAGAGCCGCCGATATAGGTGGGTACTGCTGCTTGATAGAAGTGCCAATCGGCGAACAAACCGCGCATGCGCTGTGCGGTGGTTTTAACTTCTTCCAACTGCATAAACGGCGTGCCGTTTTGTGTCACCAATACACCGCCTTCATTTAGGCAACGGTGGCAGGCTTGATAGAAGTTTTCAGAAAACAAAACTTCACCGGGCCCAATCGGGTCGGTGGAGTCGGAAATAATCACGTCAAACTTTTCTTCAGTGGTTGCCACGAAGCGCATGCCGTCATCAATCACCAGCGTCAGCCGCGGATCGTCGTAAGCACCATTGGAGTGATTCGGTAGGAACTCTTTGCACATATCGACCACTGTGCCGTCGATCTCGACCATGGTGATATGTTCGATACCGGCATGTTTGGTCACTTCGCGCACCATACCGCCGTCACCGCCGCCAATGATCAACACACGCTTGACTGTGCCGTGAGCCAAAATCGGCACATGGGTCAGCATCTCGTGGTAGATGAACTCGTCCGCTTCTGTGGTTTGAATCACGCCATCCAGCGCCATCACCCGGCCCATCACCGGGTTTTCGAAAATCACCAAACGTTGGTGATCAGTGCGAACTTCGTGCAGCAGTTTGTCCATGCGAAAACGCTGGCCATAACCTTCATAGAGCGTTTCGAGATAGTCGGTGTTCAGTACTTCAGTCATGGGAAGTTCCTTTGAATGCAGATGGCAACGGACGGTCACCCGCCCAAGGTCGACAGCCAAATCGCTTGTCACTCTCGCAACAGACGTTTGCAACTGCCCAACAAAGGCGCGCATTCTACTTCGAGGAGCATGACAGGTCGAACCTTGACGCAGACAAACTCAACGGGGGCGACAAATACAACTGTCACCCCCGCTAATAGTCTACTTAGACGCGTACATTGCCCCGCGGCCCGGCAATAGCCCAAATGATCAAGCCCAATACTGGCAAGAAGATAATCAACAACACCCAGATAATTTTCATCCCGGTTCCGGTATTACTTTTGAGCACATTGATAATGGCCCAAATATCCAGCGCCAGAATAATCAGACCTATCAGACCATTAAACGTCGAACCCATGATGTTGCTCCAGAGTGAGTGCGTGTTCTCATAGGATAGTCGGGCGTTGCGAGGGTTCCGTGGCTTATTGCAGGTTTATACCCTTCAAACGTGAACTGCGACCTTCAGCGCTTCCAGCGAAGGCGCTGCGTTGATGCCAACTTCGGCACACAACTCCAGCACCCGCGGCACGTCACGGCCATACACCAGCACCATTTGCAACTCATCATCCAACGGCTGGCTAAGGTTCATCAGCACATAGCCACCGTTTTCAGGGTTCATGCTGCTCATCTGAATCTGAATGCGATTGAGCGCGGTCAATGCTTCGGTTTTAGCCAATTGCTTGGGCTTGATGTTGAAGGTAACGCTGGGGCCGAACGAAGCAACAATTTGGCTAAACAGGTCGACATAGGTATCGGCCTGAAACAGAACGGTTTCTGGCAAGCTACCGATTACAACCCACTCGCCTAATGGAATAGGAAAGCTATCGTCGTAATTGATGTCAGGATTTGCCGCAAGAAAGGCGTCTTGATCAGCGTAGGCTTGAGCCGCTTCATCAGCGATAGTGTGGATTTCCTCATCACCCATGCACCCAGAGCTAATTTTGCTGATGAGTTCTACAAGTGTGTTTTTCATGGGCGAGGCCTATCACAAGGAAAATTGAGGGCGCGCAGGATATATCAATTGCGCGCCTCAAGGGCGCTCATCAGTCCAATAGCTTATTCAGCAGCTCGATACTGTCGGTTGCGCCCATGGTCCTGGCTGCATCAAGTGCCGTGATTCCGTTAGCATCTTTGGCTTTAGGGTCGGCCCCTTTACTGATCAGGTACTCGATGATTTCGACACGATTGAACATCGCCGCCATCATCAAGGCAGTACGGCCATCAAACGAAGCCCCCTCAACTTGCGCCCCACCCTCAACCAGCGTTTTTACCATCTCCAAATTGCCCTTGAAGGCAGCACCGGCAATTGGGCTCTGACCATTGGCATTACGAATTTCAGGATCGGCCTTGTGCTCAAGCAGTACCTTCACAGCGTCAACATGACCGTGATAACTGGCCAACATCAGCAAGGTGTCGTCCTTGCTATTTCGCAGATTAGGCGGCAACCCTTTGCTCAACAGAGCGGCCAGCATTGCGGCGTCGCCTTCGCGGGCTTTATTGAACACCTGCTCAGCAAAGTCTGCCGCTTCCTCGGGGGTCATCTGCCGTGGTTGATCGACTGGCTGGTTATCTGACATTTGAGGCTCCACGTGGATTACGAAAAAACACAGTGTCGTGAGAGCCACTCACGGTGTCATCCCTTTTTTGCGTAATAGGGGGATAGAGACAATCAATCAGGACAAGACCGCCATGCAAAAAACAAAGCTGTGCGAATGGGCAAAATGCAGGATGCATGATGGCCATTCATGCAAAATGCACGAAATCCTAAATATGCTTAGTTTGTAACTGGTTGATTTTAAATGACTTTTTAAACATCTAATACTGGCACAAACGCTGCAACTTCTACTCCATGCAAGCACTGATGAGCTACTGGAGCTGAATCACATGAGCCTGATCCAAGAAAAATTCGCGTCACTGTTCTCCAACTATTCGGTCAACGTGAAACCTCGCCCGGACGGCGGTGTGCTGCTCACGTTGTGTGACAGCGATGGTAAACAGACTCAACGTGTGATTTCGTACGCTCAGTTGCATACGGCAGAACAGTTGACCTGGGTTATTAGCGCGATTCGACGCGACCTTGCTGGCACGGCCAGTGAACTGCCAACGATTTCGCTGCTACAAAGCCAACACCGCTTCGCCCTGCCGACCTATCACACGCGCTAATTTTGCAGTGTAGGAGCGAGTTTGCTCGCGATCTTTTAAACATCAAAAGATCGCGAACTAGCTCTTACACATTCAAAGATTAAATATCGATCTCGGCAAAGCTGCTTACCGTCAGATGATCACCTAGCTTCTCCCCGCCTTCTCGCGCTAAGCCGCAGGTTTGCATACCGGCTTCTTGCGCTGCATCCAACTCCTCGACAATGTCAGAAAGAAACAGGATTTTGCCTGCCGGGCAACCAATGGCTTCTGTGATGTGTCGATACGATTGGGCTTCACGCTTAGGCCCAGAAGTGGTGTCGAAATAGCCACTGAACAAGTCAGTCAAATCGCCCGCTTCAGAGCAGCCAAAAATCAACTGCTGCGCCTGAATCGAACCTGACGAATACACGTACAACTCATAGCCCTGCTCGTGCCAAGCGTTTAGCGCCGCCACTGCATCCGGGTAAACATGCCCCTTGAGCTCCCCCGTCTCGTACCCCTGCTTCCAGATCATGCCTTGCAAGGCTTTGAGTGGCGTGGCTTTGCGATCTTCGGCAATCCACTGCTGAAGAATCTCGATCACCCGCTCAACGTCTGCCTCAGGTTCACCACTGTCCAGACGTACTGCCCCCAGTTGCAGCGCCACCTCCGGTTCCTCAGCGTGATCACGGACGAATTCAGGGAGATGCTGAGCGGCATAGGGAAACAACACGTCAAACACAAAACTAACAGCGCTGGTGGTGCCTTCAATGTCAGTGAGGATGGCTTTGATCGGCATACAGATTCCTTAATCTTCGAGGCGCGGGAAGCGGCTGGCGATGTCTTCGCCGGTAAAATTAGCTACCCAGCCTTCGGGGTTATTGAATAACCGAATGGCCACAAAATGCGGGTGTTCACCCATGTCGAACCAGTGAGGCGTGCCCGCTGGCACTGAGATCAGGTCGTTTTTTTCACACAGCACCGCATACACATAATCGCCAATGTGCAGGGTAAATAGCCCGCGCCCAGCGACGAAGAAACGCACTTCATCTTCGCCGTGACGGTGCTCGTCAAGAAACTTGGCGCGAAGTTCAGCTTTTTGTGGATGGTCGCTGTTCAGGCTGATCACGTCGACAGTGACATAGCCTTGCTCGGTCATCAGCTGATCAATTTGAGTGCGATACGCACTGATCACCTCATCTTGACTGGCGCCCGGCTGAATCGGCGCAGCCGCCTGCCAGCGCTCAAAACGCACGCCCTGCTCTGCCAGCGTAGAGGCAATGTCATCCACATGCGTCAACACCTTGTTGGGCAAGTCAGGGCTCGAAACGTGGTAAACGGAAAGGCTGCTCATAGATGTAGTTCCTCAGCTTCGGCATGCACTTTCGGCTTTTTTAGGCCGTTCAGGCAGACCGTTCAAATCAGGCGGTGAGCTTCTTCGAGGTGAAGTCAGCGTTAACGGTTGAGTACGGCACGGGTTTTCAGTTCGCATTCAAACAAAAACTCGAAAGCTTCAATCTGACGCAAAGCATCGCTCATTCGCGCACCCCACGTGTAGAGGCCATGCCCGCGGATCAAATACCCCACGCAATCAGGGTGCGCATCCAACCAAGGCTGAACCTTAGCGGCCAAACGCTTGATGTCTTGATCGTTATCAAAAATCGGCACTAACACCTTCGACTCATGAGTCGAAATGCCACTAAAGGCTTTTTGAAGCTCGTAGTCTTCGAATTCCAGCCTGTCACCCGGCGTCAAACGCGACAACACCGTGGCATTCACTGAGTGCGTGTGCAGCACCGCACCGATCTCCGGGCGCCAGCTGTAAAGCTGGGTGTGCAACAAGGTTTCCGCAGAAGGCTTTTTGCCGGGTTCTAGGCTGTTGCCGGACAAATCCGTGCTCAGCACGTCATCAAGACCCAGTTGGCCTTTGTGCTTGCCAGAAACCGTCAGCAAGGCTTCGGTGGCCGACAAGCGCGCCGAATAGTTGCTGCTGGTGGCTGGCGACCAGCCGCGACCATATAAAAAACGCCCGGCTTCAATGATTTCCAGGCTTAAGTGTTGACGGGTAAGGCTCATGCCCTGTCCTCTTGCAATCGAGTAGCGATGATAACGGCTGCAGCCAGCGCTGCGAGGCTCGCCATACTAAAGGTGATAGTAGGGCCCAGAGTGTTCCAACTGTAACCGGCATATAAGGCTCCGGCCGCGCCGCCCACACCCGCCAAGGTGGCATACAACGCTTGCCCCTGCCCTTGTTGGCCAGGGCCAAAGCTGCGTTGGACGAAACTCATGGCAGACGCATGAAAACTGCCGAAGGTCGCCGCGTGCATCAGCTGTGCCAACAGCAACACCCATAGATACTCAGCAAACGAACCCAGTAACAGCCAGCGCAAGGCCGCCAAGACAAAGCTGGCCATCAGCACACGGCGTAGGGAAAACCTCAGCAAAATGCGGCGCATGGCCAAAAACATCAACACTTCAGCCACCACCCCCAACGCCCACAACAAACCAATCACCCCTCGGCTATACCCTAAATCTTCAAGGTGCAGGGTGATAAAGGTGTAATACGGACCATGGCTCATTTGCATCAGCGCAACGGTGATGTAAAAAGCCGGCACCCCTGGGCTGAGTAACTGCTTTAAAAAGCCGCCCTCTATGGCTTTTCGGCCCTGACTCGAGGGCTGGGCATTGGGCACCCACAAACTGCATAACACAATGCCAGCCATGACCACGACCAGCGCGACGGGGTAAATATCTAGGCTCAACCACTCAAATAAACGGCCTAAAATAATCACTGTCAGAATGAAACCAACCGACCCCCACAAACGCACCTGACTGTAACGTTCAGGTTGCTCGCGCAAGTGGGCGAACGTAATGACTTCAAACTGAGGCAGTACGGCATGCCAAAAAAACGCATGTAACGCCATCACCAACGCCAACCACGCGTAGCTCTTACTGATAAAGATCAGACTGAACCCCAGCAAGGTGCAAAGCGCACCCAGCCTTACGATCAGCAGGCGCTTGCCGGTGTAATCGCCAAGCCATCCCCACAAATTGGGCGCCACACAACGCATCAGCATCGGAATAGCGACCAACTCGCCAATCCGCGCACTGGAAAACCCAAGGTGATGGAAATACAGCGCCAGAAAAGGCGCTGTAGCTCCCAGTAAAGCGAAGTAAAAAAGGTAAAACCCTGACAACCGCCAGTAAGGAAGAGGCGCCATCGTCGTCAGACCATAGCGCTTAACGATCGCAGTCTCACAACTGGCCCAGTACAGGCGTACTGACACGCACCTCGGCATTTTGCCCGCGATGACGCAGCAGATGGTCCATTAACACAATAGCCATCATGGCCTCGGCAATCGGTGTTGCTCGAATGCCGACACACGGGTCATGGCGCCCTTTGGTGATCACGTCAACCGGGTTGCCGTCTTTATCAATCGAACGGCCCGGCGTGGTAATGCTCGAGGTTGGCTTGAGCGCTAAGTGCGCCACAATCGGCTGACCTGACGAAATCCCCCCTAAAATGCCGCCCGCGTTATTGCTGAGGAAGCCTTGCGGGGTCAGTTCGTCTCGGTGTTCGGTGCCGCGTTGAGCAACGCTGGCAAAACCGGCACCAATCTCGATGCCCTTGACCGCGTTGATGCTCATCAGTGCGTGGGCCAGCTCGGCATCCAGACGGTCGAAAATAGGCTCGCCCAACCCTGGAATCACACCCTCGGCGACCACAGTGATTTTGGCCCCGACCGAATCCTGATCACGGCGCAGTTGATCCATGTAAGCCTCAAGTTCAGGCACTTTGTCGGGATCAGGGCTGAAAAAGGCGTTTTCTTCGACCGAGTCCCAGGTTTTGAAAGGGATTTCAATCGGACCCAACTGGCTCATGTAGCCGCGAATCACAATGCCTTGGGTGGCCAGATACTTTTTCGCAATCGCCCCAGCTGCAACCCGCATGGCAGTTTCACGTGCAGAACTGCGTCCGCCTCCGCGATAATCGCGCTCACCGTATTTATGGTGGTAGGTGTAATCGGCGTGAGCCGGACGGAACAGATCTTTAATGGCCGAGTAGTCCTTGGACTTCTGGTCGGTATTGCGGATCAGTAAACCAATGGCACAGCCTGTGGTACGGCCTTCAAACACACCGGAGAGAATCTCGACTTCGTCGGCTTCTTGACGCTGTGTAGTGTGACGGCTAGTGCCCGGTTTGCGGCGATCCAGGTCACGTTGCAGGTCTTCCAGAGACAGCTCAAGCCCGGATGGACAGCCATCTACAATAGCGACCAACGCCGGGCCATGGCTTTCGCCAGCGGTGGTAACAGTGAACAGCTTGCCGAAGGTATTGCCGGACATTCAGGGCGCTCCGTGAAAATCAGCCTATAAACCAGGCTTGGATAACTAAGCGCGCCAGTATACGCAGGCTGCCTCAGTAGTTCATCCTCCAACCTTACTCATCCGGGTTTGTGCAACCGGCACTTTAAACAATGATGGCGTGACGATGCTGCGAATACTCTTTTTGGTTCTAACCTTGTTCGGCACTCAAGCCTTTGCGGCAATCCAGTCCAACGTATTGTTGCGCCCCATTGAGCTCGATACTGGCTCCGGGACACTGTATGGCTCACTGGTATTGCCAAAAAGTGACAAGCCAGTGCCGGTGGTTTTGCTCATTGCCGGATCCGGGCCTACCGACCGAGATGGCAACAACCCTATCGGCGGACGCAACGACAGCCTAAAAAAACTCGCCTGGCGCCTAGCGCAAAACAACATTGCCAGCGTGCGTTTTGACAAACGCGGCATTGCGCAAAGCCAACCTGCCGGGCCAGATGAGCGGCAATTGAGCCTGGACCAATACGTGACTGACGCTGTGGCATGGGGCGATAAGCTCAAGGCCGACCCGCGCTTTAGCAAAGTATTTGTCTTGGGGCATAGCGAAGGCGCACTCATTGCGGCCTTGGCCGCCCCGCGTATGGACGCCGCTGGCGTGATCTCAATTGCAGGCTCGGGGCGGCCAGTCGGCCAGTTGCTACGTGAGCAATTACAGCGCAACAATTTGCCACCCGCTCTGCTCAAACGCAGCCTCGAGCTGATCAGCAGCCTCGAAGCCGGACACACCGACAATAACGTACCGCCCGATCTCGAAGCGATTTTCCGCCCTAGCGTGCAGCCTTACCTAATCAGCTTGCTGCATTACAACCCGGCAAAAGCCTTTGCTGCATTGAAGATGCCAGCGATGATTATTCAGGGCACTCACGACATTCAGGTCGATGTCAAAGACGCGCGCCTGCTTAAAGCCGCCAAGCCTGACGCCTCCCTGACACTGGTCCACGGCATGAACCACGTGATGCGGATTGTGCCGATGGACATGAAGCGCCAAATCATGTCCTACAACGACCCTAATCAGCGCTTAGCAGGTGAAGTCGGTGATCGGATTGTGCGCTTTATCGCAAAAGTGAATGCAAGCAAACCCTCCAGTCCTGCGCATAACGGCCGATAAGTCATTGTCGGCCGTCTACATTGAGCCGACATATCGGGCTTGCACAGGATTTTGCCGCTATGAGCGACACCCCATCACACTCCGCCGACTCATCCGAGTCGGCAACGCCAGAGACTGCCTCCCGGCCTTGGGCTGACGTGCAGCCCGAGCATTTCAAAATGCTGCGCTTGGCGCCGCTGCCCATAGATCGCAGCACCGGAGCGCGGCCATTGCGGTTCGTTCAGTTTGGCTATGCAGAACGTCACAGCAAGGCGCTAAGCTTGCTGCGACTGAGCGTTTCAGTGCCTGGGCAACACCTGCGCAAAGAGCAAAACCAACTCGATATCTGGCTCGATCACAGCATTCAACGCGTGAGCATCAGCCCAGAACGAGGTTTGCTGACGGAGCCCTTAAACCGAGGCATCGGCGGCTTTCTCATCGCACAGGGTGCGCAATGGGTGCAAAAAAAATGGCCGACTTATTGCTTTGAAAGCCTTGATCTGCCAGCCAAGTACGCCCTTCAAGAAGACATGCGCCTGCGCCGTGATCATTGCTTGCGCACGCAAGGGTTTGATGTGGTCTACGAAGACGCCCTCTTGCTCAAGGCGCGAATTGAAGCGGGTCAAGCCGCTGATCTATACACCACGTGGAACAACGAAAAAATTCAGTTCGTCGAGATCCTCGACGCTGCTCAGATGCTCCAGCAAGCCGAGCAAAACTTGCAGGAACAAGAGCTGAAGCTGCGTGGCAAGGACGAAAGAATCAGCAAGTACCAGCGTGAAGACACAGGCTTGCGCTTCACCATCGCGTGTCTGGTGGCATTTGCGGTGTTTCAGGCAGGACTACTCATCTGGATTGCCACACATCGCTGAAGGCAGGCACACAGAGAGCGGCCTGCCGGGCTTGAGCGTTTAGATTCGAGCCGCGAACAGGGCTTGATGCTCACGGCATTGCTCAGCCGTCAACATAAACACCCCGTGACCGCCGCGTTCAAAGTCGAGCCAAGCAAAATCCACTTCCGGGTACAGCGCTTCAACATGCACTTGGCTGTTACCGACTTCAACAATCAACAATCCTTTTTCGGTCAAATGATCAGCGGCTTCTGCCAGCATCCGACGAACCAGGTTCAAACCGTCATCACCACATGCCAGCCCCAGTTCAGGCTCGTGCTGATATTCAGCGGGCATGTCGGCGAAGTCTTCAGCATCCACATACGGCGGGTTCGACACGATCAAGTCAAAACGCTGGCCCGGCAAACCTTCGAAACCATCACCCTGAACCGTGTACACGCGCTCATCCACGCCGTGGCGCTCAATGTTTTGATTGGCCACTTCAAGTGCTTCAAACGACAGGTCAGCCAGTACAACCTCGGCATGTTGAAACTCATCAGCGCAGGCAATACCAATGCAACCCGAGCCGGTGCAAAGGTCGAGAATGCGCGCAGGCTCTGTGCCCAGCCACGGTTCAAAACGTTTTTCGATCAACTCGCCGATTGGGGAGCGTGGAATTAGCACACGCTCATCGACAATAAACGACATACCGCAGAACCACGCTTCACCTAGCAGGTAAGCCGTTGGCACGCGCTCTTCAATGCGGCGTTTAAGCAAATGCTGCAGGTTAACCAGTTCGTCGTCTTCAAGACGGCAATCGAGGTAGCTGTCAGCAATCTCCCACGGCAGATTCAACGCACCCAACACCAGTTGACGCGCTTCGTCCCAAGCGTTGTCGGTACCATGACCGAAGAACAGATCTTCCCCATGAAAATGGCTAACGGCCCAGCGAATATGGTCGCGCAGTGTGCGCAGTCGGGAAGTGATCAACGGACTTACTCCTCAAAATCGACCGGCGATTCTAACAGTCAAACTCCGGCACGGCCAAAGTTGTGCCCGACGGCACTGCAAGCGCCCCTATTTCTGACCGATCGAATACGCTGTAAAAAACTTAAAATCGTTACATTTCGGATGCCTATACGCCCTACCAATCCTTCTTGACATCGCTACAGGCCAACAACGGCGTGGCTTACACGACTGCCCATTCACATAAACGCTCCGCCAGTGGAGAATGTCGCAAAAGCCCCACACAAAGGAGCCCCCGAATGTCCGCTTTAAAGACGATGTTTCAACTCACTGGGCGTGGTTATGCCGCAGCTAATCTGAGCAATGCGAGCCTGCTGATCATTGATGCGCAAAAAGAATACTTGGAGGGCCCGCTGGCCTTGACCGGAATGAAGTCCGCTACCGCTAACATCGCCCTTTTGCTGGAGGCCGCCCGCAAGGCCAAGCGCCCGGTAGTCCATGTTCGCCACCTAGGCACTGTAGGCGGCATGTTCGACCCACAAGGCGAGCGTGGCGAATTCATCCCGGGGCTTGAGCCCATCGGTGATGAAGTGATCATCGAGAAGCGTATGCCAAACGCCTTCAACGATACCGGCCTGCAAAGCACACTGGAAAAACTCGGCTCCTTGGACTTAATCGTCTGCGGCTTCATGAGCCACTCCAGCGTCAGCACCACCGTGCGCGCAGCCAAAGACTATGGCTTGCGCTGCACATTGGTTGAGGATGCCTGCGCCACGCGCGACCTGCCCACCGCCACCGGCATCATCAGCGCGGCAGATGTGCAAAGAACTGAAATGGCAATCATGAATGACAACTTCGCCACCCTGACCGTGACCAAAAACCTGATCTGAGCCTGTCATTGACTGATAGGCGGCAGACCTCTACCGCCTATCTGCAGCCTTGCTGAAGGCCTGCTTAACTCTGTTTTCAGAGCAGCTCAGGAACAACCTGCCCATGTTCCTGTCTGAAGGGCCGACACCCTATAAGGAAAGATCGGAATGAAGATCTCCGATGGTTTTGATGCACGACGCTTACGCCCTAAAGAAAACCGAAACTGGCGAGCACGACTGGCGCTGACACTGGCCATCTTGCTGACACTGGCTGGCGTAGTGATTCTGCTGACCGGCGCCAGCAGCTTGATCGGCCACCCGGCGGCTTTAGGCGATCTGAATGCCAACCCCACCGCAGCAGTGCTAGTGCTGGTCGCAGGGCTGTTGGTCAGTTGGTTAGGCATAGCGCTATGGCGCCGCAACCGTCGCCGCCTGCGCCAACCGTCTGGTTTGAACATGGCCCCACACCTAATGAAAAAGCGCGACTAAGAGACATCGCCACACCGATTGTCGTCGACTTGGGTAAACTGTGCGCCCTTCGCGGAGGCTGACATGCAAGACGACGACTTTTCCCTGTTCAAAAACGAGATACGTGGCGTCAAACCGATCAAACATGATCGCGCCGACACAGGCAAACCCAAAACTGACCGCGCCCAACTGGCCAAACTGCGCCAAAACGCTATCGTGCGCACTCACACGACGATCATTGACGGCTTGTCAGACCAATTTGTGATTGACGTTGGCCCAGAAGATCAACTGCATTGGGCGCGCGATGGCGTGCAAGAAAGCCAGATGCGTAAGCTCAAACTCGGGCAGATCAGCTTTGAAGGCAGCCTGGACTTACACGGCATGACTGTCGAAAAAGCCCGCGAAACGCTGTGGGAGTTCCTCAGCGAAGCCACTCGCCTTGAAGTGCGCTGCGTTCGAGTCACACACGGCAAAGCGGTCCGCCTAGACGGCAAAAAACCGATGATTAAAAGCCACGTCAACACGTGGTTGCGCCAACACACTAAAGTCTTGGGTTTCTGCTCTTGCCAAGCCAAGCATGGCGGCGCCGGAGCGGTTTACGTCATGCTTAAACGCACCATGATGGAAGGCCGCGACGAGTAGCCGCGTATCACCACACTTGCAGCGCCGAGTCAGCCCCCGTACCCTTGCTCTTTGCGAAAAATCCGACAGGTAGATTAATGTCCCTGGAACAAAATTACACCGCCATCCTCGGTCAGCTTGGCGAAGACGTGTCCCGTGAAGGTCTGTTGGACACCCCAAAGCGTGCCGCCAAAGCCATGCAGTACCTTTGCCGCGGTTATGAGCAGACGCTTGAAGAAGTCACCAACGGTGCCTTGTTCAGCTCTGACAACAGCGAAATGGTGTTGGTCAAGGACATCGAGCTGTACTCGTTGTGCGAGCACCACTTGCTGCCATTCATTGGCAAAGCTCACGTGGCTTACATTCCGAGCGGTAAGGTGCTGGGCTTATCGAAGGTTGCGCGCATCGTTGATATGTACGCTCGACGCCTGCAAATTCAGGAAAACCTGAGCCGCCAGATCGCCGACGCAGTAATGCAAGTCACTGGCGCCTTGGGCGTTGCGGTGGTGATTGAAGCCAAGCACATGTGCATGATGATGCGCGGGGTTGAGAAGCAAAACTCGTCCATGATCACGTCGGTGATGCTGGGTGAGTTCCGCGAAAATGCGGCCACTCGTAGCGAATTTCTCAGCTTGATCAAATGATGCAAACGCAAAAGAGCCGGCGTTCATCGCCGGTTTTTTTTCGCCAGCCTTTTTCGGCTAAGCTTCGACCTTTATTGACTTGCCCATGAGGCTTTTACTGTGTTTATCAAAGCGCTTCGCATCGGTTTAGGGCAATTGGTTATTGCTGGCGATTTCATTACCCGCCCTAGCAAAAAACAGCGCCCAGCGGCTGCCCAGGCACAGGTTGACCAAGCGGCCAAAAGCCTGACGCTGTACCAGTTTCATGCCTGCCCGTTCTGTGTCAAAACCCGTCGCAACCTGCGCCGCCTGAACGTACCGGTGACCTTGCGTGATGCTAAAAATAACGCGCAAGATCGCAACACCTTGCTGGAGCAAGGCGGCAAAATAAAAGTCCCTTGCCTGCGGATCGAAGAAGACGGCAAGACCACTTGGATGTACGACTCCAAAGTGATCATTGATTACTTGAATCAGCGATTCGCCAACGTTTAAAGGCCTGTAGGAGCTGCCGCAGGCTGCGATCTGTTGATATTTAGATCAAAAGATCGAAGCCTGCGGCAGATCCTACTCGCTTGGGTGCGCTAACGCGGCTCGGTCGGCAAACATTCATCACAACGCTCTAAGCCGCCTGTGCGGCTTGTGCTTGACGGATAACACCCGCCAGACGCCTAAGACCTTCGTGCAAACGTTCCGGATTAACGTGACTGAAATTCAGACGCAGACTACCGATGTTTTGATCCGGGTTGGCGAAAAATGGCTCGCCTGGCATAAACGCTACGTCTTGCGCCAGCGCGGGTTGGAGTAAAGTCCGGGTATCCAGTGGCTGCTTAAGGGTCAGCCAAAAGAACAGCCCGCCTTGGGGCACTTGCCAGTCGGCAAGGTCGGCGAAATGCTGCTCCAACGCCTCCTGAAAGTCATCACGGCGCACGCGATAGAAATCACGCAGCTGAGCAAGATGGTTGGACATTTTTTCAGTACCAATCCACTGCAACGCCTGCCATTGCCCCATACGGTTGGTGTGCAGATCCGCAGACTGCTTAAGCCGCAGCAGATGCGGGAATAAATCTGGGCTCGCAATCAGAAAGCCAACTCGCAACCCCGGCAGCAGCGTTTTCGACACGGTGCCGGTGTAGATCCAACTGGCCTTTTGCAGACGGCTGACAATCGGCGTCGCACTGCCGCCGTCGAAGCTCAGTTCGCGGTAGGGCTCGTCTTCAATCAGGGTTACACCGAACTCATCCAGCAACGCGGCGACCGCATCACGTTTGGCTTCGCTGTAACGCACGGCAGATGGGTTTTGGAAGGTCGGAATCAGGTACATAAAAGCTGGCCGATGAGTCTCCAACTGAGTCCGCAGCGCGGCCAGATCCGGCCCATCAGCTTGCAGCGGGAGCGTCAGGCACTCGGCGCCGAACAGTTGGAAGATTTGCAGCGCCGCCAGATACGTCGGCGCTTCGAGCATGATTTCAGTGCCTTTGTCGATGTACAGTTTGGCGGCCAGATCAAGCGCCTGCTGCGAACCGCTCAGTACTAATACTTGGCTCGCATCGCATTTTATCCCCAGTGCGCGGGCTTCTGCGGCCAGCACTTCGCGCAGGGCGGGCTCGCCTTCGCTCATGCCGTATTGGCCGAGCGAAACAGGCATGTCAGTCCAGTCAACCTTTGGCAACATAGATTCTGCCGGCAGCCCCCCAGCAAATGACATCACTTCTGGGCGCTGAGCTGCGGCCAGAATTTCACGAATCAAAGAACTTTTAAGGCGGGACGCACGTTCGGAAAAGGCCATTCAGATCACCGCTAGCAGAATTAAATGGAAATAAGTCAAACTGGTTGACCGAAATTACTCCGCGCAGACTGGATACGTCAATATGCTTGACCTTAAAAACCCAATTTCCCAGCGTGCCGCCATGCAAGCATTCTTCTACGGCTACCAAGCCTTTACCGCCAAGGCCGACGAAATGCTGGCGCGGCGCGGCCTGAGCCGGGTGCATCAGCGCATTGTATTTTTCATCGCCCACCATCCAGGCGTCAGCATCACAGAGTTATTGAGTTTGCTGGGCGTGACCAAGCAAGCACTTAACACGCCGCTGCGCCAATTGATCGAAATGGACCTAGTGCGCAGCGTGGCGCCGGAGGCTGACAAACGTAAGCGGCTGTTGGAGCTAACCTCAGACGGCGCTCGCTTTGAGGCCAGCCTGCGCAATGAGCAAGTCAAACTGCTACAGCGGGTGTTCGCTCAAGCAGGCGAAGAAGCCGTCAACGGCTGGCTCACGATTAATGAAGCCCTAGGGCAAACACGCTAAAAATGAAAACAATACTTGCATTATTTGTATACAACCGCATAAATCAGCAGGTCCCCGGCACTGTATCGGGCAACGTGTATACATGGAGGAAGTGATGAGTCTCGACACTTGGCTGTTGTTCAGCAGCGCGGCATTAGTAGTAATCCTAATCCCGGGGCCGCTGTCGTTGCTGATGATCAGTAATAGCCTGAATTACGGCTTACGCCGTTCGTACCCTGCATTTTTAGGCGGCGTGATCGCCTCGATTTGCCTGCTAAGCGCCTCGGCACTGGGCCTGGGGGCATTGCTGCTGGCATCAGAGCAATTGTTCAGCGCCCTTAAAATTGTCGGCGCGCTGTATTTGTTCTATCTCGCTTGGCAAAGCTGGAAGCAATCGCGCCAGCCGGCAACCGTGGCCAAAGTACCCGAAGCTGCACCAAAACCGCGCTTTAGTGCGCTCTTTGGTCGCGCGTTCGTACTCGGCGCCAGCAACCCGAAAGACATTTTGTTCTTCGCCGCATTCTTGCCGCAGTTTTTAAACCCCGATCAACCTTTTCTCGGGCAACTGCTGGTGATGATCGCCACGTGGACCGTACTCGACCTGCTGTGCAAGCTGGCTTATGGGCTGGGTGCCCACGGCGCCGCAAACTACCTACGCAGCGGCAAAGGCCAGAGCTGGTTCAACCGCATCAGCGCGGGCCTGTTTGGCGTGGCGGGTACCGCGTCTTTGCTAAGCCGCTGACCCCCCTGCACTTTAGGAGCGAGCGTGCTCGCGATCTTTTTTAAACGATCAAAAGATCGCGAGCACGCTCGCTCCAACACCCAGGCAAAAAAAAGCCCGCAGTGTAAGCGGGCAAAACATCCACCACGATGCGCAGTTCTAACCCCTAACTCCCACGATACGTCGAGTAACTGTACGGCGAGATCAGCAAAGGAACATGGTAATGATCCTGCTCGGCGCTGATCCCGAAACGCAGAACCACTACATCCAAAAATGCCGG
The DNA here is from genome assembly GCF_001411475.1 of Pseudomonas endophytica. Taxonomy (GTDB): domain Bacteria; phylum Pseudomonadota; class Gammaproteobacteria; order Pseudomonadales; family Pseudomonadaceae; genus Aquipseudomonas; species Aquipseudomonas endophytica. The sequence goes on along the minus strand of NZ_LLWH01000209.1, from coordinate 19,158 downwards.
CTCGGGCAACGTCACACCCCGAGCGCGGTAGTAATCACCCGCCGCAAACTGCAACTGGTAAACCCCAGAACAATAGTCATCACCCTCAAGCAGCGGGGTGTCGCAACGCCCGTCACTGTTGGTCTGGCTGCTGGCCACCAACGTCAGTTGATTCCCTTCAACCCGGTACAACTCGACCTTGATCGAGCTGCCAGGACAGCCGTGTGCGGCATCTAAAACGTGCGTAGTCAAACGTCCCATTGATTCTGCGACCTCCCCCGACTCGATGAATAAATTCGGTCACTGGCCTTTTTTGAAACCGCTTAAGGACACAGCGAAGACAGGATTAAGACACTTTTTAAAAAAATTGTACACAATTAAATCGGCGTTTTTTCTCAGCGTGTCTAGCCTAGGCCCGACACGGTATCTGCACCGTAGACCGCGGCATTTGGACACCTCATATTCAAAAGCTGACTAATCAGGCAGGTTTTTTGCAAGTACCCAGACAGCACAAAGCATGGTAAAAATGCACAAATATAGGGTTACAAATACACAATTAAGTTGTATACAATCAGACCACAGCAGTGACGCCAAGTCTGCGCAGTCGACTGCCAACACCCACAATAAGGAAGACTGTAGTGAGCGCTGACTACCCACGCGACCTGATTGGTTACGGTCCCAACCCTCCTCATCCGCACTGGCCTAACAACGCCCGCATCGCCCTGTCTTTTGTGCTCAATTACGAAGAAGGCGGCGAGCGTAACGTTCTGCACGGTGATAAAGAATCAGAAGCCTTCCTCTCGGAAATGGTTTCTGCGCAACCGCTGCAAGGCGCACGCAACATGTGCATGGAGTCCTTGTACGAATACGGTAGCCGTGCAGGCGTGTGGCGCGTGCTAAAGCTGCTCAAGGAATTCGACATTCCCCTTACGGTGTTTGCAGTCGCCATGGCCGCGCAGCGTCATCCCGACGTGATCAAGCACATGGTTGCCGCCGGGCACGAGATTTGCAGCCACGGCTACCGCTGGATCGACTACCAGTACATGGATGAAGCGCTTGAGCGCGAGCACATGCTCGAAGCCATCCGCATCCTCACTGAAATCAGCGGCGAGCGCCCGCTAGGCTGGTACACCGGGCGCACCGGCCCCAATACCCGGCGACTGGTGATGGAAGAAGGCGGCTTTTTGTATGACTGCGACACCTATGACGACGACCTGCCTTACTGGGAACCGAACAACCCAACCCCCAAGCCACACCTGGTGATCCCTTACACACTGGACACCAATGACATGCGCTTCACCCAAGCGCAGGGCTTTAACACGGGCGAGCAGTTTTACCAGTACCTCAAGGACGCATTCGATGTGCTGTACGCCGAAGGCGCAGAGTCGCCGAAAATGCTATCAATCGGCCTGCATTGCCGCCTCATTGGCCGCCCTGCGCGTCTCGCTGCCCTCAAGCGCTTTATTGAATACGTCAAGGGTCACGAACAGGTCTGGTTCGCCCGTCGCGTGGACATCGCCCGACACTGGCAAGCCACTCACCCTTTTAATGCCGAGGCAGCCCAATGACTGACTTTAAGACTCTCAAGCCATCAGCCCTGAGCCGTGAAGCGTTTGTGGCGGCCTTTGCCGACATTTATGAACACTCGCCTTGGGTCGCTGAGAAGGCGTATGACCTCGGCCTGGATGCCAGCGTTGACCACGTCGAAACCCTGCATCAACGCATGAGTGACCTTTTATTGAGCGCCGATCACAGCCAACAATTGGCAGTGATCAACGCTCACCCGGACTTGGCTGGCAAAGCTGCCATCCAAGGCCAACTGACCGAAGCCAGCAGCAATGAACAAGCAGGTGCCGGTATTCACCAATGCTCGCCAGAAGAGTTCCAACGCTTCACCGAGCTGAACGAAGCTTACACAGCCAAGTTCAAGTTTCCCTTCATCATGGCGGTAAAAGGCAGCGACCGGCACCAGATCCTCGCCGCGTTCGAAACCCGCATCCACAACCCGGCAGATGCCGAGTTCAAATGCGCGTTGGCAGAAATCAACAAAATCGCCCTGTCCCGATTACTCCAGCTCTAAGCCGAACCGACACCTGTCGGTAACGCATCTCCAGCCACTTATTTAAAGGCAGACCAGAAGAATGAAAGCTTACGCCGTACCTTTCGAGAAGTTCGTTAACTTGGCCGACGCCCGTCTTGGGACCAAAATTATTTCGGTGACCGATGACTGGTTCGCAGACGCCAACCGCCTGTTTCAGCCGACCCCGGCCGTATGGAAGGAGGGCGTTTTCGATGACAACGGCAAGTGGATGGACGGCTGGGAGTCCCGTCGCAAGCGCTTTGAAGGCTATGACAGTGCAGTCATCCGCCTCGGCGTTCCGGGCTCGATCAAGGGCCTGGACATCGACACTTCATTCTTCACCGGTAACTTCCCGCCATCGGCCTCCCTTGAAGCCTGCTTTTTGGCCGAAGGTGAACCCACCGAAAACACCCAGTGGGTTGAAGTGCTGTCGGCCGTTGAGCTGCAAGGCAATAGCCATCACTACCACGAAATTCAGAATGATCAGGCATTCAGCCACCTGCGCTTCAATATCTACCCGGACGGCGGCGTAGCGCGTCTGCGTGTATACGGTGTGCCGTTCCGTGACTGGTCAGCCTTGGGCGACAACGAACAGGTCGACTTGGCCGCTGCACTCAACGGGGGCCGTGCCCTCGCCTGCTCCGATGAACACTTTGGGCGCATGAGTAACATCTTGAACCCAGGCCGCGGCATCAACATGGGCGACGGTTGGGAAACCGCACGTCGTCGCACGCCAGGCAACGACTGGGTCATCGTCGCGCTGGGGCATGCCGGTGAAGTTGAACAGATCGTCGTCGACACGCTGCACTTTAAAGGCAACTACCCGGACAGCTGCTCCATTCAGGGCGCATTCGTAAAAGGCGGCACCGATAGCCAAATCGAAACCCAGAGCTTGTTCTGGCGTGAATTACTGCCAAGCCAAAAGCTCGAGATGCACGCCGAGCATAGCTTCAGCGAGCAGCTCAAAGCCTTGGGCCCAATCACTCACATTCGTCTGAACCTGTTCCCGGACGGCGGTGTAAGCCGTCTGCGTGTATTGGGCAAGGTCGCCAAGTAACGTAAAACGCGTAGGAGCTGGCGGAGCCTGCGATCTTTCGAGGTTAAAAAACGCAGCCTTAACCCGCTCTACCCAAGCAAAACGAATACCTGACAGTCACGAGAAAAAGAAGACCAACATGCGCACATTACAGATTGAACCGCTGACCAAAGAAGCCTTCGCCCCGTTCGGTGACGTGATTGAAACCGATGGCAGCGACCACTTCATGATCAACAACGGTTCAACCATGCGCTTTCATCGTCTGGCCGAGGTCCAAACCGCCACCCCAGAGTGCAAGGCGATCATCAGCATCTTCCGCGCTGAAGCGATGGAGATGCCGTTCACCGTACGCATGTTGGAGCGCCATCCGCTGGGCAGCCAAGCTTTCATTCCGCTGCTCGGCAACCCCTTTCTGATCGTGGTCGCGCCACTTGGCGATGAACCTGTATCAGGCTTGGTCCGCGCCTTTGTCAGTAATGGCAGGCAGGGCATTAATTACCATCGCGGCGTCTGGCACCACCCGGTGCTGACGATCGAAAAGCGGGATGACTTCCTGGTGGTTGATCGCAGTGGTTCTGGTAACAACTGCGATGAGCATTTCTTAAAAGAGGATGAGTGGTTAGTCCTCGCCCCCCACCAATAAGAGAAGGTCTGTTCATTCATTCGTGAGTGACAGGCGAGAGGTCAAGACTGTGCAAGCACATTTAATGGAATGGCTGAATCTGGGTGTGCGCTGGATTCATATGATTACCGGCGTGGCCTGGATCGGCGCGTCGTTTTACTTTGTCTGGCTTGAGAACAACCTCAATCGAGCCAACCCCAAACAAGGCCTATCGGGCGACTTATGGGCCATCCACGGAGGCGGGATTTACCACCTCGAAAAATACAAATTGGCCCCACCGACCATGCCGGACAACCTGCACTGGTTCAAATGGGAAGCCTACTTCACTTGGATGTCAGGCATTGCCCTGCTGTGCTTGGTGTTTTACTTCAACCCCGCGCTGTATTTGATTGCTCCAGGCTCGAGCTTGAGCGGCCCTGAAGCGGTTGCCATCGGTATCGGCTCGTTGATTGCGGGCTGGTTTATCTACGATTTCCTGTGCGACTCCGCCTTGGGTAAACGCCCGGCGTTGCTGGGCTTTATCCTGTTTGTGCTGCTGGTGGTTGCCGCTTTTGCCCTGAGCAAAGTGTTCAGTGGCCGCGGTGCGTATCTGCATGTCGGTGCCATCATCGGCACCATCATGGTCGGTAACGTGTTCCGCATCATCATGCCCGCGCAGCGCGCGCTGGTAGCGGCCATTAAAGAAGGCAGTACGCCCGACCCGACATTACCAGCCAAAGGCTTGCTACGTTCACGCCATAACAACTACTTCACCCTGCCCGTGCTGTTCATCATGATCAGCAACCACTTCCCGAGCACCTATGGCAGCCAATACAACTGGCTGATCTTGGCCGGGATTGCCGTGCTCGCGGTGTTGGTGCGTCACTACTTCAATACCCGCCATGACAGCCATAAATATGCGTGGACCTTACCGGTCGCGGCATTGGGCATGATCTGCTTGGCGTATGTGACCGGGCCGAACCCAACCGCCACTGCACCGGCCGTGGCCAAGGTCATCAAATACCAACCCTTGCCGGAAACAGCCGTGGGTGGCGTAAAAGCAGCAGATGCCCCGCCAGCCGCGCCCGCTCCTGCCGCCCCTTCGGCACCGGCCATGGCGGACGTGGACTTCGAAAAAGTCCATGAGGTGATCCAAGAGCGCTGCACCGTCTGCCATTCCGCCTCACCGACCAGCCCACTGTTCAGCGCGGCCCCGGCTGGCGTCATGCTCGATACCGCACAGCAAATTCAGCAGATGGCACCGCGCATTCAAGCGCAAGCCATCGCCAGCCCGATCATGCCGCTGGGCAACATCACTCAGATGACCCAACAAGAACGTGATCTGGTCGGCGCTTGGATTAGCGCAGGAGCCCAAATTAATTGACCCTCACGGTGTGGCCACAGCCGTGGGTGGCCACACGTCTACACCCTTAGCTCACAACAATAAAAATGACCGAGGTGTTGCATGTCCGATTTAACCGAACCGCGCATACCCGCTATAACAGCGCCGCCGCCGATCCAGCGACTGCCGTTGTTACAATTAATTTTGGTCGGTTTACAGCACGTGCTGCTGATGTACGGGGGTGCAGTCGCCGTACCGCTGATCATCGGGCAAGCCGCCGGTCTGAGCCGTGAAGAGATCGCTTTTCTGATCAACGCCGACCTGTTGGTGGCCGGGGTGGCGACCATTGTCCAATCACTGGGCATCGGGCCAATGGGTATCCGCATGCCGGTCATGATGGGCGCCAGTTTTGCTGCGGTCGGCAGCATGGTGGCGATGGCTTGCGTCCCGCCTCTAGTCACTGGACCCGTGATCAGTTCTATCGGCCTGTCACGGTTTCCGGTGGCCGTAAACTGGGCCGGTGGCGGCAGCACCGCGGCCCAATTTGGCTCTCCCATTTACCTGTTTATCGCAGCCTTGGTGCTGGGCACCATTTTGCTGATCAACCGTTTTATGCGCGGCTTCTGGGTCAATGTCTCTGTATTGATCGGCATGGCGTTGGGTTACGTCTTGTGTGGTGCCATTGGCATGGTCAACCTTCAGGGCATCGACCTCGCCCCTTGGTTCCAGATCGTCACGCCCCTGCACTTCGGCATGCCTGAGTTCCACTTGGCGCCCATCCTTTCGATGTGTCTGGTGGTGGTGATCATTTTTGTCGAGTCCACCGGGATGTTTCTGGCGCTGGGCAAAATCACCGATCAAGAAGTGACTCCGCGCATGCTTCGACGCGGCTTGCTGTGTGATGCCGGCGCTTCATTCGTGGCGGGATTTTTCAACACATTCACACACTCGTCCTTTGCGCAAAATATCGGACTGGTGCAAATGACCGGGGTTCGCTGCCGCTCGGTGACGATCGTCGCGGGTATCTTCTTGATCGCCTTAAGCTTGCTGCCCAAGGCTGCTTTTCTAGTGGCCTCGATTCCGCCTGCGGTACTCGGCGGCGCGGCGATTGCGATGTTCGGGATGGTCGCTGCCACGGGGATTAAAATCTTGCAAGAAGCCGACATTGCCGACCGTCGCAATCAATTGCTGGTGGCCGTGAGTATCGGCATGGGTCTGATTCCGGTCGTGCGCCCAGAGTTCTTCGCGCATTTGCCTCTATGGATGGGCCCCATCACCCACAGCGGCATCGCCATGGCGGCCGTCAGCGCCGTGTCCCTGAACCTGCTGTTCAACGTGCTGGGCGGCCCCGAGCGCGCTGCCATGAGCGGTCACGTGCATCAGCACTGACCAACAACGCCCTCTTCCTGAGGGCTCTGCCTCTTATTGTTGCCGCTGCCCACGCATGAGGCAGCGCCAATAAGATTTCCAAAACAATAATAAAAAGGAAGTTTCCCATGCACTGCAAACACTGGGGCGCCATGCTCGCCGGTGGGATGTTGGCTGCCGGTCAAGTCGTGGCCGGTGATCTGTTTTTATGGCAAACCAACAGCCTTACCTATCTCTACGGTAAGAACTTCGCGATCAACCCTTCGATCCAGCAAACCGTCACCTTTGAACATGCCGACAAGTGGAAGTACGGCGATAACTTTCTGTTCGTCGACCGTATTTTTTATAACGGCAAACCCGACCCCAACAAAGGCCCGCATACCTATTACGGCGAGTTCAGCCCGCGTTTATCGTTCGGTAAGATCTTTGATCAAAAACTCGAATACGGCCCCATTAAGGACGTATTGCTGGCCATGACCTATGAATACGGCGAAGGCGATAGCGAGGCCTATTTAATTGGCCCGGGGTTTGATCTGGCCGTTCCTGGTTTTAACTACTTCACCCTCAACTTTTACCGCCGTCACACCGAAGGGCCGCGCCCTGGCACAGGGGTTTGGCAGATAACGCCGTCATTCTCTTACACGATCCCCTTAGGTCGTTCCAACCTGTTAATCGACGGCTATATCGACTGGGTGGTTGATAACGATCAGCGCTCACGCGGGTCCTATCACGCCAATTTGCACGTCAACCCACAGATCAAATATGACCTAGGCAAAGCGCTTAACTTGGGTGAAAAACAGCTGTATGTCGGTATTGAATACAGCTACTGGAAAAACAAATACGGCATTGAAAACAGCAGCCGTTTAGACACGAATCAAAACACCGCCAGTGCACTGATCAAAGTTCACTTTTAGGCCACCCCCCGCTTAGGTGATAACTGCGCGCTTGAGTCGTGGCCTCGGAGCCAGTATTCTCCGCGGCCGCTCACAGATGGGCGCTGTTTTAAAGCTGACTTTGAAGCCAACTTTACGTGTCTAAGCCGAGCGTTTACGGCCTGCATTAGTTTCCCACCAGTCAACTGTCTGAGGACAGTTGAGCGATGCTTGTTTGCCGTTAAACAAGGTGTGTACGCAGCAACGTTGAGCGCAAAGGCGCGCTTCAAAACAAAAGAACCAAGGCACCAAACAGAGTGCCGAGTTCTTATTTATGCAGCATTGATTAAATTTTGGAGCAACCGAATGAAGCGCACTCTTACCAGCCTGATGCTTGCGGGGAGCCTGCTGGGCGGTACAACGGCAGCCGCCGAAGACTTGTTGCAATGGCAAACCAACAGCCTGACGTACTTGTACGGCAAGGACTTTCAGGTCAACCCCAAGATTCAACAGACCCTAACCTTCGAGCATGCAGACAGCTGGAAATACGGCGATAACTTCATCTTCGTCGACCGTATTTTTTACAACGGCAAAAAAGACAGTAACCTCGGCCCAAACACGTATTACGGCGAAATCACCCCGCGCTTGTCATTCGGCAAAATCTTCGGCCAGACGTTTGAGTTCGGCCCCATCAAAGACGTGTTGCTGGCCCTGACGTATGAGTTTGGCGAAGGTGACTCCGACGCTTACTTGATCGGCCCAGGGTTCGACCTGAATGTTCCAGGCTTTGACTTCTTCCAACTGAACTTCTACAAACGCTACCCAGAAGGCAATCGAGCGGGCCGTGGCGTTTGGCAAATCACGCCAGTGTGGTCTTACACCTTGCCTGTCGGTCAATCGGATCTGGTCATCGACGGCTACATGGACTGGGTGGTCGACAACGATCAAAACTCGCGCGGCACGTATCACGCCAACCTGCACTTCAACCCACAGATCAAATATGACTTGGGCAAAGCCTTGAACTGGAGCGCGAAACAGCTGTACGTGGGTATCGAATACGACTACTGGAAAAACAAATACGGCATCGAAGACAGCGGTTCTTTCAAAACTACTCAGGACACCGCAAGCCTGTTGGTCAAGTACCACTTCTGATAAACCCACCTCGGCCGTAGCCTCAAAATTGGCCGAGGTGCATGCCACAACCACGCCGATTGCTCGTCTTTATTTGACATACGCGGCGCATGCGTATATTTCTACCTACGCCGTGTATGTAAGTACACATTTCTAACTGCAGCGTCTCGGAGCCTGTATGGCCAACCCTTATCGCGAGATTTTCAGCGCCCCCGGCAGCAAGGCGTTTTGTGCCGCCGGCCTGATGGCCCGCATGCCGATTTCCATGGCGGGTATTGGCATCATCACCATGCTCTCGCAGTTACAGGGTTCGTATTGGTTGGCGGGCGCTGTGGCGGCCACCTTCGCCCTAGCGATTGCGCTGTTCGCGCCTCAAATCTCCCGTGCTGTCGACCGCTATGGTCAAAGCCGCGTGTTGCCCGGTGTCGCCGCCGTCGGCGTCTGCGCCATGCTGGCGTTACTGCTGTGCAGTTACCTGAACGCTCCCGATTGGACGCTATTTGTGTGCGCCGCCTTAGCGGGCTGTATGCCCAGCATGCCGGCGATGGTGCGCGCTCGCTGGAGCGAGCTGTATCGCGGCTCGCCCAAACTGCATACCGCCTTCGCCTTTGAATCGGTACTCGACGAAGTCTGTTTTATCGTCGGCCCGCCTATTTCAGTGGGTCTCAGTGTTGCCCTGTTCCCTCAAGCCGGACCGCTCGCCGCCGCTATTTTTCTGGCCGTAGGCGTGAGCGCCTTTGTGCTGCAACGTAAAACCGAACCACCGGTTCACCCTCGCAGCTTGGACAACAATGGCACGGTCCTGCGTCAAGGCGCGGTCACCGTCTTGATGATGGCACTGATCGGGTTAGGCACCATTGTCGGTACCGTTGACGTGGTCAGCGTGGCCTTTGCCCAGCATCAAGGCCAACCCGCGGCAGCGAGCATTGTGTTATCGGTTTACGCCTTAGGCTCCTGCTTGGCAGGGCTGGTATTCGGTACCCTTAAACTTAAAACGCCATTGCCTAAATTGTTCTTGCTCGGTGCGCTGGCGACGGCCATGACCATGGTGCCGCTGATGTGGGCTAACAGCATCTTCACCTTGTCAGCTGCCATGTTTGTTGCAGGATTGTTCTTCGCGCCAACCCTGATTACCGCTATGGCGCTGGTCGAAAACGTCGTCGCACCGGCCAAGCTGACTGAGGGCCTGACGTGGATGATTACCGGGTTGGGTATGGGGGTTGCCCTTGGCGCCGTCATCGGAGGCTGGGTCATTGATGCCTACGGAGCACCGGCAGGTTTCAGGGTGTCTCTTGTAGCAGGATTGTGCATGCTGCTGTTTGCCGTCGCGGGCTATCGTCTGTTGCAAAACAGCACCGTTCGCCCCGCTAATGCGCTGGCTTAGCAGCCAGTGCACGAACCCCTGCTACCCGTCATCTTGAGCCGTTTGCAGGCCCGGTGCTACCATGCCAGACCGCAAAAACAGGCAAGGAATTACCGGGTTTATGAGTCGTATCCGCGAGCACAACAAAGAACTGATTTTGCGAGCCGCCAGCGAAGAGTTCGCTGACAAAGGTTTCGCCGCCAGCAAAACCAGCGACATTGCGGCCAAGGCGGGCGTCCCCAAGCCCAACGTCTACTACTACTTCAAGTCCAAAGAGAACCTGTACCGCGAAGTGCTCGAAAGCATTATCGAGCCGATACTGCGCGTGTCGACCCCGTTCAACGCTGACGGCGAGCCAAACGAGGTGCTGAGCAACTACATCCGCTCCAAGATCCTTATCTCCCGTGAACTGCCGTTTGCCTCAAAAGTCTTCGCCAGCGAAATCATGCACGGCGCCCCGCACCTGAGTGAGAAACAAGTCGAACTGCTGAATGACCAGGCCAAACACAACATCGCCTGCATCCAGACTTGGATCGACCGTGGGCAAATCGCCCCGATTGATCCGCACCACCTGATGTTCAGCATCTGGGCCGCGACCCAAACCTACGCTGACTTTGACTGGCAAATATCCGCGGTCACCGGCAAGGCCAAACTTGACGACAGTGACTACGAGGCCGCGACCCAGACCATTATTCGGCTGGTACTCAAAGGCTGCGCGCCGGGTTAAAGCAACGCCCTCACCGCTCATTAAAGAAGGTTTTGGCGAGGGGCTTTTGCTTCACTTTTGAAACCTACACCGCCACCCCGGTATCGGCCTGCAACCCTTGCGCTTCTACCGCGCTGATTGCGCATTGCTCATCGATGTCTGAGGTATCGCCGCTGATGCCGATCGCACCCAGTACGTGGCCGTGATCATCACGGATCAGCACCCCACCCGGCACCGGCACAATGTCGCCCTGCCCCATCCCGTTAAGCGCTGCGAAAAACGTGGGCCGCTGTTGCGCTTCCAGCGCCAGCAAACGTGAGCCCTTGCCCAAAGCAATCGCCCCCCAGGCTTTGCCAATGGCGATAGCAGGCCGCAACAGGCTTGCACCATCTTCACGCTGCAAGGCCAATAGATGCCCGCCTGAATCGAGCACCGCGACCGTCAGTGGGGACGCGCTGATAGCACGACCCGCACTCAGCGCTTGCGCAGTGAGGTTTAAAGCGACTTTCAAGGTTAAAGCACTCATGGTTGCCGTCCTTCTTTTGTTATTGGAAAGCCTTGCACGCGCCAATTTCAGGCGAGTTTTATCACAACAATAGAACACAAAAATTACGTATTTTGTATACAATTTTAAGGTTAAAAATAAATAAAAATCCCCTATCCCCCCCGAATACTGGATCTAGACCGCTTAGTCATAGATTGAACAAAACCCATTGACCTACAAGCCAGTCCATGAATACACTCGCATCACTAGCCACTTGTATACAATTATAAAACGTAAGAGGCACAATCGTATGAGCAAAATGAGAGCAATCGAAGCCGCCGTTTTGGTGATGCGCCGTGAGGGTGTCGACACCGCCTTTGGTATTCCGGGCGCCGCCATCAACCCGTTGTATTCAGCCTTGCAAAAAGTGGGCGGCATCGATCATGTCCTTGCTCGCCACGTAGAAGGCGCCTCGCACATGGCCGAGGGCTATACCCGCACCAAAGCCGGCAACATTGGTGTGTGCATCGGCACTTCTGGCCCTGCGGGCACGGACATGGTGACCGGGCTTTACAGCGCTTCGGCCGACTCGATCCCGATTCTGTGCATCACCGGCCAAGCCCCTCGGGCGCGGATGCATAAAGAAGACTTCCAAGCGGTCGATATCACCAGCATCGTCAAACCCGTGACCAAGTGGGCGACCACCGTGCTTGAGCCGGGCCAAGTGCCATACGCCTTCCAAAAAGCTTTTTACGAAATGCGCTCCGGGCGCCCAGGCCCTGTGCTGATTGACCTGCCATTTGATGTGCAAATGGCTGAAATCGAATTCGACATCGACGCCTACCAACCGCTGCCACTGGCCAAACCTGCGGCGACCCGCGTGCAGGCCGAAAAAGCTTTGGCCATGCTCGATAAAGCGCAACGCCCACTGCTGGTGAGTGGCGGCGGGGTGATTAACGCTGACGCCAGCGAGTTGCTGGTCGAATTTGCAGAGCTAACCGGCATTCCGGTGATCCCAACGCTTATGGGCTGGGGCACCATCCCTGACGATCACCCGCTGATGGTGGGGATGGTTGGCCTACAAACTTCGCACCGCTATGGTAATGCCACGCTGCTTAAGTCCGACGTGGTACTGGGCATCGGCAACCGCTGGGCCAACCGCCATACCGGCTCGGTCGAGGTCTATACCGAAGGCCGTACTTTTATCCACGTCGATATCGAACCGACGCAAATCGGTCGCGTGTTCACCCCGGATTTAGGCATCGTTTCCGACGCCGGTTCTGCGCTCAAGGTGTTGCTGGAAGTGGCCCGTGAATGGAAAGCCGCTGGCAAGCTCAAAGACCGCAGCGCATGGCTGCAAGACTGCCAACAACGCAAAGCCAGCCTGCATCGCAAGACCCATTTCGACTCAGTACCGGTCAAACCGCAACGCGTGTACCAAGAGATGAACCAAGTGTTTGGCAAAGACACGTGCTACGTCAGCACCATTGGTTTATCGCAGATTGCCGGTGCGCAGTTCCTGCACGTGTATAAGCCACGGCATTGGATCAACTGTGGCCAAGCCGGGCCTCTGGGCTGGACCATTCCAGCGGCGCTGGGCGTGGTCAAGGCTGACCCGAACCGTAATGTAGTGGCCCTGTCGGGCGACTATGATTTCCAGTTCATGATCGAAGAGCTGGCCGTGGGCGCGCAATTCAACCTGCCGTACATTCATGTGGTCGTTAACAACTCCTACCTTGGCTTGATCCGTCAGGCTCAGCGTGGATTCGAAATGGACTACTGCGTGCAGTTGTCTTTCGACAACCTCAACGCCCCAGAACTTAACGGTTACGGCGTTGACCACATCGCGGTTGCTGAAGGTCTGGGCTGTAAAGCGCTACGGGTGTTCCAACCGGATCAAATTCAACCAGCGCTGCGCAAAGCACAAGACATGCTCAAAGAATTCCGCGTACCGGTGGTGGTGGAGATTATTCTGGAGCGCGTGACCAATATCTCAATGGGCACCGAGATCAACGCCATCAATGAATTTGAAGATCTGGCGCTGGTGGGCAACGATGCACCGACCGCTATTTCAATGCTCGATTAACGTTAAAGCCCTCCCCCTCTGCCATTAGGCAGGGGGCTCGAAAGCAGGAGTTCACCATGCCGCGTTTTGCCGCCAACCTGTCCATGCTGTTCACCGAACAGGATTTCCTTGTCCGTTTCCAAGCGGCTGCCAACGCTGGCTTCCACGGCGTTGAATACTTGTTTCCTTACGACTACAGCGCTGAAGAAATCAAAACCCATCTAGATGCCAACAAACTGACTCAGGTGTTATTCAACCTGCCTGCTGGTGATTGGGCCAAAGGGGAACGTGGCATTGCTTGCCACCCCGACCGGGTCGAAGAATTCCACGCGGGGGTCGACCAAGCCATCGCCTACGCCAAAGTCCTGGGCAATGACCAAATCAACTGCTTGGCCGGGATACGCCCACAAGGCGTTGACGATGCCACAGTCGAAAAAACCTTCATCAGCAACCTTCGCTACGCGGCTGACAAACTGCAAGCGGTGGGTATCAAGCTGGTGATGGAAGCCATCAACACCCGCGATATTCCAGGCTTTTACCTGAACAACACCCAGCAGGCGCTGGCGATTCAGGACAAAGTTGGTAGTGCCAATTTGTATTTGCAATACGACATCTACCACATGCAAATCATGGAAGGCGACTTGGCGCGCACACTGCAAACGCACCTGCCGCAGATCAACCACGTTCAATTGGCTGACAACCCTGGTCGCCATGAGCCGGGCACAGGCGAGATCAACTATCGCTTCCTGTTCGAGCATCTGGACAGCATTGGCTATGACGGCTGGGTGGGTTGCGAATACAAGCCGCTGACCAGCACCGAAGCTGGGCTGGGATGGCTCAAAACCCACAACGCTGTGTAAGAAACTACTGTAGGCGCGAGCTTGCTCGCGATCTTTTAAACGATCAAAACGCGCGCCTAGAATCAATAAAAACAAGAGGATTTGTCATGGCTAACATCGGATTCATCGGCACCGGAATCATGGGCTCACCCATGGCCAGCAACCTGCAAAAAGCCGGTCATCAGCTGTTCTTATCCACCCATCATGGTGCGGCTCCGGCCGACCTGTTGGCGGCGGGCGCTGTTGCATTAGCCAGCCCTAAAGAAGTTGCCCAAGAAGCCGAATTCATCATCGTTATGGTGCCAGACACCCCACAGGTCGAAGACGTGCTGTTTCGCGAGGACGGTATCGCGGCGGGCCTGAGCCCGAATAAAGTGGTGATCGACATGAGCTCGATCTCCCCAAGCGCCACCAAAGCCTTCGCTGAAAAAATCAACGCCAAAGACGCCTACTACTTAGACGCGCCGGTGTCCGGCGGTGAAGTCGGGGCCAAGGCTGGCACGCTGAGCATTATGGTCGGTGGCGACGAGAAAACCTTTGAACGCGCCCTGCCCCTGCTGCAAAGCATGGGCAAAAACATCACGCTGGTCGGTGGCAACGGCGATGGCCAGACCGCCAAAGTCGCGAATCAGATTATCGTGGCACTGAACATTCAGGCCGTGGCCGAAGCCCTGGTATTTGCCGCCAAAAACGGTGCAGACCCGGCCAAGGTTCGCGAAGCCCTGATGGGCGGTTTCGCCTCGTCGAAAATCCTCGAAGTGCATGGCGAACGCATGATCAAAGGCACCTTCGACCCAGGTTTCCGCATCAGCCTGCACCAAAAAGACCTCAACCTAGCACTGGCAGGCGCTCGTGAGTTGGGGATCAACCTGCCTAACACCGCCAACGCGCAACAAGTCTTCAGCACCTGCGCAGCGCTTGGCGGCAGTAACTGGGACCACTCCGGGCTGATCAAAGGTCTGGAACACATGGCCAACTTCTCTATCCGCGACAAATAACTACTAGCGATCCCACCCACCGTAGGCGCGGCCGCAGATCTCTGCAGCGCCTACGGGGCATTCGCTCATCCCCAAGAAAGTTGATCGCGCCATGAATCATTGCCCAGATTGGGCCACTGCCCTGTGCAATGGCTTCAGCCAGATCTTCCTGCAACGTCACCCTTTATGTGGTGTCCTGTGCCTACTGGCCATTTTGATCAGCAACCCCACGCTGCTCGGCGGCGCTTTACTGGGCGCGGTTGCAGGGTTGTTGACCGCGCAGCGGCGTGGCTATGAAAAGTCTCAACGCCAAGCCGGACTCTACAGTTACAACGGCGTCCTACTGGGGCTATTACTGAGCCATCAACTGGCGTGGTCGGCCCTCTTGCCACTGCTGATCATCGCCAGCGCCGGCTTCAGCAGCCTGTTGGTTCATCAATGGCTCAAACGAATCACTCAACCTTACGGGCTGATGCTCTACACCGCACCGTTTGTGGGGCTGGGCTGGTTGTTGCTCGGCCTGCACCCAGCGCCTGAGCCGGTGATTGAACTGCACACCGTCAACGCGTTAACCCTCGCGCAAGCGCTCTTTAAAGGCGTCGGTCAGGTCATGCTGCTAAACCATTCGCTCGCCGGGCTGCTGATTGTTATCGGCCTGTGCTTAAGCCACTGGCGCTCGGCGGTTTGGGTAGTGATCGGCTCACTTGCAGGGCTTGCCTGGAGTCTCTATCAACAAGACGTAGGGACTGCACTCAGCGGGCTTGGAGGCTACAACACGGCGTTAACGGCATTGGCCTTAAGCCTACAAACGCGACGCCTGTGGCTGCCATTGATCGGTATCGTCGTGACCTTGCTGCTCACACCCGCGATTAGCGCATTAGGGCTGCCTCTTTTAACCGCTCCCTTTGTGCTCAGTTGCTGGCTGGTCAGTAGCGGTGTGCGGTTGTTGAGCCGCAAAAGCGTCGAAACCAAAGCGCAAAGCAGGTTGCGCATCGAGCGCTAATACCCGAATCTTCTGACTTTTGGGTATCGAGCAACTTACATGAATAATCAGGATTGGCGTCAGCGCCTGTACGTGATGGTCTTTCAGTCCGACACACCGGCCGGGCGTCGCTTCGATACCACATTGCTGCTGATCATCATGACGAGTCTGGTGGTGGTGGTCCTCGACAGCATCAACAGCATTCATATCCGGTACGGCAACCTGCTCGCGGCTATCGAATGGGGCTTCACCTTCATATTTGCCGTCGAATACGCCCTGCGCTTGTACTGCTCACCCAAGCCCCTGCGTTACGCTCTCAGCTTTTATGGGCTGGTGGACTTGCTGGCCATTGTGCCGGGGATTTTGGCGATCTATTACAGCGACGCGCAGTACCTGCTGATTATTCGGGTGATCCGCATGCTGCGTATTTTCCGAATCCTAAAGCTGGTGCCGTACTTGAGCCAGGCTAACTACCTGCTTTCAGCGTTGCGCGGCAGCAAACAGAAAATCATCGTATTTTTGCTCGGAGTCTCCACCTTGGTCACCGTGTTCGGCACGTTGATGTACGTGGTCGAAGGCCCCGAGCACGGCTTTACCAGCATCCCGGTCAGTATCTATTGGGCCATTGTGACCCTGACCACCGTGGGGTATGGCGACATCGTGCCCATCACCGTACCCGGCCAAGTCATTTCGGCCATGGTGATGATCACGGGTTATTCGATCATTGCCGTACCCACCGGAATTTTCACCGCCGAGCTGGCCAACGCCATGCGCGGCGAACAGCTCAAACACACGTGCTCAACCTGCAAGAAAAGCCAGCACGAAGCTTCAGCCTCTTTTTGTTCGCAATGTGGTAACGCGCTATTCGTCAAAAACGTATAACCAAAGTGCTTTTTAATCTTTTAAGGACTATGCGACACCCGCTATAGTCGATGGCAAATGGCCCCTATTGCCCCTATAACAAGGAACACGCAGTGAAAAAACTCTTTAGCGCTTCCGTCTTGGCCGCCGGCCTGGCCCTCAGCAGCCTCGCGCACGCCGCCAATCCTCCGTTGCTGAACGTGTCTTACGACGTGATGCGCGACTTCTATAAAGACTACAACCCGGCCTTCCAAAAGCATTGGGAAAAAGAGCAGGGCGAAAAGCAAACTGTGCAAATGTCCTTCGGGGGCTCGAGCAAACAAGCGCGCGCCGTGATCGACGGCCTCAAAGCTGACGTGATCACCATGAACATGGCCACCGACATCAACGCCCTCGCCGACCACGGCAAACTGGTGCCAGAAAACTGGGTCACCCGCCTACCGGACAACAGCGCACCGTTCACCTCAGCCACCGTATTTATCGTGCGCAAAGGCAACCCTAAAGCCCTGAAGGACTGGCCTGATCTGCTTAAAGACGGCGTGCAAGTGATCGTCCCTAACCCGAAAACCTCGGGCAACGGCCGCTACACCTTCCTCTCTGCATGGGGCTATAAACTCAAACATGGTGCGGACGAAGCTGAAGCCCGCGACTTTGTCGGCAAATTGTTTAAGCAAGCGCCTGTGCTAGACACTGGCGGCCGTGCAGCCACCACCACCTTTATGACTAACCAGATTGGCGACGTGCTGGTGACCTTCGAAAACGAAGCAGAAATGATTGCTCGCGAGTTTGGTCGTGACCAGTTCGAAGTCATCTACCCAAGCGTATCCGCTGAAGCTGAGCCGCCAGTGACTGTGGTCGATAAAGTCGTCGACAAAAAGGGCACGCGTGCAGTGGCTGAGGAATACCTGAAATACCTCTGGTCGCCAGAAGGCCAAGAAATTGCTGCCAAGAACTACCTGCGCCCACGCAATGAAAAGGTTTTGGCCCAGTACAACGATCGCTTCCCGAAAGTCGACTTCCTCTCGGTTGAGAAAACCTTCGGCGACTGGCGTGAAGTGCAGAAAAAATACTTCAGCGACGGCGGTGTGTTTGATCAGATTTACACCGTTCAATAAGCCTTAGTCCCGTAAGAGCAAGCTTGCTCGCGATCTTTTGATTTTTAAAAGGTCGCGAGGCAAGCTCATCGACACGTCCAACAACATAACCTGTACAAAAACACAGTAAAAACTGTTGCCCTCTTTGCATTCTCTGCTCATGCTGTGCACCTTCTGGGCAACCTGATGAATGAGCGGAGCTATGCGGCTGTTTTTGTGTGAAAAACCTTCCCAAGCCAAAGATATTGCTGCGGTGCTCGGTGCAAGCCGACGCGGTGATGGCTGCTGGGTAGGGCCTAATGCAACCGTAACCTGGTGTATTGGCCACTTGCTCGAAACCGCTCCGCCAGACGCTTACGACGAGCGTTACAAACGCTGGGTGCTGGCCGACCTGCCGATCATTCCTGATAAATGGAAGATGCGGGTCAAGCCCAAAACCGCCAGCCAATTCAAAGCCGTCAAACGCTTGCTCGGTGAGGCCAGTGAACTGGTGATTGCCACCGATGCCGACCGCGAAGGCGAAATGATCGCCCGGGAACTGGTCGAGCATTGCCGGTACCGTGGGTCGATCCAGCGTCTATGGTTGTCTGCACTGGACGACGCGTCTATTCGCAAGGCGCTGGCGGCCCTCAAGCCTGGCAGCGAGACCTTCAACCTGTACCACAGCGCATTGGGCCGCTCGCGGGCCGACTGGCTCATCGGCATGAACATGAGCCGTTTGTTTACCCTGCTGGGGCGCCAGTCTGGCTACCAAGGCGTGCTGCCGGTCGGCCGGGTGCAAACCCCTACCCTGCGACTGGTTGTCGACCGCGACCGCAGCATCAGCGACTTCGTGCCCATCGCGTATTGGGCGATTGACGTGCAACTTAATCACAACCAACACCTGTTCACGGCCCAATGGCGGGCCGACCCGCAGACCTGCGACGATCAAGACCGTTGTCTCAATCAGGCCCACGCCCAACAAGCAGCGGCTGCAATTCAACAGGCCGGCCATGCGCGGGTCAACAAGCTGCACACAGAACGCATGCGCGAGGTCGCGCCCTTGCCTTTCGACCTCGGCACCTTGCAAGAAGTGTGTTCAAAAAAACTCGGTCTTGGTGCGCAAGAAACCCTCGACGTCGCCCAAGCGCTCTACGAAACCTACAAGGTCGTGACCTACCCGCGCAGCGATTGCGGCTACTTACCCCTCAGCCAGCATAGCGAGGCCGCCTCAATTTTGGCCGCATTGCGCCAAGCCGATCCAAGCCTTGCGCCTCTGGCTGAATACCTTGAGCCAAAACGCCGTTCACGAGCGTGGAACGATGCCAAAGTCAGTGCCCACCACGGCATCATCCCTACCGCCGCCGCAAAAAACCTTGAGCGCCTGAGCGGCAAGCAC
>NZ_LLWH01000208.1 GCF_001411475.1 Pseudomonas endophytica | reverse complement strand
GCACAGCTTGATAACTGCCATCGACCGCCCACTGCGGCTCATCGCTGTGCGGTTGAACCCAGACAATGTTGTTCATCAGAGTGTTGTCATTGGAGTCTGGATTCGCCGAGCCATCGCGAAAGCCCAAAAAGTTGCGCGCGCTCTGCGCGGGTACACCTGGCTTGCTCGGTGCTTGTGGCGGCACTGTCCCTTCTTGCTTCCATCGCACTAGCAGCAGGTCTGGGAGGTTTTTAATGATGTCACGCAGGGCATGAATGTTGGTGTCTGCGGTGTTGGCGCAAAACTGCAGGCTCAGATCTCCGTGGCAAAAAGCCGGATCGAGTGCGTCGTTAGGGAAGCCTTGCATGCGGCTTAGGTGTTTGGGCTTGACGTGGCTTAAGCCGAAGCGTTCATCAAACAACGACTCACCGACAGACACGGTGATGGTCAGGTTATCGGGTGTGACAATTGGGCCAAGGATGCCTGAGTCGGTGGGTGGGAGTTTTGCATCGACTTGAGGCACTGGGCCGCCCTTGGTCAGGAACGCGATGCGCTCATTTAACGTGCGTAACAAGCGCTCAAGGTCTGCACGATCGGTGGCCAATACATCGAAGGCGACCATCATGCCCGCCGCTGGGCGCGCAGTGAGAATGCCGTTTTGGTGCTGGCCGTAGAAGTCGTGATACTCCAGGGTTTTGTCGCTACTGGGCGCTTGGGTCACTTGCGCGCTGGCACTGCCGCTGGCCGCCATGGCCGGGCAGCTCAAGGCGCTACCTGCCAGTGCAGCGCCAGCGACGCCCATGCCGAGCAGTACGCGACGACGTTGAAGGTTGATTTCGTTCTGGGTATTACCTGAATCACTCATATGGGTTTGGTCTGCAATGACAGGCCGGATAGGCCGAGGGCGGGATCGACTCCATCGAGTGCATCGGCCAGAGCCTTGGCCTTGTTACTGATTGCTTGACGCTGAGCGGGGTTTAACGCGTCGTACATGTTGTAGCCCTGTGCGGTTTTAAAGGTGTTGAGTTCGGCTTCAAACGAGGCACTGGCGTTATCAATGTTGAGCAACAGGTCAGCATTGTTTTTGCTCAGTAGCGGGCGCAGCAGATCAACCACTTTGCGCGCGGTGTACACGTTCGCAGCAAAACCTGTGAGGTCGATATGGCTGTAGCGCTCTTCTTCGCCACTGGCTGCACGGGTGTCAGCCAAGTTGTGCAAAGTACGCGAAACCTGAGTGACCAATTGCTCGGGTGGCAGTGTTTGAGCCAGCAGTTGTTGTTTTAGCAGTACTGCATTGGCCTGCAATTGCTTGGCAATGGGAGCAAGGTCTTGGGTGGTGCGTTGATCAAATAACCCATATTCAAGGCGATGGAAGCCAATGAAGCTTGGGTCATGCTCGCGCTTTTCAAAGTAGTCCGCACGGGCATTAAGAGTGTTGTCCAGTTCACCCAAGCGTTGCGCTGCCGGTGCTAGGCGCTGATAGGCCTCGCGGGCCGGGATATAGAGTGCTTGAGCGTGTACGAGGTCGCCTTCGTTAATGGCATTTGACAGGGCATCAACCGTTTTAATCAGCGCGTTGCTTTGGTTGTTTAAATACACCCGGAACTCAGACAGGGGGCCGACAAACGCCACCATCGACGGGCGAGCCTTAGCTTGTGCTTGCGACTCAGCGGTAGGTGTCACGTGCAGAGTGCCACGCGGATTACTGAGCAGGCCGCAGGTGATCGCGTAATCGCCGGAATTAAGTGTGGCGCTAATCACTTGGCTCAGGCCGGGGGCGATGTTTTCACGCTCTTCGATAACCAGCACGCCATCCAGAATCTCCCATTCCACAGCGCGTTCCGAGGCGTTGACGATACGGAAGCGATTAGCGCCGGCCGGCACTGTCAGCTCGCTCGGTTCGCAACTGTGGGGGTGGATCGTAACGGTGATTTCGTTACTGTGAACCTTGCGTTTGGCGGCAGCCAATTGCGAGGCGTAATAAAACAAACCGCCAGCCGCGATCATAACGATCACCGAGCCGGCCACCGCCCAGCGCAGCGCGCGAGGAGGTGTACCGCTTGCAGGGGTAGACATGCAGGACCTTATGGGGTTGTCACGCGAGGTTATTGAGTGGCTTTTGCAGGTACTGGGGGGCGCAAGAACAGGACAAGTGCAACGACCAAATAGGCCAAGTAGACACTTAATACGCTGACGGTAGGCGCATCTTGATAGCCGAACATCCCTGCCAGAACTGAACCAAGCGGCCCGTCCATGGGGAGCGTGGTGCTCATGTCAAACACCACTGTTTGCAGCGAATTCCAAACTCCGGCTTCATGCAGGGCTTGCACCGAGTTGGCCAAGATCCCGGCCGCCACCAGCAAAATAAACAGCCCAGTCCAACGAAAAAACAGACCGAGGTTCAGGCGCATGCTGCCGGTGTAGATCGCAAAACCGACACAGATCGCCAGAATCAGGCCGAGTAAAGCGCCCACTGGTGCCGCTGGGCCTTCGCTTTGTTGGAACACTGCCAACAGGAAGAAAACAGTTTCCAGCCCTTCACGGGCCACGGCGAAAAACACCATGGCGATCAGTGCGGTGACCTGGTGGTTGCTACCAGTAAGGGCGTGATCTAGGGAGGTGTGCAGCGAGTCTTTGATGGAGCGAGATACCTTGCGCATCCAGAACACCATCGAACTAAGAATGCCAACAGCGATCAGGCCGACTATGCCTTCAAACAGTTCCTGTTGCTTTTGCGGGAACTCAGCACTCATCAACTCCAGAGCACCGCCGACTAACAGGGACAGGGCGGCGGCGAGAAAAACACCGATCCATACCGCGGGCATCCATTGGCCGCGCCCTGTTTGTTTGAGGTAACTGGCAATAATGCCAACGATAAGCGCTGCTTCAATCCCTTCGCGCAGCATGATCAAAAATGGAACGAACATGAATAGCGCACCGCGTCACGAGTCAGTAATTGCTAATTTGTAACATATTGATACTTATTACCAAACAAGAATTGATTTCACTGGCTGAACGATCGCTGAACGAAATGTTGGCGCGTGTTGTTAGGCGGTTTTAGGGGTAATGAGGCGCGGCTGGCAATTGTTAGGCGGCGTCTTAAGCGCTACTGGCTGCGCAGGCGAGATATCGCTGCTGCCAATTAGTGCTGAGCAGGTTTGCAGTGGGCCAAGCCATGCATCATTGCTTGGGGTTTCTTTAAGCTGGGTCAGCAGTTGATCAAAGCCCTTTGCTTCAAACTCCGGCGGACTCATTGCGGTGATTGCGTGAAGGAAAGCAACGCCGTATCTGTTGAGGTCTGGGTCGCAGAGGATTAAACGTTTGACAGTGCAAGGTGTTAGAGCGGCAAGTTTGAATGCGATAAATACCCAGCGCTGTGGCCAAAGAGTTCAATTTCAGTGAGCGCTTGGGTGTCATGCCAGCGCAACATATTACGGTGATCGTCAAAATGCCATGTGCTCATTGGGTAGCCTTTATGTAGGTAAGACCAGATGAACGAGACTCCACGTCTGCATGGGTTGCCGTTTTTAAACTAAGTATTTGAAACTATTACCGCCTTAACGCGGACGTTTTAATAGGGTGTTTGAGTATGGCCGCTGCGCGCTCAGCGCTCGCCGTGCAGTGGCCGGATGATTAGGCGTTGTCTTCACTCTTGGATTCTTCGATCAAACTGGCCTTGAGCGTGTCCATCTCGGCCTCTGCCTTGAGGGCGCGCAGAGTGATGGCTGCGTGTGCTTCTTGAGCCTGTGCATACTGCTCTTTCAGAGCAATACTCTCTTGGGTCGCAACGCGCAGGCGCTCTTGCAGCAGCGTGCGCTCGCTGTCTTGTTGATTAATTTGTGCAGTCAACCGTTCATTGAGGTTGCTGAGCTTGTGCTGCTGATCGTTAGCGTGGTTCAGCTCTTTGCTCAGTGCACGGCTTTCGCTCAAGACACGCTCATTGTCGCGATGGAGTTGGGTTATTTCATCTTGACGCACCAATGCACTTTGCTGGGCTTGGCGTAGTTCCATTTGCACCTGTTGCAACTGCCCTTCATGGCGACGCTGATCCTGTTCGCGCTGTTCTCTGACCGCGCTGCGGTAATGCTCAAGCGCGTCGCGCGCATGCAGGTGTTTTTCTTCTAGCGAGCGGATTTGCTCGTCCCGGTCATTGAGCCGTAGCTCGAAATCGCTGCAAGCCTGATTGAGTGCCGCGTTACGCGTTTGCTCGGTTTGCAGCATGGAGCGCGTGGACTCTAGGGTATCCGTCTCTTGCTGTAACGCTTGGCTCTGAATGTCGAGCTGCTGTTGCAATTGCAGTTGAGCTTGCTGCGCCTGGGCCAATTGATCGCGTAGTTCTGCTTTGAGCTGCTCGTACTGAGCTTCGGCGCGTTCAATAGGCTCTTGCGCTTGTTCTTTCAGGCGCCGAGCGAGGCGGGCGACCAGCTCACTCAACTCATCGCCTAGCTGCTCTTGAGGCACGCCGCGCCTAGCGTCTGTCTCGTCCAGCTCCTTCAGATAGCGATGGATTGTGGTTTTAGAACCCGTATTACCCATCTCAATTCGTACTGCGTCGATGCTCGGGTGTTCGCCGCGAGCAAGAATCGCTGTACGCGCTATTTGCACTACTGCCTTGTTAACGCCGCCGCGAGCCATGATCTCTCCTACGATTATGTACTGTGGTATGTACCCTGTAATTACATACTATATTAGCAGCTTATTTATATATTTATTAGCTAAATATCATGCGGGATATACTGGTATTATCCCGTGTCAGGGCGATAAATTCGTTTTTTGGGCTCTGTTTCAGTACGCCAACCTAGAGAACAGTGCATGAGTGAGCTGGATCGCTACTTAAACGCCGCGACCCGCGATAACACCCGTCGCAGCTATCGAGCCGCTATTGAGCATTTTGAGGTGGCTTGGGGTGGGTTCTTGCCCGCGACCAGCGACAGCGTGGCGCGCTATCTGGTGGCGCACGCCGGCCAATTGTCGATCAACACGCTTAAACTGCGCCTGTCGGCGATTGCCCAATGGCACAACAGCCAAGGGTTTGCCGACCCGACCAAGTCGCCCGTGGTGCGCAAAGTTTTTAAGGGCATTCGTGCGTTGCACCCGACCCAAGAAAAGCAAGCCGCGCCGTTGCAGTTGCAGCATTTAGAAAAAGTCATTGACTGGCTCGAAGGTGAGGCCAGCACGGCCCAAGCCAATGCAGATCAACCGGCTTTACTACGCGCGCGACGGGATGCCGCGTTGATCTTGCTGGGGTTCTGGCGCGGGTTTCGCAGTGATGAGTTGTGTCGCTTGCAGGTGGAGCATGTGCAAGCAGTGGCCGGCTCGGGGATCACTCTGTATTTGCCGCGCAGCAAAAGTGATCGCGATAACCTAGGCAAAACCTTTCAGACTCCGGCACTGCTCAGGCTATGCCCGGTGCGTGCCTACATCGAGTGGCTCAATGCTTCAGCGCTGGTACGCGGCCCGGTGTTCAGAGGTATAGATCGCTGGGGCAACTTGGGCGAGGAGGGGTTACACGCCAATAGCGTGATCCCGCTGCTGCGCCAAGCGCTGGAGCGCGCCGGAATTGGCGCTGGGCATTACACCAGTCATTCGCTGCGTCGCGGTTTTGCAACATGGGCCCATCAAAGTGGGTGGGACTTGAAGTCGCTGATGAGTTATGTCGGCTGGAAGGACATCAAGTCAGCCATGCGCTATGTTGAAGCCAGCCCGTTTGCCGGGATGAGCATGGCCGCTGAAAAACGCATTGAAGGCTGATTGAGATCACTTGAACGTTAGCCGCGATAGCCCTATTTGTTTTTTAACTATCTATAGGGGGAGCTGATAGTCAAAACCAATCGTGAGCATCAGCTTTGCCAATGAGCCAGATACGAAATGGATTGTTAGGATTCACCCCATCAACTTTTCAACCCTGACGGAGAGTCAACGATGCCTATCATCAACAGCCAAGTAAAACCATTCAAAGCTACTGCATACAAAAACGGCAGCTTCGTAGAAGTGTCGGACGCTGACCTGAAAGGCAAATGGTCTGTCGTGTTCTTCTACCCAGCCGACTTCACTTTTGTTTGCCCAACTGAGTTGGAAGACCTGGCTGACAATTACGAAGAGTTCAAAAAACTCGGCGTAGAAATCTACAGCGTGTCAACTGACACCCACTTCGCTCACGCTGCCTGGCACAACACTTCGCCAGCCATCGGCAAGATCCAGTACACCATGATCGGCGACCCAACGCTGACGATCTCCCGCAACTTCGACGTTCTGATCGAAGAAGCAGGTCTAGCTGACCGCGGAACCTTTGTGATCAACCCAGAAGGTCAGATCAAAATCGTTGAGCTGAACGACGGCGGTGTTGGCCGTGACGCTTCCGAGCTGCTGCGCAAAATCAAAGCTGCTCAATACGTCGCTGCACACCCAGGCGAAGTTTGCCCAGCTAAATGGAAAGAAGGTGAAACCACCCTCGCTCCTTCGCTGGACCTGGTTGGCAAGATCTAAGTCTGTGAAGACTAGGGCGGTGATCCGCACCTGAGTGACACGCAGCATCGCCCTCAAAACGCCCGGGCGACATTCGCTCGGGCGTTTTTTTTGACACAGAATTTTATAGTTAGGAGATCGCCCGTATGTTGGACGCCAATCTTAAAGCACAGTTGAAGTCATATCTGGAGCGGGTCACACAGCCGATCGAGATCGTTGCGTCTCTGGACGACGGTGCGAAATCCCGTGAAATGCACGACCTGTTAAAAGAAATTACCAGCCTGTCCAGCCAGATTACCTTGTTGGATAACGGTACCGATGCGCGTAAGCCGTCGTTCTCGCTCAACCGTCCAGGCGGCGATATCAGCTTGCGCTTCGCAGGTATCCCGTTGGGCCACGAATTTACATCGCTGGTGCTGGCCTTGCTGCAAGTCGGCGGCCACCCATCGAAAGCCAGCGCAGAAGTGATCGAGCAAATTCGCTCGCTCAAAGGCGAGTTCAGCTTCGAGACTTACTTCTCGCTGTCTTGCCAAAACTGCCCGGATGTCGTTCAAGCGCTGAACTTAATGGCGGTATTGAACCCCAACATTCGTCATGTCGCGATTGACGGTGCATTGTTCCAAGACGAAGTGACCGAGCGCCAAGTGATGGCAGTGCCAAGTGTTTACCTCAATGGGGTTAACTTTGGCCAGGGCCGTATGGGCTTGGAAGAGATCCTTGGCAAACTAGACACCAGCGCCATCGAACGTCAGGCCGAAAAAATCAGCGCAAAAGAGGCATTTGATGTGTTGGTGATCGGCGGCGGTCCTGCCGGTGCGGCAGCCGCGATTTACGCAGCGCGTAAGGGCATCCGAACCGGTGTAGCGGCTGAGCGTTTCGGCGGTCAAGTGCTCGACACCATGGCCATCGAGAACTTTATCTCGGTTCAGGAAACTGAAGGGCCGAAGCTGGCCACTGCACTCGAAGAGCACGTTAAGCAGTACGACGTCGACATCATGAACCTGCAACGCGCTGACAAGCTGTTGCCGGGCCAGGCGGGTGAGTTGCACGAAGTCAAATTCGCCAGCGGCGCGTCGCTGAAAGCTAAAACCGTAATTCTGGCAACTGGTGCGCGCTGGCGCGAAATGAATGTGCCCGGCGAGCAGGAATACCGCAACCGTGGCGTGGCTTATTGCCCGCACTGTGATGGTCCGTTGTTCAAAGGCAAGCGTGTTGCAGTGATTGGTGGTGGCAACTCGGGCGTCGAGGCGGCTATAGACCTAGCGGGTATCGTGTCTCACGTGACATTGCTTGAGTTCGACACCGCGTTACGTGCTGATGCCGTACTGCAACGTAAGCTCAATAGCTTGCCAAACGTTAAGGTGATCACTAACGCTCAGACTACTGAGGTCACCGGTGACGGTCAGAAAGTAAATGGCCTGCGTTACAAGGATCGTGCTACTGACTCGGAACATAACGTCGAACTTGAAGGCATCTTCGTACAGATCGGCTTACTGCCCAACACCGATTGGCTCAAAGGTACGATTGAGCTGTCGCCTCGCGGGGAGATTGTGGTTGATGCGCGTGGTGAAACATCAATCCCTGGCATTTTCGCTGCCGGTGATGTGACCACCGTGCCTTACAAGCAGATCGTGATCGCGGTCGGTGAGGGCGCTAAAGCATCTTTGAGTGCTTTTGATCATCTGATCCGCACGTCTGCCCCAGCCTGATTAGCTGGAGTTAGACGAGGTGTTGTGCCTTAGCTCGCCACCGTTAAGACCAAAGCGCAGCCCATGGCTGCGCTTTTTTGTGCCTACGACGATCATGTTGTAGGGCTGGGCTGACGTCTTAATGCTTCAACAGGCCGTTGGCCAGCGATACGAAAGCGTGTATTGCCTTTTCCAGCGCGACTAGGGGTTGCTCGTCCGCTGCAATCCATAGCGCTGCACTCAGGGTGGCGCCGTTCAAGAGCCTAGAGGTCGCCTCAATCTCGACGTCCTTGATAACACCCTCGCTCTGTAACGTTTGCAGGCATTTCATTGTGCTCTGGATGCATGCGTTCTGGCTCGACCATTGTGCAGGGTTTCCCAGCACGGCCGGGCCGTCTAATAGAACAATGCGCTGGATCTCTGGCTCTATCGCCATCTCCATGTACGCGATACTTTCATTGATAAAACCTTGCCAAGTCGACTCAGCCTGGCGGGTGATCGCACGCAGACGTACCGACATTTCCTTATCAATTTCTTGGATGACGGCCTCTAACAAGCCTTTCTTATCGCCGAAGTGGTGATACAGCGCGCCTCGGGTTAAGCCGACATTCGCCGTTAAATCGTCCATTGACGAGTCGGCATAGCCTTTTGCGGCGAATGCCTGCCTGCCCGCCGCCACTAGCCGGTGGCGCGTCTCTTCGATCATTTCTTTGCGTGTTCGAGCCATCGAAGCGTGCACCTGCTGATTCTTGTGAGCCCATAAGGCTACGCACTGCGTCTTTGTTTCATACGTTGCGTATCTAAATGCTACGGGCTTGACTGCCAATGGACAAGAACCATGCCTTGAAACGCTTGAAACGACGTTTCCGTTTATAAGGCGTTAGCTTCACACTGAAATAAAAAACCCATGAGCAATCATGGGTTTTTGTGTTCGTTTTTTACAGCGGCTGCGGCTGAATGATCTCAACCCAGTAGGCGTCTGGATCTTTGATAAAAGCCAAGGATTTCATGCGGCCGTCAGTCAGGCGTTTCTGGAAGTCTACACCTAGGGCTTCGAAGCGCTCACACGCGGCAACAATGTCAGGTACCGAGACACAGATGTGACCAAAGCCGCGTGGGTCGGTGTTGCCGTTGTGGTAAGCAACGTCGGCATCTTTTTCAGTGCCGTGGTTGTGAGTCAACTCCAGGATGCCAGGGATGGACTTCATCCACACGGTGCGTGCAGCGTCGTCCGCCGGAATCTGTGCTTTATCAACCAATGCCAAGAAGTAGAGACTGAATTCTGCTTCGGGGAAGTCGCGCTTCTCCACCAGCGAAAAGCCCAAGACGCGGGTATAGAAGTCGAGAGATTTCTCGATGTCTTTGACCCGCAGCATGGTGTGATTGAATACGAATTGTTGGGTAGCGCTATCCGGTTGTGCCGTAACACCAGGGACGTTGTTCAGTTCTTGCAGGCTCATGAACCCTCCGAAAGTGATGCATGGATAAACAGTCGTGTGGAGATGATACGGAATATGACCGCTTGGGCGAAACCCGTTTACGATAAAAGATCGTTGCTTGAGGGTATAAAACGCCAGCGTGGGGCAGGGGGGGGTGAAAAAATGCAGGCAAAAAGAAGCCCGCCGAAGCGGGCATGGGGCGCTAGTCCTTTAGCAGCCTCTATCCTGTGACCCTGGGTGTGAAAAAACTGTGAAAGAAATCTCTAATGTTTGTTTTTTGTCCAAGCGGGGTAAGGTTTTATTATCTTCCCCGTTGGTTTTATCGCGTGGCTATATTAACCCCGAACCCAAGTTTCAACAGTGGCTGCGCCGTATTGCTCTTTCCATGCTTTCAAACCGCGATGATTGCCGCCCTTGGTTTCTATCAATTCCCCGGTATGTGGATTTTTATAAACCTTCAATACCCGCGCTTTACGCTGCTTCGCCGCTGGCGCATGACGGGCAGCAGTGGGATTGGGGTCCAGAATGGCAATAATGTCTCGAAGCCCTTTGCCATAGGTCGTCATCAGTGACTGAAGCTTTTGCTCGAACTCGATTTCTTTTTTCAGCCCGGCATCATTCTTCAAGGCTTCCAACTGGGTCAGTTGCTCTTGGAGAGCCTTTTGCGCAGCACGATACTCAGCAAGTCTAGACAAAGTCATTACTCCAGTCAGATGTTCGGCATTAAGGGCGCCGAAGTGAATTAATAAAGCGAGGCACAGGCGTGGCAGGCAGAGTTATGAATCAACCCTTCACTGTTTGAGAGAAACCATTGAAATACACTTCATGAGGCTTCAATCAGTTAGAAAATTGTAGTTGTAAATTTTCAATGCGCCACTCGGTTCTCCACCAATAAGTCCTCAATGAAAGCGTGGGCCGTTAACGGGCGAGAAAAAAGATACCCTTGCAAATAATCCACGCCTTTCAGTGATAAGTATTCACTTTGCTGTTGTGTTTCTACCCCTTCAGCCACGATGCCCAAGTTTAGCTTGGCGCTCAGTTCAATGATGCTGTCCAAAATATGAATAGATAAAGCATCGGCGCCGATCATGGCGACGAAGCTTTGGTCAATTTTCAGGTAGTCGACGTTGAACTCGCGTAAGTAGCTCAAGCTGGAATGGCCCGTACCAAAGTCGTCAAGAGCAATCATGATGCCCATCGCGCGCAGCTCGGCAAATAACTGATGAGTGATGTCGCTGGGCACAACCAGCTCGCGCTCAGTCAGCTCAAGCACCAGCTTGATACTGCCTGGCGGGAATGCCCGGAGGAACTCGCGGCAGTCTTCAACCAAGTCAAGGCTGTGGCAATGATGCGCTGTAATGTTGAAGCCTAAGTGGAAGTCTGGGGCCATGTTGCGGGCATAAGGGGCCAGTATACGGGCCGTTTGCTGCATCACTGAGCGGGTCATCGGAACAATGATGCCCGAGTGTTCAGCAAGAGGAATAAACAAGTCTGGGCGAACTAGGCCTTCGGTTGGATGTTGCCAGCGCATCAGAACTTCGGCACCGGCCCATTGCTTAGTGTCGCCCTGTACAACCGGCTGAAAGTAAGGAATGAACTCTTCGGCCTCAAGGCCACGTTGTAACTCGTGAGTGGGTGAAGACAGAGATAAACGTTTTTGTAACCAAGCCACTGTGGCACCAGAAACGCAACCTAGAAATACAAATAAAGCCAGCAGCCACAAGTACCGAGCATGAATAAAGCGCCAAACAGTCCCTTCACTAAATCCCGCCATCACTCGATAAGGGTATTGCGTTGAAGAAACGATGACAGGAGCAACAGGGTAAGGCGCAGAGGGCTTATGTCGGACGACGCCATCTCGGTCAATCGAGTTGTCGCCCACTTGGAACATCATTTGTGTGTAGGGATTGATTAGGCTCAGCACATTGACAAGGTGTAACCCGTAAAGGCTGACAATGGCACCTTTTTGATCTTTTTCACGGCGGTAAACCAGCAGCGGTTCGTGGGGAGTGACCGGGTTACCCGGCATCAGCCACAGTTCGCCGTCTTTATAGTCGGCCGCATTGACCGCTTCATTGAAGCTACCGAACAAGGATGTGCAATAAATTTGGTTATTCAAAACCAAATTAACCGAGCGTACAAAGGGGCGCCGTGTGACCTGCCCACGTAAGGCCAGCTCTGCCTGCTCACACGCTTGGCCTGAAAGTGATAACACCACATCGGCTGCGCGGGCTGCATTGTCTAGCATGAGATTAAATTGGCGCACCGCTTCGTTGGCGGTATCACGGGCTTCAAGTTCAAGTGAACGGGTGGCCTGCCAAATAATGATAAAAATACCTAAAACAACGGGCAGAAGAGTGCTGAGAACAACCAGCGCGTAGCGATCGGTCCATGTCCGGGTCTGTTTGTGGGGCAGTGGCATTCAAGATCCCGAGCAATGAAGGAGGGCGTACAGTGCAAGACATGCATTTAAGCCTAGCATTGGTGAAGGGCTATTTCACATGATGTAAGACAAACATGATTACGCCATGTAGAATCGGCTTACGCATACAAGAATAATGGCTTCTGTCATCAGGAGTCACCACCGCGTACGAGATGTTTAAATGAAGATATTCGGGTTTCAACTGATTTACGGAGATTTCCTAGCGCGCAGTGTACGCGGGATCTCCTGTGCGCCTCCTGTGTGCCTCAGCATTCATGACAAATAACCCACTGTTAATTGTAAAAATGACTCTGATGAGGCGCCAAAATGGCCGATCTATACGAAAACCCAATGGGCCTGATGGGCTTTGAATTCATCGAATTCGCAGCACCAGCACCCAACACTCTCGAGCCTATCTTCGCAATCATGGGCTTCACTAAGGTGGCGAGCCACCGCTCCAAAGACGTACATCTGTATCGCCAAGGCCAGATCAACCTGATCCTCAATAATGAGCCGAACAGTGTTGCTTCCTATTTTGCAGCCGAACACGGACCTTCGGTGTGCGGCATGGCATTTCGCGTCGCTAATGCGCAGCAAGCCTATACCCGTGCGCTGGAACTGGGTGCTCAACCGATTAAAATTGAAACCGGCCCAATGGAGTTGAACCTGCCTGCCATCAAAGGTATTGGCGGCGCGCCGCTGTATCTGATTGACCGTTACGGAGAAGGCAGCTCGATTTATGACATCGACTTCGTGTTTATTGAGGGCATTGATCGTAACCCAGTCGGTGCAGGCCTGCAGATCATCGACCACCTGACCCATAACGTTTATCGCGGTCGTATGGCTTACTGGGCCAACTTCTACGAAAAACTGTTCAACTTCCGCGAAATCCGCTACTTCGACATCAAGGGTGAGTACACCGGTTTGACCTCTAAGGCCATGACTGCACCGGATGGCATGATCCGTATTCCGTTGAACGAAGAGTCGTCCAAAGGCGCGGGTCAGATCGAAGAGTTCTTGATGCAGTTCAACGGTGAAGGCATCCAGCACGTGGCCTTTTTGACTGAAGACCTGATCAAGACGTGGGACGCCCTGAAGAAAATCGGCATGCGCTTCATGACTGCGCCGCCAGATACCTACTACGAAATGCTTGAAGGTCGCCTGCCTAACCACGGTGAGTCGGTGGACGCATTACAGTCGCGTGGCATTCTGCTGGACGGCTCTTCTATAGAAGGTGACAAGCGCTTACTGCTGCAAATCTTCTCTGAAAACCTGATGGGGCCGGTGTTCTTCGAGTTTATCCAGCGCAAAGGCGACGATGGCTTTGGCGAAGGTAACTTCAAGGCGCTGTTCGAGTCGATTGAGCGTGATCAGATTCGTCGCGGTGTCCTAGAAACTAACTAAGCCACAACCTAGGGCGGGGCGAGTTAATCTCGCCCCTACTCAGTTGCAGTGATCCGTTTAAAACAGCCCCGCCGCAATGTTGATCGAGAACCCCAGCACCGCCGTATTAAACAAAAAACCCAATAGCGAATGGCCTAGTACCGCTTTGCGCATTTCGCGAGTAGCAATACCCACATCTGACGTTTGTACCGCCACACTCAGGGTGAAAGAGAAGTACATAAAGTCCCAGTAATCGGGATTTAACTCACCTTCGGGGAAGCGCAATGCTGGCTCCGTCCCTGAATTGTTATAAAACAGCCGTGCATAGTGCAGGCCGAAAACGACGCCGATCATCAACCATGAACCTACCACGGTCATCCCGGTAAAAGCGTAATGCTGCAATTGCTGAGATTGGCTCAGTTGGCTGTTACCGGTTAGCTCAAGGGTAATGGCTGCCAAACTGGCAACCGCAGCGATACTCACGGTGAACAGCACCATGCTCGCGTTTTCGTCTTCAATTTCGGCAGTGCGCTTAACGTCGCTGACTTTGGAGCGAACCATCAACCATAGCGTCAGTGCGAGGTACAGCCAAACACCCGCGTTCCAGCCTAAGAGAAAGTGAGAGGTCAGCGAGGCGGCGGGGCAAAAAATGCCGACCCCCAGCCCTACAACTGTGGCGGCCGTCAAACGAGGGTGTGTGCGTGCAAGGTGCGCCATCGACAGTCCAACCTGTGTTACTGATCGTTGCCGCACCTTAGCACGTGGAACTCAACTTAACGCTGACGGGGCTTGCTGCGCGTCAATTTCATCACCACGACAAAGAACACCGGCACAAACACGACTGCCAGTGTGGCAACGATCATCCCGCCGATCACGCCTGTACCAATTGCCTGCTGGCTACCCGAGCTGGCACCCGTTGCAATCGCGAGTGGCACAACGCCGAGGATGAAGGCCAGTGAGGTCATGACAATGGGGCGTAACCGCAGACGGGCTGCTTGTACGGTTGCTTGCACCAGGTCTTGGCCTTCGTCATAGAGCGTTTTGGCGAACTCGATGATCAATATGGCGTTCTTTGCCGACAAGCCAATGATGGTGATTAAGCCGACCTTGAAGAACACGTCATTAGGCATTCCACGCAAGGTTACCGCCAACACCGCGCCGAGCACGCCCAATGGCACCACCAACAGAACGGCGGTGGGGATCGACCAACTTTCATAAAGCGCCGCTAGGCACAGGAACACCACCAACAACGACAGCCCTAGCAACAGCGGTGCCTGAGAGCCGGAAAGTTTTTCTTGGAGTGACAAGCCTGTCCATTCAAGGCCAATGCCGGCAGGCAGTTGATCCACCAAACGTTGCATTTCTAGCATGGCTTCGCCGGTTGTGTGACCGGGCGCTGCTTCGCCAGAAATACTCACGGCCTGATAGCCGTTGTAGCGCGACATTTGCGATGGGCCTTGAATCCACCGCGCTTGTACAAATGAAGCCAAGGGGACCATTTTGCCCACGTTATTACGCACATTAATTTTCAGCAGATCTTCCACTTGGCTGCGCTGATCTCCCTCAGCCTGGACCACAACCCGTTGCATACGGCCCTGATTCGGGAAGTCGTTGACGTAGGCCGAACCGACAGCGGTCGACAGCACATTACCAATGTCAGCAAATGAGACGCCAAGTGCGTTCGCCCTTTTGCGGTCGACCTCAAGTTGCACCTGAGGGCTTTCAGCCAATGAGTCTTCACGCACGTTGGCCAGCACCGAGCTTTTCTCGACCAGGGCCATGAGTTCAGTCCGCGCTTGCATTAACACGTCATAGCCGGCACCGCCTCGGTCTTGCAGGCGCAACTCAAAGCCGCTGGAGGTGCCTAGACCACTGACCGCAGGCGGGAGCACAGAAAACGCCACAGCGTCTTTAATATCACCAAAGGCGGCGTTAGCTCGATCCGCAATGGCCGACGCCGAGTCTTGAATGCCGCGGGTCGACCAGTCTTTGAAGGTCGTGAAAGCTAGCGCAGCGTTTTGCCCGCTGCCCGAGAAGCTAAACCCCAGAATCATGGTCACATTGCCGACCCCAGCCTCTTGCGCATAATGCTCCTCGATCTGTTTAGCCACGGCGATCGTGCGGTTTTGACTGGCGCCAGGAGGCAATTGAATATCAGTGATGACAAACCCTTGGTCCTCAACGGGCAGAAAGGAGGAGGGCAGACGCGCAAAACACACCACCAGCACCACCACTAATGCACCGTACAGCAGCAGATAACGCCCGCTGCGCTTGATTAGATGCACGACCCAATGCTCATAGCCTTCGGATAAACGCTCAAATTTTCGGTTGAACCAGCCAAAGAAACCGCCCTTAGCGTGGTGTTCGTCCTTAGCTATCGGTTTGAGCAGCGTCGCGCACAGCGCTGGAGTCAGCGACAGAGCCAATAATGCCGAGAACAGAATCGAGGTGGCCATGGCGACTGAGAACTGCTGATAAATCACCCCGACCGAACCCGGCATAAATGCCATTGGGATAAATACAGCGACCAGCACCAACGTGATACCAACAATTGCCCCACTGATTTGGGTCATGGCCTTGCTGGTGGCCTCGCGCGGCGGCAAACCTTCGCTGACCATGATCCGCTCAACGTTCTCGACCACCACAATCGCGTCGTCCACCAGAATTCCGATGGCTAGCACCATGCCAAACAAGGTCAGTACGTTAATCGAGAAGCCCAACACGAGCATGGTGGCGAATGTACCCATGAGCGCCACGGGCACAACTAGGGTAGGGATTAGGGTGTAACGGATGTTCTGTAAGAACAGGAACATCACGGCAAACACCAGCACCATGGCTTCGATCAAGGTGTACACCACCTTGGTGATCGAGACTTTGACGAACGGCGTGGTGTCGTAGGGAATCTTGTACTCAACCCCTTCTGGAAAGTAGCGGCTTAGTTCATCCAATTTAGCGCGGATCAAGTTGCCAGTACTCAAGGCATTCGCCTCTGGCGCTAGCTTTACGCTGAAAGCACTGGACGACTTGCCGTTAAGCCGGGTGCCGTACTGGTATTCCTGGCTGCCGATTTCAACCCGTGCGACATCGCTTATCCGTACCGTGGAGCCGTCAGGATTAGCGCGCAGAACAATGTCGCCGAACTCTTGTGGGCTCGATAGCTGGCCTTTGACCAATACGGTGGCGGTAATTTCTTGGGTTGAGCGCCCTGGCAAATCGCCGATGCTGCCAGCGGAAACCTGAGCGTTTTGATTGGCAATGGCCTCGTTAACGTCGGCGGGTGTCAGGTTGAAACCAATCAGTTTTTGGGTGTCTATCCAGATCCGCATGGCTCGCTCAGCGCCATATTGCTGAGCCTTGCCGACCCCTTCAACTCGCTTGATCTCGTTCATGACGTTACGCGCCAGGTAGTCACTGAGAGCGACTTCATCCAGCCCGCTGCTTGGGTCGGCGGTCAGGGTCACCAGCATCAAAAAGCCCGAGGAAATTTTCTCGACCTGCAAACCCTGCTGGATCACGGCTTGCGGCAGGCGGGACTCGATGGCTTTAAGACGGTTTTGCACATTGACCTGCGCCATCTCCGGGTCTGTGCCCGGTTTGAACGTCGCGGTAATACTGGCGCTGCCTAGGCTGCTCTGAGATTCGAAATACAGCAGGCCATCGGTGCCGTTGAGCTCTTGCTCAATCAGACTGACCACGCTTTCGTCCAAGGTATGCGCCGAGGCACCGGGGTACACCGCATACACCTCAACTTGTGGCGGTGCGACCACCGGGTATTTGGCCACTGGCAGTTGCGGGAGCGCCAATGCACCCGCCAGCACGATAAATAACGCTACGACCCAAGCAAAGATCGGGCGATTGATAAAAAACTGCGGCATGCTCACCGATCCGTGGAGTGTGCGAGGGGAGGTGTCGGGTCATCAATTTGCACCTGTTCGCCGGGGCGAGCATGTTGCAGACCTTCGATCACAATGCGATCGCCCGCTTTGAGGCCATCATTCACAATCCAACGATCATTGATGGCGCCACCCAGTTGCAGCGGTTGCTGTTTGATTCGGTTTTCAGCATCGACCAGCAATACAAGAGGTACGCCCGCGCTGTCACGCAGGATGGCCCGTTGCGGGACGCTGAGCCCTTGTTTGTTGACCGCTTGCTCAAGACGCACGCGCACAAAGCTACCCGGCAATAAATCGCGATCCGGGTTGGCAAATTCACTGCGCAGAATGATTTGACCGGTGCTGGGTTCAACACTCACATCGGTGAATAACAGCTTGCCGGGCAGAGGGTAAAAGCTGCCGTTATCGCGGATTAGGGTCACACGCGCCTGATTTTTACCAACCTGCTGCAATTCGCCCGCTCGAAATGAGTCGCGCAAATTATCGAGATCACGGGTCGACTGCATCAGATCAACCTGAATCGGGTCTAACTGCTGAATCAGCGCCAAGGGTGTCACTTCGCCTTGCCCCACCAGTGCACCTTCCGTCACCAGCGCTCGACCAATGCGCCCTGAGATCGGAGCCTTCACCGTGGCATAACCCAAATTAAGCTTGGCTCGTTGCACAGCGGCCTTGTTGGCGGCTACATCGGCCTGAGCTTGCAGGGTTTGTGCGCGGGCGTTGTCGTAGTCTTGGCGACTGACTGCATTGCTATCCACCAAAGCGCTGTAACGCTGGTCTTGCAGTTTTGCCTGGAAGGCCAGCGCCTCGGATTTGCGCAGTGCTGCTTGAGCGCTGTCCAGTTCTGCCTGTAAAGGAGCTGGATCAATAATGAACAGCACGTCACCTTGTTTGACTTCACTGCCTTCTTCGAAAACGCGTTTAAGCACGACGCCAGCGACTCGGGCGCTGACCTGGGCAACACGTGGCGCTACCACGCGGCCACTCAACTCGTTATTAATCGACAGCGCTTGAGGAACTATGACTTCAGTGCTGACCTTGACCACGGGCTTTTTTTCTTCTGTGGCCGGGTTTTTACCGCAAGCACTTAAGGCTAAAGCCAGTGCCGAAAGACATAGCGGGACGAAGAACTTTTTCAACGTTCGTGCCTTCTTCTATATGCAGGATGTGACTGTAAAAGACCTTGGCATGCTAAGCGCAGCACACAAAAGGCGTTGTGAAGCTATGTAGCAGCTGTGTGAAAAAGTGTGAAGGTTCCGCTCCTATCCCTGTGAGGTTGTATATCCTTTAGCTTTTCCGCGGTTGTAAGCATTTATTATGCCCACTATTTTGCTGGTCGAAGACGACGCCGCGCTTTCGGAGCTGATCGCCAGCTACCTAGAGCGCAATGGTTACCAGGTCAGCGTCATTGCACGCGGTGACCAAGTTCGTGAGCGAGCGAGAAGCAACCCTCCGGATATGGTTATTCTTGACCTGATGCTGCCGGGGCTTGATGGTTTGCAAGTCTGTCGTTTGTTGCGCGCCGACTCCGAAAGCCTGCCTATCCTAATGTTGACTGCGCGCGACGATAGTCATGATCAAGTATTGGGGCTAGAGATGGGCGCCGATGATTATGTGACAAAACCTTGCGACCCCCGTGTTTTGTTAGCGCGTGTACGCACTTTATTGCGGCGTAGTAGTTTGATGGAGCCGCACGTCGCCAGTGATCGAATCCTAATGGGCAACCTGTGCATCGACTTGTCAGAGCGTACAGTGACGTGGCGCGGCGACATCATCGAGTTGTCTAGCGGTGAATACAACCTCTTAGTGGTATTAGCCCGACATGCCGGTGAAGTGCTAAGTCGTGATCAGATCCTGCAACGCTTGCGCGGTATTGAATTCAACGGCACCGATCGCTCGGTTGATGTGGCCATTTCTAAATTACGTCGCAAATTCGACGATGACGCAGGCGAAGCCCGCAAAATCAAAACCGTTTGGGGCAAGGGTTACTTGTTTAGCCGCTCGGAATGGGAATGTTGATTCGTGTTCAAAATCCTGATCCGTCTGTATCTGGTTACGATTATTACGTTTGCCGGCGCCATTTATTTAGTGCCTGAACTGATAGTGACGCTATTCCACGATCGGTACATGAATTACAACGTCGACATCTCGCGGGGCATGCAGAACTTGCTGATCCAGCAGTTTAAACAGGTACCTGCGCAACAGTGGCCACAGCTTGCTCGTGAGCTGGATACTGAATTCGCGCCATTGCGGATCCACCTACTTCCCATCGCCAACCCCCAATTCACTCCCGCCGAACAGCATCAGTTGCATCAAGGGCGGGGCGTTCTGCGCATTGGTGAATGGGGCTGGCGTACGCACGTGATGTCCCCTCTGAACGCAGAGCAAGCCATAGAGCTGGTAATGCCGCCTGATCCGTTCGATTTGAACGTGTTGTATTGGAGTATCAACGTTCTGATTGGTGCGGCCTTGCTGGCGGGTTTGTTATTGTGGCTGCGCCCGCACTGGCGCGACCTTGAGCGGCTTAAGCGTACGGCCACACGTATTGGCCAAGGACAGCTTAGCGAGCGCACGCACATATCCCCTCGCTCCAATATCTATGATCTGGCCAGCACGTTTGACACGATGGCTCAAGACATTGAGAACCTACTTAATCAACAACGTGATTTACTCAACGCCGTGTCACATGAACTGCGCACGCCCTTGACCCGACTCGATTTCGGCTTGGCGCTGGTGTTGTGTGACGAACTGCCACAGGCCAGTCGCGAACGTTTGCAAGTGCTGGTAGGGCATATTCGCGAGCTGGATGAGTTGGTGCTGGAGTTACTGTCGTTTAGCCGCCTGCAAAACCCAGCATTAATGCCCGAACGTATCGAGGTGTCTTTGGCCGAGTTTATTGACAGCATCCTCGGCAGCTTTGATGAAGAGCTCGAAACCCCAGAGATAGTCCTAGATGTGTTGCTTCAAGGTGCCGAGGAGCGCTTTGCGCTCGACCCGCGCCTAACCGCCAGAGCGTTGCAAAACCTGATTCGCAATGCCATGCGTTACTGTGATCATCGGATTCAGATTGGGCTTAGCCTCAGTCATAAAGGCTGTGAGCTGTGGGTGGATGACGATGGGATTGGCATTCCCGAGCAAGAGCGGGAGCGTATTTTCGAACCGTTTTATCGGTTAGATCGTAGTCGTGATCGAGCAACGGGGGGTTTTGGATTGGGCCTGGCGATCAGTCGGCGCGCCCTGGAGGCCCAGGGCGGGACCTTAACGGTTGAGCAGTCGCCGCTGGGCGGTGCTCGGTTCAGGCTCTGGTTGCCTGGCTAAACGCTTACAACGAACGCCGCTGGCGCACCAAGTGTTTAAATCCTTCAAATATCAACACCATAACCGCAAGCCAAATCGGGATGTACGTCAGCCACTGACCTGAGCTGATGCTCTCGCCCAACAGCAGGGCGACCATCACCAGCAACACCGGCTCGACATAACTGAGTAGACCAAAGAGGCTAAACGCCAGCATTCGACTGGCGAGGATATAGCTGATCAGGGCCATGGCGCTTATGGCGCCCAGAATGGGAATCAGGGTATAGAGTGCCGAACGTTCGCTGGCCACATCGAAGCCGTGTTCGCCGCTGAAGATAAACCACCACGCGAGTGGGATCACCAAGAGCATGTCAAACCATAGCCCCCCCAAATTGTCGGTGCCAGCGCGTTTGCGCAACACGAAATAAAGCGGATAACCGACCACGACCACTAGGGTCGTCCACGAAAAACCGCCCACTCGGTATACCTCATTGGCCACACCCATGGCGGCCAAGGCAGCCGCGATTTTTTGCAGGTGTGACAGATGTTCTCCAAATGCGACCCGAGCTGTCAGCAGCATCGTCAACGGCAACAGGAAGTAGCCCAGCGAAACATCCAGACTATGGCCATTGAGCGGCGCCCACATAAACAGCCAGAGCTGAACCCCGACCAGAGCGCTTGAGGCAACCAGAACCCCGAGCAGTCGAGGCTGTTTGAATAAACGTGTGAAAATCACAAGCACGTGTCGCCAATCACCCGACACACACATGAACAGTGTCATGCACGGCAGTGTCAGAAGCATTCGCCAGCCAAATATTTCCGTGCCACTCAAGGGCCAGAGCACAGAGGTGT
The DNA here is from genome assembly GCF_001411475.1 of Pseudomonas endophytica. Lineage (GTDB taxonomy): Bacteria > Pseudomonadota > Gammaproteobacteria > Pseudomonadales > Pseudomonadaceae > Aquipseudomonas > Aquipseudomonas endophytica. The sequence goes on along the minus strand of NZ_LLWH01000208.1, from coordinate 2,112 downwards.
AGTAATACATGACAGCGAACAGGGTCGATGCCAGAACCGAAAAAACAATACCTTTAGACACAACAGCCTCGTTGACACGCACTTTATGAAGTTTGGGTGGTGCATAGCTTGAGGCTCTGCGAGGTGTAGGGCAATCACATAAAAGGGGTAGGAGACGATCAGAAGCTCGCAGCCTGCGCCTACGAAAAGCAGTTCAGTGCGCTGTAGAAGCTGCCGAAGGCTGCGATCTTGTGCTTTTGAAGATCAACAGATCGCAGCCTTCGGCAGCTCCTACAGGCCATCGGTGCGATCTCTTTTGTGTCATATCCGTTGCTATGGTTGCGATTTTACGCAAGCTGCCAGCTTAGGTTTGCCTAACTCAGGCGTTAGTCATGCCTCGGGTCATGCGCAAGGCTAGCAGGCTCCCGCCCACAATTACCGCCGCAAGCAGATACAAAGCGACGTCTGTCGAGCCGGTTGCATCTTTCACAAACCCGACCAAGTACGGGCTGAGGAAACCTGCCATTTGGCCCATGGAGTTGATCAATGCCAAACCGCCTGCAGCCGCACCCGCGCTGAGCATGGCTGTTGGCACTGGCCAGAACATCGGCAAGCCGGTCAACGCGCCCATGGTGGCGATGGTGAGCCCCAAAATTGCGATGGCCGGTTGAGTGGCAAAGTTAACCGCAATAATCAGCCCAATCGCGCCCATCAGCATAGGCACCACCAAGTGCCAGCGACGTTCTTTGCGCAAGTCAGCAGAACGACCCACCAGCAGCATGAACACGGCGGCCAATAAGTAGGGAATCGCGCTAATCCAGCCGATCACCAAAGCGTCGTTGAAGCCTAGGTTCTTGATGATCGAGGGCAGCCAGAAGTTGATCGCGTAGACGCCACTCTGGATACAGAAGTAGATCAAGCCGAACGCCCAGATAGCCGGATTCTTAAACACCGCCAACAGCGAATCAGAGGCTGTAGACGGGCGGTTGGCGCTGTCCAAACGGTGATCCGCTTCAAGTACATCACGCTCATGGGCGCTCAACCATTTGGCCTTGGCAAAACTGTCGTTCAGCAAGAAGATTGCCAGCGCGCCTAGTAGCACGGTCGGAATCCCTTGCAGTAGAAACATCCACTGCCAACCTGCTAGCCCGCCTTGCCCTGCGGCGAAGTGGTTCAGAATCCAGCCAGAAAAAGGGCCGCCCAGCAAGCCTGAAACCGGAATGGCTGACATGAACAATGCCATGATCCGGCCTCGGCGAAAGGTTGGGAACCATTGCGAGAGGTACAACACTACGCCCGGAAAGAAACCCGCCTCAGCGGCACCGGTGAATAGGCGAAGGGTGTAAAACTGGGTCGGTGTGGTCACGAACATCAGGCACGTCGAGAGCAAGCCCCAAGTGATCATCATCACTGCAATCCAGCGCCGCGGGCCGAAACGGGTCAGCGCCAAGTTGCTCGGCACACCGCACAGCACGTAACCGATAAAGAAAATACCCGCGCCCAGCCCGTATACCGTCTCGCTGAATTTCAGCGCATCGAGCATCTGTAGTTTGGCAAATCCAACGTTTACCCGGTCGAGGTAGTTGAATAGGTAGCAGATGAAGATGAAGGGGATCAAACGCAGCGTAATGCGCTTGTAGATGGCATTTTTATCGCCATCGCTAATCGGCGATGCGTTCGCGCTCTGTGACATCTTTTGTCTCTCTTTATTATGATTTTTCACGATCCGGGGTTAACGTTGATCGCTGCATGAGTCTCGGTTACCTCGACGTTGCTGTCTTTGTGCCCCCGCACAGCTTTTCGGCTGGCCATCTGTGCTAATGAACAACTGCTTGCAAGGATTGTCACCCCATGTTTGAACTGGATCATGATTTGGCGCAGGACATCGTCAATCGAGCGATGGCTATTTTGCCTTACAACGTCAACGTGATGGACAGCCAAGGCTTGATTCTAGGCAGCGGAGAGCCGGAGCGCATCAACACCCGGCACGAAGGCGCTCAATTAGTCTTGGCCAATGGTCGGGTGGTTGAAATAGACGCGCAAACGGCCAAACACCTGAAGGGCGTGCAGCCGGGTATCAATCTGCCGCTGCTGCTTGATCAACGTCTAATTGGCGTGTTGGGCCTTACCGGC
>NZ_LLWH01000207.1 GCF_001411475.1 Pseudomonas endophytica | reverse complement strand
ATCAAACTGACGCTCAACAACCTAAGCCCTGTGGAGTACAGGACCCGGGCTGCGCAGATTGCTAGCTAACCTGTCCAACTTTTGGGGGGCAGTCCAAAAGCGTAGGAGCTGCCGCAGGCTGCGATCTTTTATAAAATCAACAGATCGCAGCCTGCGGCAGCTCCGGGTTAGTGAAATTAACCCAACACTTCACTCAACGGAATAAACCCCACCCAGTCGCCTTCGGTAAGGGTGCTTCCTTCAAGCACCTCGACCAACCCTTCGGCCCATGCGGCGCTGCGCAAAACACCTGAGCTCTGGTTTTTGTAGATCACTGCCCGACCTTGATCCAGACGCCCGCGCAGGTATTCACGGCGATTACCCGGTTTGGCCCAGATAAACCCAGCAGGCACTTGAAACTTCAACGGTTCAACCGCTTGTACACCCTGACGACGCAGCAAGTAAGGCCGGGCCAGCAACGCAAAAGTGACGAGGGTCGAAGCAGGATTACCCGGCAACCCAATGACCGGGACACCACGATAATGGCCGAAGATCAGAGGTTTTCCGGGTTTGATTGCCAGTTTCCACAAGGCTAATTCGCCCGCCTCGCGCAAAGCAATTCCGAGAAAATCTGCCTCCCCCACTGATACACCACCCGTGGACAGAATCAGATCAACCGCCCCCAGCTCGGCTAAACGTCGGCGGGTAGTCGGTAGATCATCGGGCAAAATACCGGCATCGACCACCTCGCAGCCCAATCGCTTTAGCCAACTGCACAACAGCACGCGATTACTGTTGTAAATCTGCCCCGGCCCCAACGACTCGCCCGGCTCAATTAGTTCATCGCCAGTGGACAGCACAGCCACCTTAACCCGACGAATCACGTTCAGCGTGGCGCACCCCAAGGACGCGGCCAGCCCCTGCTCTATGGGGCCGATGCGCGTACCGGCAGGCAATACAGTTTCACCTACCTTGGTCTCCTGCCCTTGTGGGCGGATGTTCTGCCCTTCACGTAATGCTTGGACGAAGATCACGCGTTCATCCGCTTGGACTTGCGCGTTTTCCTGCATTTCGACGCAATTGGCACCCGCTGGGATCGGTGCACCTGTGAATATGCGAGCGCAAGTGCCAGGCATTAAAGGCTCGGGCGCTTGCCCGGCAAAAATTCGCTGGCTGACAGGCAGCGGTTCGCCCGACCAGTCCGCCAAGTTGAACGCGTAACCATCCATAGCGCTGTTGGGCCACGGCGGCAGGTCAAGACTGGCAACTAGATCATCGGCCAGCACCCGCCCCTCGCTTGCGGCCAACAGCACCGATTCGCTGTCACGGATCGGCGCGGCCGCGGCCAGCGCCAACAATTGCTCCAGCGCCACTTCTACGGGCATCAACTCGCCCGTTCGCCCCGGCTTAGCCACGGGTTTCACAGGCCGCAGCCTGCTTCAAGTGCGCAACAAAGTTGCAAGGGCGATGGCGAGCATCCAGTTGCTCGGCCAAGATACCGTCCCAGCCCGTGCGTACGGCGCTGGTCGAGCCCGGCAAGCAGCACACCAGCGTACCGTTAGATAGCCCCGCTAAGGCGCGTGACTGCACGGTAGAAGTCCCAATATCGGCTACCGATATCTGGCGGAACAATTCACCAAAGCCATCGACCTTTTTATCGAGCAAGCAGCTCACCGCCTCAGGCGTGCTGTCTCGGCCGGTAAAGCCAGTGCCGCCAGTAATCAGTACCACCTGCACTTCATCATCGGCGATCCAAGTAGCGACCTGGGCACGAATTTTATAGAGGTCATCTTTAAGCAAAACGCGCGCCGCCAAGTGATGCCCAGCCTCGCTCAAACGGTCGACAAAGACTTGCCCGGAGGTGTCGGTTTCTAGGGTACGGGTATCGCTGACGGTCAACACCGCAATGTTCAAAGGGACGAAAGGAGCATCAACCTTGGCTTTCATAAACGGGGTCCAGTTGTAGGAAAAACGGTCCGATGTTATATCACGCTCTCATTTATCTGGCTGAGCGGAGTCAAAGCATGCAGCCTTTACCCAGCTCCATCTTGCTCTTGGCGGGTGGCCGAGGCCAACGCATGGGCGGTCAGGACAAAGGCTTGGTGATGTGGCGTGACAAGCCCTTGATTGCTTATGTGCAGCAGGTAGCTCGACCGCTGACCGATGATCTGATTATTTCCTGCAACCGCAACCATGCGCGTTACGCCGCGTATGCCGATCACGTCGTGAGCGATGGCAACCACGATTTCGATGGGCCGTTGGCAGGCATTCGTGCGGGCCTGGCGGTGGCTCGGCATTCACACATGCTGGTGCTGCCGTGTGATGTGCCGCGAGTGGATGACGACCTGCTCACCACCCTGCTTAATGCTGCCGCTCTCACCCCGGAGCAACCGATCATGCTGCGTCAGGGCGAACAGTGGGAGCCTTTGTTCTGTGTCATTCCCACTGAATTAGCACCGGCCTTTGAAGCGGCTTGGCACGCGGGGGAGCGCAGCCCACGTGAAATCATGCTCAAGCTCAATACGCGTGCCGTTAGCTGCGCCGAGAATGATGTACGACTGAGCAACTTCAACTGCGCAGACTTACTCATATAAGCTAACGTGCTGTCCTGATGTTCCTAACCAAGGAACTTGCTGACGATGTGTACGTCATACGGACAGTGATTACTAACAGCTCTTCTATTTTCTGGAGATAAACATGACTCATCGGACTCTGGCCGCTCTTATGCTCACTGCTGGCCTGGCCGCCCTCGCTGGCTGCTCTTCGCCAAGCGTGATCACCCTCAATGACGGCCGTGAAATTCAGACAGTCGACACCCCTGACTACGATTCTTCGTCAGGCTTCTACCAGTTCAAACAGCTGGACGGTAAAGAAACCCGCATCAATAAAGATCAGGTGCGTACCGTTAAAGAGCTATAAGCCTTGGCGTGTAAGCGTTAAAAAACAAAACCCGCCCTGTGCGGGTTTTGTTTTGGGTCGGCGCGTCACCAGTCCAGGTGTATACCGCTCTCGAACACTCGCTCTTCGCCCGTCAACGGATCAGCAAAGCGTAGGCCTTGAGCCAGCAGCTTCAGTGGCTTTGCGTAATCGTCAACCGCGTCTTTGATCACGTCGGGATAGAACGGATCGTTGCAAATCCCTGCGCCCAACGCCGCCATGTGCACGCGCAATTGGTGTTTTTTGCCCGTGACCGGGTACAAGCCGTAGCGCCACAAGTCGCCATTCTTCTCACACACCTCAACACGGGTTTCGGTATTACTCGCGCCCGACCCTTCCTGCATCCGAAAAAAAGGCTCGCCCTGAACCAAACGGCTTTTGTGCACACGCGGCAATTCAAGCTCTGGTAAGGCCCGGGCAATAGCTTCGTAGCGTTTTTCAATTTTCCGCGTAGGAAATAACGACTGATATGCCGAACGGCTGGTCGGGTTAGCAGAGAACAACACCAACCCCGCGGTGTGCCGGTCAATGCGATGCAGCGGCACCAGATGCGGGTTATCCAATGTGCGAATCAAGCGCCGCAACAAGGTCTGGTCAACGTACTCGCCTGCTGGCGTCACGGGCAGAAAATGCGGTTTGTCGGCCACCACCAAATGCTCATCGGCATACAAGATAGTTTCTTGCACCGGAATCGGTGTTTCGTTGGGCACCTCGCGAAAGTAGTGAATGCGCAGCCCCTCTTTGTAGGCTAGCTGCGGGCTGATCGGCACACCGTGGGCGTCCAGCACGCGGCCGCGGGTAATTCGATCCAGCCATTGTTCACGACTGATGGCGCGAAAATGCTCACATAAGCAATCAAGCACCGTCTGCCAATGGCCCGGCGGCAAAAACAAAGTGCTGGCTTGGTGTTCGGCGGCGTTGAAAAGCGGGGTCGACATAAAACACTCTGGGCAAGAAAAGCAGCCCGCGATTATCGCGCACAGAGCGCCGCAAGCTACAACAGAAAATGGTTCACCTGCTCTGTATCAAAAGGCCAGTCCAGCTCATCGCCCGTATCGACTCGGTGCAATACCGGAATTCGCAACCCGTAAGCCTCAACCATCGCCTCACTGTCGGCGATATCAACTAACTCAACCAGCAAGCCCTGTTCGAGAACAAAAGGCATCACCACCTTTTCGGCTTCTTCGCACAAATGGCAACCCAAGGTGCCGAACAACTGACATTCGGGGAGCATGATCTATCACCTGAGTGCAAGGGCGTTCAGTTTAAAAGCCTTGCTCTGGTACGTCGACCCGACTGCGGATACTGCTGCACCCGTACTTTACGCAGGGACTTGGTTTTACCCGTACAGGCCTATGATTTAAGGTAAGGTTTGCTTTCGTTTGTACTCAACCCGTCTAGTCTCCATATTCCAGAGTAAAAGGTGTTCAGTACTTTGATCTGTTGCGAAGAAAAGTACTGAACCTTCAGCGAATGCCTACACTCGAACCCTTTAGAAGCCACCCACGGAGTTAATCATGGCCCGCAAAACTGCAAAGAACGCTCAAGAAATCCTCAAAGCCGATCTTCAAGCCTTGGTCAGCGACACTGAACGACTGCTGGAGCACAGTGCCTCTTTGGCTGGCGAGCAAGCAGAGGAACTGCGCGCGCAAATCAAACTACGCCTGCTCAAGGCCCGCGAGTCTCTGGAGCAGACTAAAGAATCGTTGCAGATACGTGGCGAAGCTGCCGTGATTGCGACTGAAGACTATGTCCAAGCAAACCCATGGCAATCAGTTGGTATTGCTGCCGGGGTAGGCTTTCTAATTGGCCTGCTGGCCACCCGGCGCTGATATGACAAACGAAGAATCCGGCTCCCCTCGTTCCTCACCGCGGCGCTTGGGTGCCGCGTTTCTGGGTCTTTTGCACAGCCACGTCGAGTTGCTGGGCATTGAGCTGCAAGAGCAAAAAGCACGTACCGTCAGCCTGTTGCTTTTTGCTGGGCTGGCATTGGTGTTCGCGCTGTTATTACTGATTGGCCTGTCGGCACTGATATTGATCGTGCTATGGGACAGTTACCGTTTGCCTGGCATTATTGGGCTCTGCGTTTTTTACACGCTAGCGGCAGCTTTCTGTGGTTTGCGTCTTAAAGCTGCGGTGTTCGATGAGTCCTCTCCTTTCAACGCCACGCTTGAAGAGCTGGCCAAAGACCGCGAGCGATTGATGCCATGAATCAATCTGAAATGCCGCATAAGGCTTCACGTCGTGAAATGCGCAAGCTGTTGATCCGCTTGCGCATGGAAATGCACCGTCAAGAAATCCGACATGAGTCGCAACAGTTGCTGGCACCTTTGCACAAAATGCGCGGAGTGACCACCAACTGGAAAGAGCACCTAGGGATCAAACACGCACCGTTGTGGGGTGTGGCGGCTGTGACCTTGCTAGGCTTTTTGACGGGCAAAGGGACTAAAAGCAAAGGCGCTGGGGGAGTGTCCCGTTTAATCGGGCTCACCACCGGGCTGATACCGCTGATCAAGCTGGTCATTCAGGGTTCATCGCGTAAGCCGTGAATCCTCAGCCGCTGCCACGCGTTGCCACTTGGCAAGATGTGGCAGCGCTTTTGTTTTTTACCTGTGGGCCGCGCGACACGCGGCTAACCCGCCCAGCGCAGTGCTACTCCTCATCTCAGGTACGTCTTACTCCTTGCACCCACGGGCATGAAGCGAGAAGCTGCGCTTTCAGTCATTGATGGAGCGCTGCGCCTTGGATTGGCAAACCCTGCTTAACCGCGAACGTCTCGGAAAACCTCATTACAGCCCCGAAGAACTCGGGCGCAGTCCCTTCCATAAAGATCACGACCGGATCATCTTTTCGGGTGCCTTTCGCCGTCTAGGGCGAAAAACTCAAGTACACCCCGTCAGCAGTAACGATCATATTCACACCCGACTCACGCATTCGCTTGAAGTCAGTTGCGTCGGCCGTTCTTTGGGCATGCGTGTCGGCGAAACCATCCGCAGCGCTCTGCCCGAATGGTGCGACCCCTCTGATCTGGGCATGGTGGTGCAATCGGCCTGCTTGGCCCATGACATCGGTAACCCGCCCTTTGGCCACTCTGGTGAAGATGCTATTCGCCATTGGTTCCAACAGGCTGCGAGCAAGGGCTGGCTGGACGACATGAGCGAAGCCGAGCGCAATGACTTTTTGAACTTTGAGGGTAACGCCCAAGGTTTTAGGGTGCTGACGCAGCTTGAATACCATCAGTTCGATGGGGGAACGCGGTTAACCCACGCCACGCTCGGCACCTTTCTCAAATACCCGTGGACCGCTAAGCATGCGGACTCTCTGGGGTACAAAAAGCACAAGTTCGGCTGCTATCAAAGCGAATTGCACTTACTTGAGAGCATTGCCCACAAGCTGGGTCTGCCGCAAATCGAAGATCAACGCTGGGCACGTCATCCATTGGTGTATCTGATGGAAGCCGCTGATGACATCTGCTACGCGTTGATTGATCTTGAAGACGGTCTTGAGATGGACCTGCTGCAATACGCTGAAGTCGAATCTTTACTGTTGAATCTAGTAGGTGATGATTTGCCCGAGACTTATCGGCAGCTCGGCCCACTGGACTCTGAGCGTCGTAAACTGGCGATTTTGCGTGGCAAGGCGATTGAACACCTAACCAATGCCGCCGCCCGAGCGTTTGTCGAACAGCAAAGTGCATTGCTGGCCGGTACATTGCCAGCGGACCTTGTGGAACACATGCACGGCACAGCCAAGCGTTGCGTACTGGACGCTAAAAACATGGCACGCCAAAAAATCTTTCAGGACAAACGCAAAACCCTTCACGAAATCGGGGCCTATACCACGCTCGAAATTCTCCTGAACGCCTTTTGCGGGGCAGCATTGGAGCAACATAGGCAGAGGAGCTTATCGTTCAAAAACCGGCGCATTCTCGATTTGCTCGGCAATAATGCTCCGCACCCGCACTGGCCATTGCATCGTTCGTTCATGCGCATTATCGACTTCATTGCTGGCATGACCGACAGCTATGCCACTGAAATGGCAAGGGAAATGACCGGACGTTCAAGCCCAGTCTGAGGTATGTCCTCCTGAGGTGTGCATAGGGTTTAACAAGGCGAAACCTTGTGAAAACCCTGTCGCCGCTTATGCATTAAGCCCCCTCTACGGTCTATGTAAGTGCCTAGATGTATCGCAAGGTAGGTACACAGCCTGTCTACGCCGTCTATTCCTATGACACTAAACACTTCAACTTAAACATCAAAGACATTCAATCGAATACTCGCACCCACCCAAAAGTTCACGCAATAAAAACGGAATTGAATGTAGGAAAAGTCTTAATTTCAATTGGACTTATTAAACGCACTATTCTCAAAACATCCATCAAACGATTCAGCACGATATTAAATAGCCTCTAACCCTCAAACAATTCGTGAGCCCGCGCCTTATTTAATGTAGGAATATTCCCATACTACGTTTGTAGGCTTATCACTTCGTGCCCCCGTTCATATATCTGAGCTAAGGTGCGCGCTTTCTATGCAGCTCTTTATGGGAATTTAATATGAACACCATTTTTATAGTCGACGACCATCCAGTAATCCGACTGGCTATTCGTATGTTGTTAGAGCATGAAGGTTATGAAATAGTCGGTGAAACCGACAATGGCGTAGATGCTATGCAAATGATTCGCGAATGTGTCCCTGACCTGATCATTCTCGATATCAGCATTCCAAAACTCGACGGACTGGAAGTACTGGCGCGATTTAATGCAATGAACTCAACCCTCAAAACCCTCGTTTTAACGGCCCAGTCACCGGCCCTTTTTGCCATGCGCTGCATGCAGTCAGGTGCCGCGGGGTATGTGTGCAAACAAGAAGAACTAAGCGAACTTGTCAGCGCAATAAAAGCTGTATTCTCTGGGTACAATTACTTTCCGAGCCAAGCATTGACTCCTGAGTGCCTTGAAGGTGAAAACTCTTCAGAGCTTGAGCTTTTCAAATTAGTCAACGACCGTGAACTCATGGTTTTGAAGCTCTTCGCTCAGGGCAAAACAAACAAGGAGATCGCCACCGGTATGTTTCTAAGTAATAAAACTGTGAGCACTTATAAAAAACGGCTCATGCAAAAACTTAAAGCCAGTTCATTGGTCGACCTTATCGAACTGGCAAAACGTAACGCCTTAGTGTGAGAAACAGGATGCCCACGCGGTTAACTTATTACCTTTCTTTGCTCGCAGGACTCATTCTGTGTGCACCCGTGTATGCCGAATTACCGAGGACTGAAAGCTTTTCCCTGCTCAGCCGTTCGGGCACCTATCACATGGAAGTCCCCCTGGATAAACAACAACGCTATTGGCTTCAAGAGAAACGTGAATTATTACTGGGGGCTTCCGCCCCCGACTATCCACCGTTTGACATGACCGTCAGCGGTCAAGAGTACGAAGGTCTTACCGCTGATTACGCAGGCATCCTCGCTAAGGCGCTTAACGTATCAATCAAAGTTAAGCGCTTCCCTTCTCGAGCGGCAGCCATCCAGGCATTAGAGAACGGCAGTATCGACGTGCTAGGCACGTCCAATGGTTTTGAAGCGGCCAATAAACGTTTGCTGCTATCAACCCCCTACGCCATCGACCAACCGGTACTGGTGACTCGTGAGAGAGAGACCCGCTCTCTCTCTGACGGCCTAGCCGGCTTGCGCTTAAGCATGGTTTACCATTATTTGCCGCTGGATGAGGTCAAGGCGCTCTACCCCACAGCCATCATCCAGTCTTACCCTTCATACCAAAATGCCATTAATTCAGTAGCATTTGACCAGGCCGATGTGTTTCTGGGGGACACCATTTCCACCCATTACATGATCAACAAGGGGTATTTGAAGAATATAAAAATGGCCAATTTCGGCAAACATGAAGCTCAAGGCTTCAGTTTTGCCGTACGCCACGACAATCAACAACTGTTAAACATCATCAACGCTACCTTAAGGGCCGTACCGAATACGGAGCGAGAGAGTATCTCCACGCGTTGGAGTGCCGGTAGCAACCTGTTACTGACCGATCAAAAACTGCAGCTCACAGATCGCGAAGAACGCTGGTTGATTAAACACCCGGTGGTCAATGTGGTGGTCAGTGAAACATTGGCGCCACTCACGTTTTTTGACGCAGATGGTAATTTCCGAGGTATTACCGCTGATCTCTTAGAAGTGATCCGCCTACGCACTGGATTACGTTTCGAGATCCAGCGCGAACGCAGCCTCGGCACCATGATGAAGATGATCGAACAGCACGATACCGACATCATTTCAGCCATCAGCCCATCCACCTCACGAGAAAACTTACTGGCCTTCAGCCGCCCCTATCTCGAGAACTCATTTGTATTGCTCAGCCTCAAGGGCCCCGAGCAACCTTCGAGCTTAGAGCTACTCGCCGGTAAACGCTTGGCCTTGACCCGAGGCAACCCGCTAACCGAGTACCTGCGCAGCAAATACCCGCAGATACAACTGGTCGAAACGGACGACATTTACCAAGCCACCGAATTGCTGGCCGAAGGCAAAGTAGAAGGCGCGGTCAATACGCTGGTCATTGCCAACTACTTGCTCGCCTCGCAACTGTTTCAAGATCGACTGCAGATCAGCACAACCCTGGGCACGGAGCCCGCAACGTTCTCCTTGGCGACAGCTAGGGACGCCACCGAACTGGGTTCAATTCTCAACAAAGCCTTACTGAGCATTGGCCCGGACGAGCTAGGAGTCATTAACAGCCGCTGGCGCGGCTATGTGCCTGCCTCCGACAGTTACTGGCGCAATTACCATCGCCTGATTTACCAAATCATTATTGGCACCAGCTTGATGCTACTGCTGTCATTAGCCTGGAATGCGTACATGCGGCGCCAGATCAACCATCGAAAAAAAGCCGAACGTGCGCTCAGCGATCAGGTCGAGTTCATGAGTGCGTTGGTCAATGGCACACCGCATCCTATTTATGTGCGTGATCGCGCTGGCGTACTGCAAACCTGCAATGACAGCTACTTACAGGTGTTTTCAGCTAGACGCGAAGACGTCATCAACAAAACCGTGATGCAAACCCAAAATATCCTCAACAACGAATATGAAGCCCAGGACTACGAAGCTGACTACCAGCGTGTCATGCGCGAAGGCACTCCGCTGATCATTGATCGCCCTCTGCACATCGGTGGCAAAACCCAGACCATCTACCACTGGATCCTGCCCTACAGAGACTCATTGGGTGAAGTTCAAGGCATTATCGGCGGCTGGATTGATATCAGTGACCGGCGCCGCTTGATGGATGAACTGCGCTCCGCAAAAGAGCTAGCAGATGATGCCAACCGGGCCAAAAGCACCTTTCTGGCGACCATGAGTCATGAGATCCGCACACCGATGAATGCTGTCATCGGGATGCTTGAGCTGACATTGAAGCGCGCCGATCAAGGCCAACTGGATCGCCCATCGATCGAGGTCGCCTATAACTCGGCCAAAGACCTGCTGGAGTTGATCGGAGACATTCTGGACATCGCTCGCATCGAGTCCGGGCGGCTCAACCTGAGTTCTGAGCGGGTTAATCTGCGTGAGCTGGCCAATTCAGTGGTACGGGTATTTGATGGCCTAGCCCGACAAAAAAGCCTGAACTTAGTACTGATCTTTAACCCCGAGTGGCAAGCCCCCGACGTCGTGATTGACCCTCTGCGCTTCAAACAAATCATGACCAACCTAGTCAGCAATGCAATCAAGTTCACCGACCGCGGCCAAGTCACACTTGAGCTGAACATGCTGCCCACCGACATTGCGGATCAGGTTGAGCTTCAACTGAGCGTGACCGACACCGGTATTGGCATCAGCGCCCATGATCAAGCGCGTTTGTTTGAGCCCTTCGCTCAAGCAGAAAACAGTGGGCAGTTGGCACTCAGCGGCGCGGGCTTGGGGCTGGTGATTTGCCGCAGTCTGTGCCAAATGATGGGCGGCACCCTTAACCTGAAAAGCCAGCCAAACGTCGGCACCCAAATTCACATCACACTGACCGTTCAAACCCTAGAGCCTTGCGTCGAAACCGTCGCAAGGGAGCCCGTCATTTCGCCTGCAGCCCGGCAATTGAACGTGTTGGTGGTCGATGACCATCCGGCTAATCGCTTACTGATGTGCCAGCAGTTGAGCTTTCTGGGCCACCATTTCACTACTGCTAACCATGGCGTGGTTGGGCTGGAGCTGTGGATAGACGGCGCATTCGATCTGGTGATTACTGACTGCAACATGCCCCATATGAATGGCTACGATTTGACCCATGCCATCAGAGAGCGTGAACAGGCGTCACACCGCGAGCCTTGCACCATCCTGGGTTTTACCGCAAACGCTCAACCCGAGGAACGCCAGCGCTGCATTGACGCAGGCATGAATGACTGCCTGTTCAAGCCCATCAGTTTGACGCTGTTGAGCCAGCGTTTGACTGAACTTGAGCCGCCGCGCTGCACAGCTAGCGTCTTCAATATCGACAGCCTTTACTCGCTCTCAGGCCGCGATGATCAAAGGATTAAGCTGTTGCTCGAAGAACTTGTGCGCAGCAACCGCATAGACCTCAAGGCACTAAGCGAACTGCATGTTAACGATGGCATAGAAGCCTTTGCCGATATTGCTCACAGGATCAAAGGCGCGGCGCGCATCGTTGGAGCCTTCCAACTGATCACACACTGTGAGCAGCTCGAACAGGCTAGCCAAGCGACGCTCCAAGGTCGCTGTGATGATGTGCAGCGAGCCATGCAGGCACTTGAACAGGCATTGCTGCACGAACTGGCCCAACGGACCACGCCCAACTGAATATTTAATTTGCACCAAGTGGCCAATCTCAAGGCAGATTGGCCACCGCTTACTATGCTTACAGGCACCAGCACCCCGATACTTGCGGAGACGTGTCATGCCTTTCAGCGTACCCGCGAATAAGCGTCAGTTCCCGCTGCATATCCACATCAGCGCGGTAATCACTTTACTGCTGGTACTGATGGGCGTTGCCTTGGGTGTTTTCAATTACCGACAGAACACTCGCATCATCCTCGATAGCAGCCAGAAACTGTTCAACCAAATCGAGCATGATGTGCAACTGGACTTGCTGAACACCTACCAGCCACTGCGAAACACCTTGAACTTGCTCGCACGCAACCCGGCGGTGCAAGCCGGCCAGTTTGAATCGCGAATGGAACTACTGCCCACTTTCGCACAAGCCTTGGATGACAACCCCGCGTTGTCAGCGCTATACATGGGGGACAGCCAAGGTAACTTTTTTCAGGTCCGCCCTTTACGCACTGAAGCGATCAAGAAACGTCAAAAAGCACCTGCACAAGCCGCCTATGAAGTCTGGTCTGTTCAACGCTCTGGCCAGGCCCAAGGTGCGGTGTCGAGTAAGCTTTTTTTCGATCAGGCACTGACGTTGCTAACCCAACGCAGCGTTCTTAATAGCAGCTATGACCCGCGTGATCGCAGTTGGTTTATCCCACTCCATAGCAATATTGATCAGTCCACCACGAGCCCCTACCTGTTTTTCTCAACAGAAGAAGTCGGGACAACACTGTCCAAACGCAGTTCAGCGAAAACAGTGATCGCCGCCGACCTGACCCTATCTGAACTCTCCCGCACGCTTTCCAAACACTTGATTACCCCTAACACGCAGATCGTTTTGTTCGATAACAGCGGGCAAGCAGTGGCCTACCCTGACGCTAGCAAGTTGCTGACAGGTGCAAGCACCACGCAATTGCCCAACGTCACCACCCTCCACCCCGCGCTCGACCGGCTAATCAACCAAGGTGCAGACGCTAGCCATCACCTTGATGATGGACAGCGCCAGTGGGTCGTCTCATTGGCCAATGTGGACGATGGCGGCGCCAACGGGCTGCGATTAGCGTTGATGGTGCCTGAAGATGAACTACTGGCTGATGTTTATCGACTGCGCTGGGAGGGTGCATTGGTGGCGCTGGCGATGTTGCTTTTATGCCTCCCTCTGGGTTGGCTGACGTCGCGGCTGCTGGTGAAACCGTTAAAAGGCTTAGTACAAGAGGCGAACGCCATCCGCAGTTTCGACTTCAATTACCCGGTGCAGCAACAATCGCCGGTGCTGGAGATCGACCAACTGGCCACGTCCATGCGACGCATGAAAGAAACCCTCGCAAGCTTCTTTGAAATTACTGCCAGTCTCTCGGCGCATACCCGTTTTGAGCCATTACTACAGTCTGTACTGGTTGAAATGATCAACATTGGTCAAGCTCAAGCGGGGCTCATCTACCTCACTGAAAATGACAATACAAACCTGCAACTTAAAGGTCTGATCATCAATGACCAACCACGTGCGCTGAGTCTCTTGGCGCATGGCGTAGTCAACCCGCAGGGCGATCATGCTCCGCTGTGGCTGCGGACGCTCAGCGAAGGCCAAGACAGCGTAGTCTGCTTACTCGACCTCGAACAAGCAGGCGAACTGGCACCGGTTATGCGCGAGCTAGACAGCCAAAGCATCCATTTGATCGGTATTCGCTTGCACAACCGCCATCGTGAAACGGTGGGAGTGCTAGCCTTGATCCTTAACAACAGCGACGCCGCCCCCCATCAGGAGCCCCTCAGCGCAGAGCGCATTGCCTTTATCAAAGCCGTCTCTGGGGCAGCGGCAGTGTCGATTGAAAGTCAGCATCTGCAAGAGCGTCAGAAACAATTACTGAACGCCTTTATTCAACTGCTAGCAGGGGCCATCGACGCCAAAAGCCCGTACACCGGCGGTCATTGCCAACGGGTGCCTGAATTGACCTTTATGCTGGCCAGGGCCGCGCAACAGAGTCAGGCGCCGCAATTTGCCGACTACAACCCTAGCGATGAAGAGTGGGAAGCCTTGCAGATTGCGGCCTGGCTACACGACTGCGGCAAAGTCACGACCCCCGAATACGTGGTCGATAAAGCCACCAAGCTTGAAACCTTATACGACCGCATCCACGAAATTCGCACCCGATTTGAGGTGCTTAAGCGCGATGCGTGGATCACTTACTGGAAAGCCCTGGCACAGGGTGGAAACGATCAACAGCTGACTGAACAGCGTGATGCCCGATTGGCAACGCTGGATGACGACTTTGCCTTTGTCGCCCGCAGCAATGTGGGCGGCGAAGCCATGGCAGAAGCTGATTTAGAGCGTTTAAACCATATTGCCCAGCACACTTGGAGCCGTACGCTGGATGATCGCTTGGGCGTTTCTTGGGAGGAAAACAAACGTCAGGAAACCCGCCAAGAACAGAGCTTACCGGTGACCGAGAGGCTACTGGCGGACAAGCCTGAGCATTTGTTCATGCGCCACGAGTCCGAGTTGATCGCCAGTGATAATCCGTGGGGGTTCAAGCTGGACGTACCGCCCTACAAGTTCAATCGCGGCGAGCTTTACAACCTGAGCATCACCCGCGGGACGCTGACCAGCGAAGAGCGTTACATCATTAACAATCACATTGTCCAAACCATCCTGATGCTCAGCAGCCTGCCCTTCCCCAGTTACTTGGGCAACATTGCCGAAATAGCAGGCGGGCATCACGAGCGAATGGATGGCAAAGGTTATCCCAAACGCTTAAGCCGTGATGACATGAGCTTGGCGGCGCGAATGATGGCGATTGCCGATATTTTTGAAGCCCTGACCGCTTCGGACCGTCCTTACAAGCGAGGCAAAAGCCTAAATGAAGCGCTAACGATCATGGCGAGCATGTCCCGCGACGGGCATATTGATCCGTCCTTGTTCGAACTATTTATGCGCGAGCAAGTGTTCATGCAGTATGCCCGTCAGTTCCTTGAGCCCCAGCAAATAGACGCGTTCGACATTGACGCGCTGTTGCTCAAGGCGGGCATTAACTGATGCAATCAAATGCCGATCAACACTCGCTCAAGCGCAAGAAAATTGCCGCTAACGCTTCAATGCCTTGTTGATCCTGCTCAGTGAATCGACCGATGCTCGGGCTGTCCAGATCCAGCACGCCAATCAGGCGACCGTTCTTGATCAACGGTACGACCAGCTCACTGTTAGAAGCACTGTCACAGGCGATATGCCCGGCAAACGCGTGCACATCTTCAACCCGCTGAGTTTGCCGACTGGCCGCTGCGGCACCACACACCCCGCGCCCAAACGGAATCCGCACACAGGCGATCTGCCCCTGGAACGGTCCCAATACTAGCTCTTCATTGCGATTAAGATAAAAACCGGCCCAATTCAGGTCTTCAAGCTGGTTAAACAGAAATGCGGAAAACTGTGAGGCATTAGCAATAAAGTCCCGCTCATCAGCCAGTAACGACTCCAACTGCGCCTTTAGTAAGGCGTAACCTTCTAGGCCAGCGCCTGTGGCGTTTAAATCAATCATTCGTCTGCTCCAACAATTTCAATCCTACCCAGTAGCGCGCGAACTGATACGCACAACGGCCATTACGATTGCCACGCCCGGTTGCCCAGCGCACAGCCAAAATATCCAGCGCCTGATCGCGTTGCCATTGCAGCCCGGCCTTACTGGCCAACACGCTTATCCAGTGTTCAACCACGCTCAGGTAATGTTCTTGGGTAAACGGATAGAACGACAGCCAGAGCCCGAAACGATCGGACAAGGCAATTTTGTCTTCAACCGCCTCATTGGGGTGAAGCTCGCCGTCAACGTTCTTCCAGTTCTCGTTATCGCTTTCTTTTTCAGGCACTAAATGCCGACGGTTCGACGTGGCGTAGAGTAAGACGTTATCCGGTGCTTGCTCCAGTGAGCCATCCAATACGCTTTTCAGTACTCGGTAATCACTCTCACCTGCCTCAAAAGACAAGTCATCGCAAAACAGTACAAAACGATGTGGCACGTTTTGTAACTGCTCAACCACACGCGGCAGATCTGCCAGATGATCACGTTCGATCTCAATCAATCGCAAACCTGCGCTCGCGTACTCGGCTAGCAAGGCGCGGATCAGCGAAGACTTGCCAGTACCACGTGAACCCCACAACAAGGCATGGTTAGCTGGCAAACCGTCAAGAAACTGTTTGGTATTACGACCCAATTGATCGCGCTGGTTATCGACGCCGATCAGATCAGACAGGCGCATCTCAAGGCTGACGTCCAACGCCAACAAATGCCCCGAGCGCCCATCCCGCTGCCATCGCGCTGCCAGGCAGGTATCCCAGTCGATTGCCTGTCGAGGTGCGGGTAACAACGGTTCAAGACGAGCAAGAACGGCTTCTGCCCGCTCCAGAAAAGCATTCAATTTAGAATCCATAGTCTCTCCACATACTGATGCGCAGGGGGGCGCGCAATCTAGGGGCCGTTGATGTTTCATTCGTGTTGTAAGACATATCGGTTATATAAAAAACCGTTCGTCTGCCAACAAGTCGCCTTACACATCGACTATTCTGGCGGGCGGTAAGGGAATGGAAACAGGTGCAGCTCCCCATGGACATAAAATTCACCCATCGCCTGTCTTTCAAGCAAGCAAGGCTGACAGTGCTGGTCGGTTTTGCTCTGGGGACGATACTGAGCCTGGTGCAAATCGGCATCGATTATGCCAGTGAAAACGCTGCCATCAACCGAGAAATCCAATCCCTGCTGGACATCAGCCACAATCCGGCATCGCGCATTGCCTACAACCTCGACACAGAACTCGCTCAAGAGCTGGCCATGGGCCTGCTGCGTTCGCCTGCCATTACCGGGGCGCAAATCAGCGACAACGACAAAAACACCCTTGCGTCTGTTCGGGACTCACCTGAAGTCGGACGCTATCGCGCCCTGAGTGACTTTCTATTTGGTGAGACACGCAATTTTGATGACCGGCTTTTTTTCAACCACCTACCCGAGCAAAGCGTGGGTGAACTGCATCTTGAAGTAGACACGTATCCATTTGGCGCACGTTTTTTACAGCGCGCCGAAGTGACGTTACTCAGTGGCTTTGTGCGCAGTTTTTTACTGACCTTTCTTTTGCTGGGGCTGTTTTACATCATGCTGACCCGGCCGCTCGTACGCGTCATTCGCGAGCTAAGTAACAGCAAACCCGGCGACCCAAACCCCTCACGCATCCAATGTCCTCCCGGTCATAAAGACGATGAAATTGGTGTATTGGTTGATGCCGCTAACCAGCAATTCGATGCTGTTGCCAGAGAAATCGAGCAACGTCGTGCGGCGGAAAATCGCCTGACCGAGTATTTAGCGCAATTGGAGAACATCGTTTCGGCTCGTACTCAAGAGCTTAAGGCGATTAACACCCGGCTGAGCCAGTCCAATCAAGAGCTGGAAGTCGCCCGTAGGACTGCTCTAGAAATGGCTCAAGCCCGTTCTGCCTTTCTGGCCAACATGAGCCACGAAATACGCACCCCTCTGAACGGTTTACTGGGCATGCTCGCGTTGAGTCTGGACAGCCCGCTGAATGCCGAACAGCACCAGCAACTGTCGATTGCCCACGACTCAGGCAAAGTGCTGGTCGAATTACTGAATGACATCCTCGACTTATCCAAATTCGATGCTGGGCAGCTGGAGCTGGAACATATTGCATTCGACCTCAGCACGCTGATCGAAGACACCGCCAAATTGCTCTCGCAGAATGCGGCCCCTAACGTGGAACTGACCTGCCTGATCGACCCCGCTTTCCCGGCACTGGTATTGGGCGATCCGACCCGTGTTCGGCAAATCGTCAGTAACTTGTTATCCAATGCACTCAAATTCACCCGTTTTGGTCGTGTCGATGTGCGTTTGAGCCTGCAAGAAAATCGGGTGCGCATTGAAGTCTGTGACACTGGAATCGGCATCGCAGAAGAGGCCCAAGCTAGAATTTTCCGCCCCTTCACCCAAGCGGGGGCAGGCATCACCCGCCAATTCGGCGGCACTGGGCTGGGGCTAGCCCTGACGCGCAGCCTATGTGAAGTCATGCAAGGGCAATTGACCATCCATTCTAAAATTGGCTACGGCAGTCAGTTTTGCGCCGAGCTGCCTCTGCCCTGCCACACCCCGGCCATCGCCTATAAACCGCTCTGCGGGCGAGTCATTGCCGTAAGCGCATCAAGCAGTGGCCTCAGCGAATTACTCAGTCACTATTTACCGCTCTGGGGGCTGGAATATCAGCGTTATTCCCTCGGCCAATCCTTGGAAGGCGTCGAAACTCAGCTGCTGATTACCGATGACTCGGCGTGTTTGAGTGAGTTACGCCCGTCCATCAACGCGCCTATTTTGCTGGTCACAGCTTATGGCAACTTTATGCCCAGCGACCAAGTCGACACCCTTGCCCCGTTGCAGCAAAACGCGCGACCCCTGTCACGTCTCGCGCTATATCAATCCGTGCAGCTCTTATTGCAAAAAAACGATGACGAAAGTCCAAGCCCCCCTATTGATAACGTGCAGGTCTTGCTTCGCGCACGCATTCTTTTGGTCGAAGACAACCCGGTCAATCAGTTGGTGGCCAAAGGGATGCTCAGCAAATTAGGCTGTGAAATAGTGACCGCCGCGCACGGTGGCGAGGCACTGAGGCAACTGGAGCGCGGCGATTTTGATTTGGTGCTAATGGATTGCAACATGCCCGTGATGGACGGCTATGAAACCACTCGGCAGATTCGCCAACACAGCCGCTGGCAACATTTACCCATCGTGGCCCTGACCGCCAATGCCATGCCGGATGAACGCGAGCGTTGCCGTGCAGCCGGGATGGATGACTACCTAGCAAAACCCTTTCGACGTGAGGAGCTGGCAGCGCTGCTGGAGAGCTGGGTGGCTAAAAAATATACGTCGTAAATCTGAGCGAGCGTGTCACTTCAGCCACTTCTCGATTTCTGCTTTCAAGGCATGAGGCTTGGTGGCCGGGGCATAACGTTTGACCTTGCCGCCTGGGCTTATCAGAAACTTGGTGAAGTTCCATTTGATCCGCTCAGTGCCCAAGAACCCCGGCGCGCGCTTTTTCAGCTCAACGTACAACGGGTGCGTATCGCTCCCATTCACCTCGATCTTTTTGAACAGCGGGAAAGTCACGCCAAAATTCAACTCACAAAACTCAGAAATCGCTGCTTCATCCCCCGGCTCCTGCTTGCCGAACTGGTTGCACGGGAAGCCAAGGACCACCAACCCTTGATCCTTGTAGCGCTTCCACAGGGCTTCCAGCGCTTTGTATTGCGGGGTAAAGCCACACTTGCTGGCCGTGTTAACCACCAGCACGACCTTACCCGAGTAATCCGCCAAGGTTTTTTGCTCACCGCTGAGGGTGGTGCAAGGAATTGTGAGCAGCTTGTCAGTCATGGCGCGATCTCGCAAAAGAGCGTAATGGGCGTTAGGTGCGAGGAACCAAGTCCAGACACACCGAGTTGATGCAATAGCGCAGACCGGTTGGTGGCGGACCATCAGGAAATACATGGCCCAAATGCGCGTCACACTTGGCGCACACCACCTCTGTGCGGATCATGCCGTGGCTAATGTCCCGGATTTCTACCATCGCACCCTCACCAATTGGCTCATAAAAACTCGGCCAACCGCACCCGGAATCAAACTTGGCGCGCGAATCAAACAACGGCTCATTGCAGCAAATGCAGTGATAAACGCCATCGGTTTTGGTGCCGTTGTACTTACCTGAAAACGGTCGCTCGGTGCCTTTCAGACGGCACACGTTGTACTGCTCTGGATCCAGCATAGCCTTCCATTCGTCTAGGGTTTTGCTCAACTTTTCCATGGTTATACCTCTGCAACTGAAAAACCCCGCCCAGTGGCTTTTCCGGGGGGCGGGTGGCACGTATGATTGCACCTCGTTATGCGCCAGTCTGGCACCCGCTCTATCTGCATTCAAACGGATTCTTGAAGCAAAGCGGTGTTCGCCAACGCAGAATTCACCAGTGCAGAGGTGACCACCTTGCCTGGATCGTTCATTTTCAGGATCCCATCGCCATGCAGGTCAGCAAATCAAACAAGCTCGCCAACGTCTGTTATGACATTCGCGGCCCAGTGCTCAAGCACGCCAAACGTCTGGAAGAGGAAGGCCAACGCATCCTCAAGCTGAATATCGGCAACCCGGCACCTTTTGGTTTTGAAGCGCCGGACGAGATCCTGCAAGACGTGATTCGTAATCTGCCAACCGCCCAAGGCTACAGCGACTCCAAAGGTTTGTTCAGCGCACGTAAGGCGGTGATGCAGTATTACCAGCAAAAGCAGGTTGAAGGGGTCGGCATTGAAGACGTCTATCTGGGCAACGGCGTGTCCGAACTGATCGTCATGTCGCTGCAAGCACTGCTAAACAATGGCGACGAAGTGCTGGTGCCAGCACCCGACTACCCTCTGTGGACGGCCGCAGTCACCTTGGCCGGTGGCCATCCGGTGCACTACCTGTGTGACGAGCAAGCCAACTGGTGGCCAGACCTTGAAGACATCAAGGCCAAGATCACCCCAAATACCAAAGCCATGGTCATCATCAACCCCAACAACCCGACGGGCGCGGTGTACTCCAAGGAAGTATTGCTAGGCATGCTTGAGCTGGCGCGCCAGCACAACCTGGTGGTGTTCTCGGACGAGATCTACGACAAAATCCTTTACGACGACGCTGTGCACATATGCACCGCTTCGCTGGCCCCAGACGTGCTTTGTCTGACCTTCAACGGTTTGTCCAAGTCGTACCGGGTGGCAGGCTTCCGTTCCGGCTGGATTGCAATCTCCGGCCCCAAGCATAACGCTCAAGGCTACATCGAAGGCATAGACATGCTGGCCAACATGCGTTTGTGCGCAAACGTACCCAGCCAACACGCCATTCAAACCGCACTCGGCGGTTACCAGAGTATCAATGACCTGATTCTGCCAAACGGCCGTTTACTCGAGCAGCGCAATCGCACTTGGGAGCTGCTTAACGACATCCCTGGCGTCAGTTGCGTGAAGCCGATGGGCGCGCTGTACGCCTTCCCGCGTATTGACCCGAAAGTGTGCCCGATCCTCAACGACGAAAAATTCGTTTTGGACCTGCTGCTCTCAGAGAAACTGCTAGTCGTACAAGGCACAGCGTTCAACTGGCCTTGGCCCGATCACTTCCGAGTGGTGACCCTACCTCGCGTTGATGAGCTGGACATGGCCATCGGGCGGATCGGTAATTTTCTGAAGACCTATCGTCAGTAATTTCCGAACATGCTGTGCGACAAATGAAAAGTCGCACAGCATGTGTCCACTGAAAGATTCTTCATCTGCTCGCTTTCGCGCCCCGCCCAACTCCTGACCCGCCCGCATAACTCTGCAAGGCCTTTAATTTACTGGCTTCGGGGCTATCTATAGCCTGAATAAAGCACCTGCTCTTGTTAGGAAATATCAGGCACAGCATTCGATTCGAGCTGTAGGACACAGTTTGAAATAGTCACCTAGTTGAATAGACCGAAGCAGCACCTTATATACCCGCATGCAGCAACACCTTTAAGACGAGGAGATTCTTACAACCATGATGCGCATTTTGCTGTTTTTGGCCACTAACCTGGCGGTCGTGCTGATTGCCAGCATCACCCTGAGCCTATTCGGCTTTAACGGGTTCATGGCGGCCAACGGGGTTGATCTGAACCTCAATCAGCTGTTGGTCTTCTGTGCGGTCTTTGGTTTTGCAGGGTCTTTGTTCTCGCTGTTCATCTCTAAATGGATGGCGAAAATGAGCACCAGCACCCAAGTGATCACTCAACCTCGTACCCGCCATGAACAATGGCTGATGCAAACCGTTGAACAATTGTCCCGCGAAGCTGGGATCAAAATGCCTGAAGTAGGGATATTCCCGGCTTACGAGGCCAACGCATTTGCTACTGGCTGGAATAAAAATGATGCCTTGGTTGCGGTCAGCCAAGGTTTGCTTGAGCGTTTTTCGCCCGATGAAGTGAAAGCCGTATTGGCCCACGAAATCGGTCACGTCGCCAATGGCGACATGGTGACCTTGGCCTTGGTGCAAGGCGTGGTTAACACCTTTGTGATGTTCTTTGCCCGTATCATCGGCAACTTTGTCGACAAAGTGATCTTTAAAAACGAAGAAGGCCGAGGCATTGCCTACTATGTCGCGACCATTTTCGCTGAACTGGTGCTGGGCTTCTTGGCGAGCGCCATCGTGATGTGGTTCTCACGTAGACGCGAATACCGGGCTGACGAAGCCGGTGCTCAGTTAGCCGGGACCTCAGCCATGATCAGCGCCTTGCAGCGCTTACGTTCAGAGCAAGGCTTGCCGGTGCACATGCCCGACACCTTGTCCGCCTTTGGTATTAACGGCGGCTTAAAGCAGGGTTTGGCGCGGATGTTTATGAGCCACCCGCCTCTGGAAGAGCGTATTGATGCACTGCGTCGTCGTGGCTAACCGCTAGGGCACGCACTAAAAGGGAGACTTCGGTCTCCCTTTTTTGTGTCTGGACGCTCCGTTCTGCACTGGATGGCCCGCTCCGTCTGCGCCTGACCCAACATTAAATTCGATCAATAAGCACTAGAACTTATATTGGATATAGATCAATGATCCGGTTAAAGATGGCTCATCTTAACCTTGAGGACCCCATGATGCTGCCCAGCCTATACATCTCTCACGGCTCTCCGATGCTGGCACTGGAACCCGGTGATAGCGGCCCGGCATTGAAGCGCCTAGCAGCGGAACTCGTAAAACCCACGGCCATCATCGTGGTTTCTGCTCACTGGGAAAGTACTGATCTGCGAGTCGCCAGCCATCGCGCGCCTGAAACCTGGCATGACTTCGGCGGCTTCCCACCCGAGTTGTTTGCCATGAAATACCCAGCGCCTGGCGACCCAGCGCTGGCCGCACGTATCGTGCAGCTGTTAGCAAAGCACGGTCTTCCTGCTCAATTGGATGCTCATCGCCCTTTCGACCATGGCGCCTGGGTGCCGTTGTCGCTGATGTACCCGGCTGCTGACATCCCGGTGGTGCAGATTTCACTGCCAACCCGGATAGGCCCTGTTGGCTTGAGTGAACTGGGCCAGGCACTGGCTGACTTGCGCAGCGAAGATATCTTGATTATTGGCTCAGGCAGCATCACTCACAACCTGCGTGAACTTGACTGGCAGGCAGGCCCAGAAAGCGTTGAACCTTGGGCCAAGGCGTTTCGTGGCTGGATGATCGAAAAACTGGCTGCTGGGGATGAAGACGCCCTGTTCCAGTACCGGCAACAAGCACCGTACGCGGTCAAAAATCACCCCAGCGATGAACACTTGTTACCGCTGTACGTTGCACGAGGTGCGGGCGGACGATTCAGCATCGCCCATCAGGGCTGGACCTTGGGCGCGCTAGGGATGGATATTTATCGGTTTGATTAAAACCCGTAACCCGTCCATGCGGTATTGCGATCAAAAGATCGCAGCCTTCGTTCCTCGACAGCTCCTACGCAATTGTAGCGTTCACTAAGTCCGTCAATGCACTGTAGGAGAGAGCTTGCTCGCGATCTTTTGATCTTATCTACCAAAAGATCGTAGCCATCGTTCCTCGATAGCGCCTACGGGGTTTCATCAAATGCCGGGCAAAAAAATCCCCGAACCAGTCGGGGATTTTTTTAGCGATTAATCACAACACGTCGTGATTAATCTTCGCGGTAGCGACGCAGCTTCAACTGCTTGCCAGCGACACGAGTGTCTTTAAGCTTGGCCAGCAGTTTTTCCAAGCCTTCTTCAGGCAGTTCTACCAAGCTGAAGCTATCACGCACTTGAATGCGACCGATGGCTTCACGCGCCAGGCCACCCTCGTTGAGAATAGCGCCCAGCAGGTTCTTGGCAGCGATACCATCACGCGCACCCAACGCGGTACGGCAACGAGCACGGCCTTCCGCCAATGGCGCCGGAGCACGACGCTCACGATCACCACGGTCTGGACGGTCGCCACTGC